>NZ_MUBK01000170.1 GCF_002127545.1 Xenorhabdus beddingii
TGCGCGGATGTACAAAACCGGCGACCTCGGCCGCTGGCTGCCCGACGGCAATATTGAATACCTTGGCCGCAATGATTTTCAGGTCAAGCTGCGCGGCTTTCGCATCGAACCGGGTGAAATCGAGTCCCGGTTAATGCAGTGCCACGGGGTACGCGAAGCGGTGGTCATCGCCCGTGAAGACGAACCGAATCAGACACGGCTGGTCGCCTATCTGCGACCATTGGAGGGCGTTGAACTGGTGCCGGCGGCACTGCGTCAGCAACTGGCACAACACCTTGCCGACTATATGCTGCCCAGTGCCTTTATGGTGCTGGACGCTTTCCCGCTGACCCCCAATGGCAAACTTGACCGGCAGGCCCTGCCTGCCCCGGATTTATCGGCGGTGGTCACGCGCGGTTATGCCGCGCCGGTCGGCGAAATCGAAACCGTGCTGGCGCAA
>NZ_MUBK01000171.1 GCF_002127545.1 Xenorhabdus beddingii
ATAACATCATTGCTCATTTCTGTTCTCCTGATTCGCTTCCATCCCGCTTGAAATGCTTCCCAATAATTCTGAGCAGGTATATTGAAATATTTTCCATCGTCATATTTACTTAATGCACCTGCGGGATAACCAAACTCAGTTATCATAAATTTTTCAAACGCCTCTCTGCATTCATTTGAATTAGTCATTATTCTCTCGTTTTCATAATGAATATGCCTGCATTTACGTTTTGCGCATTTTATTTTGTTATTGCTCACCTAAACCTCCTGCATATATTCGCTGCCCGTTCACACATATCCGCCTCAAACCATCCGAAATGGCAGCGGCTGAAACTGATACCCAATCGCCACGCCAGCCATTGATACGCATCCGTGCGTTCCAAATTCCGTTTGTGCCTCATTTCCTCGAACTCCTGTTTACCGTCCCTGCGAGCTATC
>NZ_MUBK01000172.1 GCF_002127545.1 Xenorhabdus beddingii
CTCATTTTTAACCTGCTCACGAAACGCTTGAACGCTGATATGCTTACCTAACAATTCCAGATTCTTCACCTTATCCGGCCATTTGATCTTCTTAAGCAACGCCGCAGCATCCTGTCCCATCTCAACCACTTCCAGACCGGATAATGTAGTACGCCACACTTTAGGCCAGTCTTTGACGGGTTTCAGTTCGCCGCCATCCGTCAGAATGTCGAGCACGTCCATTTGGTCAATTTCCACCAACCGCTTTAAGACGTAGGCCGCATTTATGCCAACATCTTCATTGCGTTGTGACTTTAATTCAGTGATCCTGTTTTGAATGTCAGGTTTTGACAGGTTTTCAGACGCGGTACGGTTCGCAGTCTTATCGCTGTACCCCGCCCGAATAGCCGCTTGCGTGGCGTTCAAATCAACGAGGTACTCGCGACAAAACATTTC
>NZ_MUBK01000173.1 GCF_002127545.1 Xenorhabdus beddingii
ACCACTTTGTGATTCATGACTGGGGTGAAGTCGTAACAAGGTAACCGTAGGGGAACCTGCGGTTGGATCACCTCCTTACCGAAAGATAGTACGTATTGCAGAGTGCTCACACAGATTGTCTGATGAAATGCCACATGAGCAGCGCGTCTGCGAAGAAGACCTGATGTCCCCTTCGTCTAGAGGCCTAGGACACCGCCCTTTCACGGCGGTAACAGGGGTTCGAATCCCCTAGGGGACGCCATTCTGCTCAGGCCCTGGGTGAAAGCCGGTGCCGCAAGATAGTGCTAAACGAACTGGTGACAGTGGGTTTAGCAGTATGTGCTCTTTAACAATCCGGAACAAGCTGAAAATTTGAAACAACCGCAGTGCTGTTGCAAAACAGGACTGACGGGTCTCTCAATAACTCCAATCCGAAGACACCTTCGGGTTGTGAG
>NZ_MUBK01000174.1 GCF_002127545.1 Xenorhabdus beddingii
GGCGGGTTCGCGCAAAATCACCACCGACGGCGACGTCTCCCACCGGATAGCCGGCAGCCAGCATCTCCAGACCGGCGATGCCACAGTGATTGACAGCGGGCAGGAAATCCACCTGAAAAGCGGCGGCAAAATCGTGCTGGAAGCGGCATCAGAAATCACCCTGAAAGTGGGCGGCAGTTTTCTCAAAGTCACGCCGGGCGGCATTCTCTGTTCCCCGATGAATGTCGGGCAGGGTTCAGGGGGCAGCGGGCGTGGCATTGCACTGCAACTGCCGGAAGGTGTGGCACCGCTCGCACAAGTGGGGCAACTCCCGATGGCGGAAGCACTCCCGGCAATCGAGTTTCCGGTGCAACCGGCTTGTGCCGAACTGGCGCAACAGGATGCGGGTTTAGTCATTAAACCGGTTAAAGGGTAAACACAAT
>NZ_MUBK01000175.1 GCF_002127545.1 Xenorhabdus beddingii
GCCATCCTACCCGCAATTGGGGGGCAAACTGATTTATGAGCAGTACTTCGGCGATGAGGTCGGGCTGCTGAGTGAAGAGCGCCGGCAGAAAAACCCGGCTGCCTTTACCCTCGGCCTCAGCTATACCCCCATCCCGCTGGTGACGCTGGGGCTGGATCGCCGGCAGAGTGCGTCCGGCGGCGGGGAAACGTTGTTGAATTTCGGCCTGAACTATCAAATCGGCACCCCGTGGTCAACACAAACTGACCCGGATGCGGTGGCCTTTAAGCGCAGTCTGCAGGGCGGGCGTTATGATCTGGTCGAGCGCAATAACCAGATCGTGTTGGAATACCGCAAGAAAATGCTGATCCGCCTGATGATGGAAGAGCAGATCAGCGGGCGCGGTGGCGCGATTGTGCCGCTGAATGTCAATGTCAGCGCCA
>NZ_MUBK01000176.1 GCF_002127545.1 Xenorhabdus beddingii
GCCATCCTACCCGCAACTGGGGGGCAAACTGATTTATGAGCAGTACTTCGGCGATGAGGTCGGGCTGCTGAGTGAAGAGCGCCGGCAGAAAAACCCGGCCGCCTTTACCCTTGGCCTCAGCTATACCCCGATCCCGCTGGTGACGCTGGGGCTGGATCGCCGGCAGAGTGCGTCCGGCGGCGGGGAAACGTTGTTTAATTTCGGCCTGAACTATCAAATCGGCACCCCGTGGTCAACACAAATTGACCCGGATGCGGTGGCCTTTAAGCGCAGTCTGCAGGGCGGGCGTTATGATCTGGTCGAGCGCAATAACCAGATCGTGCTGGAATACCGCAAGAAAATGCTGATCCGCCTGATGATGGAAGAGCAGATCAGCGGGCGCGGTGGCGCGATTGTGCCGCTGAATGTCAATGTCAGCGCCA
>NZ_MUBK01000177.1 GCF_002127545.1 Xenorhabdus beddingii
GCGGATTGAGGTTACCGAACTGAGTCAGAACGCCATTCTTAACCTATATGAGATTGATTTAACGGCGTTTGGTGGGGATATCTACCGTTTTCATGATGGTCTGAATGGAAAGCTCCAGCCGGTTATCTGGCAAGGGATGCGCTATGAGGCGTATCCGGTTGAAGTGACCGGGTTTGAGATGAGCGGCAAGGGACCAAGCGCCCGCCCGAAAATGGTCTTTGCCAACATTAACGGATTTCTGACTGCGATAAATCAGGATTTCAATGATGCACTGGGGGCGGTAGTGACACGCCACCAAGTGCCGGAGATTTACCTTGATGCGGTCAATTTTCCCAACGGTAACCCACAGGCAGATCCCACCAGAGAGGCAGTAAGTAAGTATCTGATAGAGCAAAAGCAAGACTCAAACAGTGACTTTG
>NZ_MUBK01000178.1 GCF_002127545.1 Xenorhabdus beddingii
ATTAGGTTCTGAATTTTTACCCGTGGTATCTTTCACTTTCACTTTCAGGGTATAAGTATTATTCACTAATATCGGGCTGGGTGGTGAAACGGTTATTGGTGATAGCTGTTCCGGTTCGAACGATACCGCCTGTTTTACCTCTACCGCTTTTTGGTTTTCAATCGTGAGTGAAACCGTGATATTCGTTGCCGGCTCCGTACTGGTTAAACTTGCCGTGAGTTTCCCGTCGTTATCCGTTATGGGTTCCCACTTCAAATTAAGTCCGGCAATTCCCTTTTTATTGGTATCCCATATTACATTGTTAATTTTTTCATTGCGCACAGGCTGGTTATTACGATCTAAAATCACCGCCGTATAGGTATATTTTTGGACACCATCTGCGGTTAAGTTGTTTTTGGGGTCAACGTCGATAAGGCTG
>NZ_MUBK01000179.1 GCF_002127545.1 Xenorhabdus beddingii
GAAATGGAGAATGCAGGAAATGGCAAAGCTAAGGCGACGAAAATGTAAAATATGCCGTGATTGGTTCCACCCAAAATATGACAATGTTGAGTGGTGCAGTCCAGAACATGGCGCAGAGTTAGGAATCCGAAAAAGAAACAAAGATAGGGAGAAAGCTGAACAAGCCCGACAACGAGAACGACGACAAAAAGAAGTAGAAGCCCGCGATAAACTCAAAGCCCGCAAGTTAGCCGTAAAACCCCGCAGTTACTGGATTCAACAAGCACAGCGAGCAGTAAACGCCTACATTCGAGAGCGAGACAGGGATCTGCCCTGCGTTTCCTGTGGCACGTTCACCTCTGCCCAATGGGATGCGGGTCATTACCGGACAACGGCCGCAGCACCTCAACTGAGATTTGATGAACGGAATATTCAA
>NZ_MUBK01000018.1:0-38214 GCF_002127545.1 Xenorhabdus beddingii
GAATTAAGATTAAATATGACACCAAGAAAGGTTTTAAATGGGCTAACCCCCATCGAAGCCTATACGGGGCGCACATTGCACTTATTGTGTTAATCCAGCTCCCTTGAGACGGTCATGCTTTCAATAGTTAGAAGTTGTGGATAAATTACCCTCTTTTTATTGGTGAGATAGATATGGCTAAAGTTGATGTGGTTTGTCGTTATTGTCACAAAACGGAGGATGTTAAAGGGCATGAAAAAAGGACTGAGTTCTGCCTATCGCGCCAACAATATTGACAATTATCGGATATAAAAAAGGAGTAGCAGGATGAGATGATAACGTTTTTATCCTGCCAGATATTTTATTTTTGTTAATGCGATTTAATTAACATGATAAATAATTACAAATGCTTTTTTTCTTTTACATGAAAAATAATGACCAGACCAAATATTATTAAAACCATACCAACAATACTTAAATTAGATAATTTATTACCCAAAAATAAATAATCCATTATTGCAGTAACACCTGAGACAAGATAAAATAAACTAGTCACATTGACTAAATTACCAGTCATTATTAATCGATAAAGTAATAATTGGGCGACAACAGAAATAACTAAACCAAGCCATAATACAGGGATAATGAATCCTATCGTAGGTTCAATATGAAAAGGTTTGAAAGGAACAAACAATAAACACATAAATAGACTAACACCGTATTGTAATGGTAAAACTTCAGATGGCGGTTGTTGGATTTGCTTCTGAAATATAGCACCTATACTCATACAAACTAGTGCAAATAAAGCAAAAAAAGTTCCCGACAGAGAGAATTTAGCGCTTATTATTCCTTGAAATACAACAAGTATTAATCCCATCAAAGATACTAATAATCCTATAAAACGACGGATAGAGAAATGTCTTTCCATAAACCAAAGTGTGATGATGGGTTGTATACCCATTATTGTTGCTAAAACTCCAGGAGTGATTCCATGTTCTAATGCGAGAAAATAAAAAATAGAATACCCACCGATGATTAATAGACCTACTCCAGCCACTTTCTTGGTACTTCCTGGTGCAGGAAGATAACGTTTCTTTAATATGCACAGTAACAATAAAAATAAAAAAGCAATAGAAAAACGTACAGTTAAAATAGCAAATGAAGAACTATGATTTAATCCCCAACGGGAAAATATAGCACCACTACTCCATAATAAAACAAAAAGAAAAATTACCCCATAGTTACTCCAAAGTGTTTTTGTGTTCATATAATTTTTCCTGTTTATTGAAATAAATACAAATTGTTATCGTAAAAAATGTACTATTAAGGGGCTGTCGGCTGGTTAATACCCTTGAGTAACAAAAAAGTCGCATGAAAAAACCTCCAAAATCGGGCAATTAACGTCCATTATGTCAATATATCGATTTAATGGACACATAAATCCGACATTCCAAGGCTATATTTATAATGCATTGATATTTAAACAATTATATGTATTGGCATACATATAAATTCTTAAAAAAGACAACTCTGACAAGGAGATTGCTGTGCCTGTTGGTTTTTTGATACAAAAGAGAGCATAAAGAACTGTAGGACATCTGAGGGCGATCGTTTTACTTATGAGTACAATTTTTTTGAGAATAGTTTCACGGGATCTATATTGAAACTATTCTCTGTAATTCTAACCTGAAATCCCCATTTTGTTTGACCGGAAATGGAATACCCAGGGCGGCTTTGGCCGATGAAAACACTCAGACACAGGCATTGCTTGACGCTATCATCAATGCAAATGAAACGGCAACAGTCAGATGGACAAAAAGCGATTGCCGTATAAGTGCCCCACGGTTTGTGATGTTCTCCTTAACTCAAATCATGCAGGTGTTTTTTCAGCGATGGCGTCAACCTGAAATCGGAGAATTTCACCTGTAACCCTTCACGCTCCGGCGAACAGCACATCGCCCCGACAAAGATACGCTGATTGCTGACCGTAAAAGGCGACAATCTCAGTAACGGCCATGTCACACCATCAGTGGAATACTGCAACCGGATAGCCCCGTCGCCATAGGTCAGCCGTAGCCAAAACTTATCGGGATTGCCGGGGAAAAGCCCCATTGCCCAGTCAGACCCGCCATTCGTCAATACACTGCCAATCATGGCTTGCCCATCAGAATGTTCAAGGCCAGCCTTGAGCCAATGTTGTTCATCTACCAGCAGCATGATGCCAGCCTGATCGTATAATTTCTCAAACTGCCCTTCGATGCAAAACTGAAAAGTAAAACCATCGTCAAACTGAAAATCATCAATATAGCTGCCAAAGACATGACCACTATGACGCTGAAAGCCATACCAGGTATCACGCCAGAAATCAGTTTTATTGTCCGTCGTGACATGAAGTTCATGTTCCTGACACTGCCAGCAGGCAGGTTCATTCAACCAATGACAATGCTGCAAATTCATCAATATTTACCCTGTTACTTTTTGCTGGGATTAATCAGACCATATCCCGCTAACAATGAAAAAGAGAGCAACGCAATACAGGCAAACGCACCATGTAACGTGATTTGGTGTGCCAACCCGCCGATAATGGCCGGGCCAAGCAGAATACCCGAATACCCCATCGTCGAAACCGCGGAAACCGCCAACGCATCAGGCATCACTTTTTGTTGCCCTGAGGCCGTGAAAAACATCGGGGCTAAATTAGATAACCCAGCGCCAATCATCAGGAAAGCAATGGCCAACTGCACCGTACCCGTTGCCAGATAAATCAGAATAAAACCCGATGTTGCCAAAATGGCACTGCTTAAAAATACACGCCGATAGCCAAACGCGGCAATGATTTTATCACCCAAAAACCGGCCGCATGTCATGGTAATGGCGAAAAGAGTATAACCAAATCCGGCTTGATGGCTGCTCATGTTATGCACACTACTTAATAAAATTCCGCTCCAGTCCAGCATAGAGCCTTCCATCAAATAAACAACAAAACAGAGAGAACCAATCAGAATCACAATGCCACGAGGTAAAGCAAAAAAGGGCGTTTCCTCTGTTTCGGTGTTATCCATCAAGCCACTCCACGCCGGCAATAACAGCAGGATCACAAATAATGCCACGCCAACCGTCACCTGAAATGGGGATATTCCCATAAACAGCAATAAGCTGACCGAACCCGCTCCCGCAATCCCACCTAAACTGAACAAGGCGTGAAAGCCAGACATAATCGGCTGGTGTACTCGTTTCTCAATATTGACCGCATGAATATTGATCACCACATCCGTCGCCCCAATGCCGACACCAAACAGAAATAGGGCACAAGCCAACGTTAATGGCGTCGAAAGCACGCTTAACCCCGGCAATATCAAAATAGCCAACAAGGCAAAGAAGGTAAAAACCTTACGGCAACCAAAACGTGTCGCCAGCATTCCGGCTATCGGCATCGTGATAAAAGAGCCAATACCAAACACCAGTATCAGCAACCCCATTGAGCCATCATCCAACCCCAATCGTTCCTTCACCAGCGGGATCAGCGGTGCCCAACTCGCAATACTGAATCCTGCAATAAAAAACGAAACTCGCGTTGCCATGACAGACTGCTTTATCGAAGAGACTGCATATTCTTCAGACAATTCCATTCCTCCAGACAATAAATACTTTTTTATAATAGTGACACACTGAAATTCTTGAAGATCCCTTACTCCCCGCAACGCGGGGAGTAAGGAAGTGTCCTACAATGTTGAAATGTCATTTATCCCAAGACAGTATTTCCAAACTGTATTTCCATATAGTGGCCTAAAACGTGTGATTAAAAACAGGTCCTCCACTCACTTTAGCGGAGGACACTCCATGCGGTTTATGAAAAAATTAAATTAACCCCGCACTTATCCCAGAAAACTGGGGAATATCTGCTAACCTCTCAATGACACGAGTCGCCTGCTTATACTGCTCTGCCACCGATAAAGCATGAGGCCAGGCATAGATATACGGAATACCGGCCTGTTTTGCCGCAGCGATCCCCAAATCGGTATCTTCAATCACCAGTGTTTGCCGAACATCCATCGCTTTCAGTTTCAGCATAGCCAGATAAGGGTCGGGGAAAGGCTTGGTTCTTTCCACATCATCACCCGAGATCAAGTCGGGTGCCTGATGCAGATCCAGCAAACCCAGGTTCGCCAGACACACATCACGCGGGGCTGTGGAAACAAACCCAAAATTAGCACCGCTTTGTTGCAAGGCAGCAATCAGGTTGGTGACCCCCGGACGCAGATAATGTTTAGACAATTTTTCTTGATAACGCAAAATGATTTTTTCAGTCACATCCTGCTGCATTGATGCAGGAAGACCAATCTCATTCAGCGTTTCCGCCAAACTTAACCCAATCAATTGCTCTGGCTGGATACTCTCCACGTGCCCTGATGCCTGTTCACCCAATACGTGACCAACACCAACAACATCACCAACGACATCACGCAGTACATCAAAATGCAGTTGTTCACTATCGACAATGACGCCGTCGATATCAAAAATGACATTCCATCTATTCATCAGAAGCCGTGCCTCAAGACAGTGGATTATTTTAGGTCAGATATCCGAATCAACACTTTGCAATTTGGTGTATTGAGCGGAACCTGGGCTTTCTTCGCCAGATCACAGCCAACCGTGAGAAAAGCCTGTTGGTAATCCTGAAAAGCAAAGGTCTGGCTAATCAAGCGCTTCGCAGGAATGACGCCATCACGGATCATGGCATAGGCACGCTCAAAGCTATTGTTCAGGGAATCAATGGAGCCAATGACAGAAAGGCTTTTATCCGCAATTTTCATAATATCCAGACGGGCATGTTTATCTTTCAGGGCAACATTCAGCAATTTGCCACCCGGTGCCAGATGGTCGAAAATATATTCGGTCAATTGCCCCGTTGTATCCACGCACAAATCAATCAATGTCGATGTATCGCCATATTCTTGCATCAGCGCGGTATCAAAATCGGGGTATAGCTGACATTCTGGCGGCAGATTATCTCTGGCAAATTGCATTCGGCTCTCATTCCTCTCAACCATAAATGCCTTAACGCCCCGCTCATACAGTGCCCAAATATACAACATGCCCATTGGGCCAGCGCCAGCCACGACCGCGCGAATATTCGTATGGGTGATCCCCAGTTTATCCACGCCGGTCAACGTGCAACTCAATGGCTCAGTCAACGAAGCCTCTTCCATGCTGACATGATCATCCAACTTAATGAGCAGATTTTCTTTTGCCAAATATTGTTCGGCAAACGCACCGTCATAGGAAACCCCGGCTTCCGTTCCCAACTTTTTCTCACAATGATTGGGATTCCCTGTCTGGCACATCCGGCAGTGCCCACAAGAGTAAGTAGGGTTGATGACCACCCGATCCCCCACCTGAAACTGAGTCACGCCGCGACCGATTTGAGTCACCACACCGGAAGTTTCATGACCCAAGGTTGTCCCCGATATGGCAACAGGATAAGAACCGGTAATGATCCCGACATCCGTACCACAAATGCCACACACTGCAATATCAACAACGACGTCATCAGGTTCAGTGCAAGACAGCGGTTCAACCTGTTTGATCTCTACATTCCAGGCCTGATGGTATTTAAGCGCTAACATTATGCAATCTCCCTATGTTCCTGGGTGGCCGCCGTTAACTCTGCAAAAGTCAGATCCAGCTTATGCAGGATTTCATCCAAATGTTCCTGTGTACAAATCAGCGGTGGACGGACTTTGATGGTCTTTCCTTTACCATAACGAGAGCCACGCAAAATCAAATGATGGCGATTGGCGGTTGCTATTGCCTGTGCTGCAAAATCCGGGCTTGGTGTATCAAAGCCATACATATAGCCGACCCCCCTGACTCCGGTGATTTCAGGGTATTTATGTTGTAACTTCAACAACCCGTCACGCAAATAGGCTTCATGTTGTTGTACATTTTCCAAAATTTTATCATCTTCAATGATGTCGATGATTTCGTTGAGGGCCACTAAAGAAAGAGGGTTAGCACCCGAAGTACTAGAATGTTCAAACGACTCCAACACATCCAGTGAATGGCGCATCAGGACACCCCCCGTCGGAATACCGATACCCCCAGCTCCCTTGGCGAAGACGATGATATCCGGCTCCAATTCCCTGGCGTAACCTGTCGAGGCAAAAAAGGTTCCTGTGCGGCCAAAACCCGTTTGAACTTCATCTGCAATAATAATGATGCCATGCTGGTGACAGATTTCCCTGATCTTACGGAAGAATTCCGCAGGGAAAACGGTGTTTCCGCCATTCCCCTGAATCGGTTCAATAATAAGACATGCAATATTGTCGCTGGAGCCTAATTGAATGAATTGTTCTAAATCAACATACTGCTCCTCTCCCGACGATAATTGCGGTTCTGACAGAACACTCGTCGGGGCAGGAATTTTTATTGAGCCATCAATATTGATGTGGAAGTCTTTAATTCTGAACGCATTACCAGAAATTTGAGCTGTCGCCAGGGATTGACCATGATGAGCAAGAAAGAACGAGATAATGCCTGAACGCTTTGTGGCTTTTTGTGCTATCCGAATGGCACATTCAACCGCACCAGAGCCAGAAACATCCCGCAGCCAAATGCGGTCTATTCCCTCGGGTGTATATTTCTGTAATTTAGTCAGAATATACTGTGATATTTCACGGGTATAGGCCGAGCTTAAATGCGTACATCGATCAATCTGCTGCTTGATCTTTTCTGCAATCCGATGATTCGTATAGCCCAGCGGCAAATTAAACGTTCCTGATGCTGCATCAATATATTTTTCGCCATCAATGACCAAATAAGGACCGTGGCCAACAAAGCGAGAAAGCATGTCTTCAAGATGATTGTTACTTTCCATAATTACTCACCACTAATTAGTTACATTAAATAATAAAACACACCTACTGCGGTGAGATCAGCTTAAGCACATTCGAATGTTATTTCGATCACGGAAATACCATAAAAAATATAAGGTAATTTTAAAAAATAAATTAATTTTTAAAATTCATATGTTTATTCATTAATATTTATTTATTTTATTAACTGTAATATTAATCACTTTCCGAAATTGTAATTAAACCCCCAGCCCCATCATTTGCATCATATTTTGAGCTTGATGAATCGCCTCCTGCCGATGAGTAATTCCCATTTTCTGATATAAATTTCGGATATGTGTCTTGATAGTGGTCGCTGCCACATCCAGCTCTGCCGCAATCTGGTCGTTACTGTAACCAGAATAAATCAAGCCCAATACCTGCCATTCACGCTGGGTAAGCGGACTGTTGCGGATAAGTTCTGGCACATCAGGGTGAGTCAGTAATTGTTCGACAAACATTTCATCAAAATGGGCAAATTTATGCCGGTGTTGTCGGTTGATTTCCCGCAAAATACGCTGCGCCCGGTGTTGCTCCATTTCCGGCAAAATATTAAGTTGGATAAGCTGACGTAACTGCAACGCCATCAACTCCCCTTCAATGACAAAGTGGCTGATGAACCCCGTGCGATTAGCCAAACTCAAGGCTTCCATCAAAACATCCTGAGCCTCGGCCTTACGTCCAAGTTGCCAGTAAAGCAGATTGCACAGCAGAAGATTACGGTTCAAATCGCTGACCAGTGCCAATTCTCTCGCGGATTCATTCAGCTTATTCAGGATGGATTCAGCGTCCTCATACTGCCCCAACAGGATTTGAGCGCGGGCAATATTGCGCCATTGGTTTTGATTGAAGTGATTACAGAAACTTTCAGGCCGTTCTGCCTGTGCCAGCCATTGGGTCACCGAACTGCTATCCTCCAAACTTTGCCAGATAATCACCCGCAGTTTGTCGGTATTCGTTCGCCAATCACGATGATACTGCCCGTTACTCAGCAAATTTTCGCAACGGGACAAATAACGCCGGGCATTATCAAAGTCCCCACGGATCAAAGAGCATTTCGCCAATTGGGTCAAACATTGTAATTGCTGCTGTGGCTGGAAATTGGACAACACCTCCAACCCCCGACGTGCCGCCTCTTCCGATTCATCAATGCGTGCCCAACACCACAAAAGTTGCGAACGGATCCTCAGCAGAAATTCATGCATCGGCAATTGTTCCAAATGCTGTTCACGAATTAAATCAAAAGCATGGGTTTGGGTATCATAGGCCGCCTGCAAATAACCCTGAGCCAGTAAAATCTCGCTTTGTTGCAGCAACGCCCATAAAGCATAGTGATAAACGTGGCAAAAACGAGCGAGCTGCTCCGTTTGCTTCATCTGGGCCAATGCACTCACCAATTGCCCATTGCAGTGCAAGACTTCTCCTTTCACCGACATCGCCACAATCCGGCCATATTGATTATCCGGCAGTAGGTTCGCCAGCGCCTTTTCAGCCAAGTCATTGGCATCAGCCGGCCGACCATCGTTAACGGCCACCTGGGCACGCAGGGCATCAAACTCTGCCAGCAACTCCGGTTCAATGGCGATTTGTTTCTGCTTAAGTGATTGTTCTGCCTGATTCAATAACGCATTCACCTCATAGTGACGGTGCTGACTCTGTGCCAACCATGCCTGCAACAGTATCAAACGTGGGTTTTCCAATAATTGTTCATACGGCAGTGCATTCATGCATTCTCCCAGCAAGGACAATTTACTGTGGTTAAACAGCTCCCAGGCATGTTGCAGTAAAATATCCCGCAATAACACACTGTCCCCGGCAGCAAGAGCATGATGAATAGCTTCCCCCGGATATCCCTGCAACAACCATCCTTTCGCTGCTGCCCGGTGCAATTCCGGCAATTTGGCGGCCATTTCCCATTGGCAGCGCTGGCGCAGAAATGAAGCGAACAGTGGATGAAAACAGAACCATTCACCAGAATCATCCATCCGTTGGATAAACAACCCCTGACGTTCAATATCTTCAAGGCGCATCTGGCCGTTTTCTTCTCCCGTCAGGCAAACAATCAGGCCATCATTCATGGAACGCAGAATCGAACTGTGCAGCAAAAAATCCCGCGTTGCTTGATCCACTCGATTTAAAACTTCATCCACCAGATAATCGGCCAGATGGCTGGCATTAATCCCGGCAAGACGTTTTGCCGACATTTCAGCCGTATTGCCCGATTGACGGGCAGAAAGCGCAATAAGCTGCAACGCGGTTGCCCATCCCGCAACGTCATTGCACAACTGTTTACAATTATCGGCATCAAGTGGATTTGCCAGCCGTTTGGCAAAAAATTGCTGAGTTTCCTGATAATCGAAGGCCAACTGCTGACTGTCAATTTCCAATAGTTGTTCCCGCACACGCAGATTGGCAACGCCTAATGATGGCAAATGGCGCGATAGAATGATCAGCGTTAAATTCTCGGGCTGGTGGCGGAGAAAAAAGCGCATTGCGTCGTGAATAAGGCCATTCACGATCAGATGGTAATCATCGATCACCAAAAAAATGGGCTGTTGCCATTCGCCAAGCTCAATAAACAGTTGAGCAAACAGAGCAGGTAAATTGGCATATTGGTGCTTTTGAGCCAACACCTCACTTTTCACACAGTGCCCTTGCGTTGCCTGCTGAATAGCCGCTATCAGATAGCTGGCGAAACGCTCCGGCTGATTGTCACTGTCATCGAGAGAATACCACCCCAAATTATCCTTCCCGGCAGCCCATTGTGATATAAGGGTCGTTTTACCATACCCCGCAGGACTGGTTATCAACACCAGCCGATAATCCTGTACCCTATTGAACTTTTCCAGTAGACGCTCTCGCCTAACCATATTATTCAGGTGAAGAGGGCGGCTGAGTTTCGATGGGATAAGCATTAATTTTTTCCCCTCATAAGCAATGAATAAAACTGATCCCAGAATTCTGTCCGATGCTATTGACTCGCTTACATCATTAGTACGTACCAACAACAGTATGCATCAACAACGCCCAACCAAATTTAGAGAAACGCCCATCTTTTGCAAACAAGATGATTAATTTCATTGTGTTAAATTGCACCCTGTCACATTCTTTCATTGCAATCTTTCTATTTCTCAATGAAATTGCGAAAAAGTTCGAAAGAAATAGCTACGCCCTTGCACTCATCCCCGCGAATATTTTCATGGGATGATGTTTCCCACTCCACTAGCATTCAGCATATCCCCTAAATAATTTCCCCAATTTTTCTCATTCAGTGACAGGATGACGACGCCATGCAACCAGCTACATTAGATAAAAAATCCACATTAGGTAAAAACCCGAAACTCAATAAAGCCTTATTTCAGGCTGCGCTCACACGTCAGTGGCAAAGTTTCGGCCTTAACTCAGCTCAGGAAATGACTTCGCATCAATGGTGGCAGGCCATTAGTGCCGCCATTTCTGAATTGCTTCCCCTTTCCATCCAGCAAAGCCAGGCCAATCCATCTCCTGATAATCAACGTCATGTGAACTACATCTCGATGGAATTTCTGATAGGCCGGCTGACAGCCAACAACTTATTGAATCTTGGTTGGTATGACGATATTCAGTCTTATCTGGCAGAAGATGGCATCATGTTGAGTGACTTGCTGGAAGAGGAAACCGATCCCGCATTGGGCAATGGAGGATTGGGGAGGCTGGCAGCCTGTTTTCTCGATTCCATGGCGACCCTCAATCAACCCGCTACGGGGTATGGCCTCAATTATCAATATGGTCTCTTCCGCCAGTCTTTTAAAGCAGGTCAACAAATTGAAACGCCCGACGATTGGGGACGTGAGTCCTATCCGTGGTTCCGCCATAACACGCAATTAGACGTTGGCGTCCGTTTTGGTGGTGAAATCGTGACAACTGCCGATGGTCATGAAACCTGGGTTCCTGCATTTACCCTGACTGGCGAAGCATGGGATTTACCCGTGGTTGGCTATGACAATGGTGTGAGCCAACCACTTCGTCTATGGCAAGCCACATACGATAGCCCCTTTGATCTGTCACTTTTCAATGATGGACAGTTCCTGCACGCCGAGCAACCCGGCATTGAAGCCGCCAGCCTGACCAAGGTGCTCTACCCGAATGATAACCATCAGGCCGGTAAACGACTGCGCCTGATGCAACAATATTTCCAGTGTGCCTGTGCCGTGGCCGATATTCTGCGCCGCCATCAACAAGCCGGACGCAAAATAGAAGAACTGGCACGATACGAGGTTATCCAGCTTAACGATACCCATCCAACCATTGCCATTCCTGAGATGATGCGTCTTCTGCTTGATGATCATCAGTTAAGTTGGGAAAGCGCATGGGAAATCACAGGAAAAACGTTTGCCTATACCAACCATACCTTGCTGCCAGAGGGTCTGGAACGCTGGGATGAACAACTGATTGGCGACCTTCTGCCACGCCATCACCGCATCATTCAAGAAATCAACCGACGTTTCAAAAAAACCGTAGATCAAACCTGGCCGGATAACCACCAAGTCTGGGAAAAATTGGCGGTTATTCATGACAATCAAGTAAGAATGGCTAACCTTTGTGTTGTAGCCTGCTTTGCCGTCAACGGAGTCGCAGCACTGCATTCATCGTTGATCGTGACTGATTTATTCCCCGAATATCATCACTTGTGGCCAACCAAATTCCTCAACATCACCAATGGGGTAACCCCTCGCCGCTGGTTAAAACAGTGCAATCCGGCGCTTTCTTCATTAATTAGCCAGACATTAAACCACGAATGGATTAATGATCTTGACGCCCTCAAACAACTCGAACCTTATGCGGACGACACGGCATTTTGTGCGGCCTATCGCACCATCAAGCAGGAAAATAAAATCCGCTTGTCCAACTATGTCAATAAGGTGATGGGACTCAAGATCGATCCCCATGCCATTTTCGATGTACAGATCAAACGCCTGCATGAATACAAGCGTCAGCATCTTAACCTGCTCCATATCTTGTCACTGTATCGACAAATTCAGGAAAATCCGGCGTTGGATATCCATCCCCGAGTCTTCCTGTTCGGTGCCAAGGCCGCGCCTGGTTACTATCTGGCAAAAAACATCATTTCAGCCATCAATCATGCCGCCGACAAGATCAATCATGATCCTATCGTGCGTGATCGCATCAAGATCGCTTTCATTCCCGATTACAACGTCTCCGCCGCAGAACTGATGATCCCCGCAGCGGATGTATCAGAACAAATCTCCACTGCGGGCAAAGAAGCCTCAGGAACAGGCAACATGAAACTGGCCTTAAACGGCGCACTCACCATCGGAACCCTGGATGGCGCGAATGTCGAAATCGCCGAACAAGTTGGAAACGACAATATCTTTATCTTCGGAAAGACGGTGGAAGAAGCTAAAGCGTTACTGCACAGCAACTACAATCCACAAGATATTCTCCAACAGGATCATCATCTAAACGGTATTCTGGAGGCTCTTGCCAATGGAGAATTCAGCCACGGAGATACGCACGCCTTTGATCTCCTGTTACACAGCCTGACTGACGGTGGTGATCCCTATTTAGTGCTGGCTGATTTTGCCTCTTACTGTGACGCCCATCAGCAAATTGACACTCTGTATCGTGACGCTCAACGTTGGACACGCAGTACTGTGCTCAATACCGCCCGAATGGGTAAATTTAGTTCTGACCGGGCTATTCGTGATTATCAGCAGCACATCTGGCAAACCAAATAGGGATTGAGTATGGAAAATAAATGCCTTGATAATTTGGCAACTGAGGCTGGAATTACCAGCGAATATATTAATGCCTATGGGAAACCACAAGCGATCCCTGCTGAAATCAGGCACCGGATATTGGCAGCGATGAATACAGAGATACCGGTCGGTGGGCCGGTTTCTCACCCCCATGTTTCCTCGTTACCCAATGTTAAGGTGGTTATTCAAGGGCAAAGAGTGACTCTCCCTCTGGAAGACACCAATAATTACCAGTGGCAGATACACACTGAACAAGGTGAAATATTTCATGGTCACTGCCAGCATCAACTCGTTTTGCCAGCCGACCTCCCCTTGGGGTATCACTCCCTGACGCTGGCCCCCAAAACGGAACCAGATACCGGCTCTCAACAGCAAATGATGCAACTTATTGTTGCTCCTGAACGTTGTTACGAACCAAAGGCGCTAATGCATGGGGAGAAACTTTGGGGTGCTTGTGTTCAGCTTTATACCCTACGCTCAGAAAATAACTGGGGAATTGGTGATTTTGGTGATCTGAAATACATGCTGCAAGCATTGGCTCATCGTGGAGGCGCTTTTATTGGCCTGAATCCTCTTCATGCCATCTATCCTGCCATGCCCGAAAATGCCAGCCCTTACAGCCCATCCTCCCGTCATTGGCTGAATGTCATTTATATTGCCGTGCATCAGGTAGAGGATTTTAAGGATAGTGTTGAAGCGCAAGCATGGTGGCACTCACCGGAAACACAGCTCAAACTTCAGCAAACCCGCCAAGCGGAGTGGGTCGATTACACAACCGTGATGGCACTAAAAATAATCGCCCTGCGGCTTGCGTATCCACAATTTAACAACCGTTCTGACCATGATCCCAAAAAAGTCGCTTTCCAACAATTTGTAACCCAAGGCGGCAAAAACCTTTACTCTCAAGCGGCTTATGATGCCCTTCATCATAAACTGTATGGAGAAGATAATTCTTATTGGGGTTGGCCAGTCTGGCCGGAACAATACCGCGAGTTCGAGAGTGATGCGGTTAAAGAATTCTGTCATTCACATCCACAGGAAATCGAATTTTTCCTCTGGTTACAATGGGTGGCGGATGTTCAACTTGCTGAGTGTTTCACGACCAGCCAGTCCAATCACATGCCGATTGGCATTTACCGTGATCTCGCGGTGGGTGTAGCACAAGGCGGCTCCGAAACCTGGTGTAACCGGGATATTTATTGCACTAAGGCATCGGTAGGAGCCCCCCCCGATATTCTGGGACCACGAGGGCAAAACTGGGGGCTGCCACCCATGAACCCTCATAGGTTAAAAGCTCAATCCTATCAACCGTTCATTGAGTTACTGCGTAGCAATATGCGTCATTGCGGCGCATTGCGCATCGATCATGTGATGTCTTTACTCAGACTCTGGTGGATCCCACAAGGAGAAACCGCCGATAAAGGCGTTTATGTCCATTATCCGGTTGATGACCTGCTGGCGATACTGGCACTGGAAAGCCAGCGTAATCACTGCCTGGTTATTGGTGAAGATTTAGGTATTGTCCCGGCAGAGATTGTCGGCAAGTTACACGTTCGAGGCGTTTATTCATATAAAGTGTTTTATTTTGAACGTAACGATCAAGGTGAATATCGCTCTCCCAACGAATATCCTGTACAAGCCATGGCAACCATTACGACCCATGACCTACCCACCTTACGTGGATTTTGGCAAGACGGAGACCTCACTTTAGGAGAGTCCATCGGCTTATACCCTGATAAGACACTGCTTGCTAAGTTATATACTGAACGTAAAGATTGTAGGCAGGCATTATTAGCCAGCTTAAATCGACACGGTTATTTATCAGAAACATTGCCCATAACGGTAGATAAACAACCACCATCACAGCCAACGCCATTACAGGAACAAGCCGGGCAACCCATGCCAGCTTCAATCAATCAAGGGATACATCGCTATATCGCTCATAGCCATTGCGCCTTATTAGGATTGCAACCTGAAGACTGGTTAGATATGGAAAAACCCGTCAATATTCCAGGCACCACTGACGAGTATCCTAACTGGCGGCGCAAACTCACCACCACATTGGAAGCTATGTTTGCAGATGCACATATCAACCAATTACTGCAAGAAGTAAGAGAAGCCAGGAAACAAGTTTCATAATTTGCCAAACCAGCAACGAAAGTTATTTATCGTTGCTGGTTTATTCTTATAAAAACAAATAGCTGGCAGACATTTAAAAGACAGTTTCTTTCTGAAGGAACGACTGCTATCGGAACCTGCAATCTTTAACCAGTTCTCAACCTTTCACGCCTCCTGATGTCAACCCACCCACCAACCAGCGTTGAGCAAGTAAGAAAACTAAAGTAATGGGGATAGCAGAAAGCACAGCCGCAGCGGCAAAGTCTCCCCAAAGATAGTTTTGTGGGTGAAGATATTGCTGCATCCCCACTGCCAACGTGTAATTGTCTACATCCTGTAATAGTAGTGATGCGACAGGCACTTCGGTAATAACACCAATAAAAGACAGGATAAACACAACAGCCAGTATCGGTACAGAAAGTGGCAGCAATATCAAGCGGAAGACTTGCCACGCTGTCGCGCCATCCAGCATGGCAGCCTCTTCAAGCGAGCGATCTATCGTTTCAAAATACCCTTTGATCGTCCATACATGCAGGGCAATTCCCCCCATATAGGCAAAAATCACACCACCGTGGGTATTGAGACCAAGAAAAGGAATATATTCCCCTAACCGATCAAACAGAGCATATAACGCGACTAGCGAAAGTACCGCCGGAAACATCTGAAAAATCAGCATACTTTTCAGTAAGATACTTTTGCCACGAAAACGCATTCGGGCAAACGCATAAGCACAGGTCGTTGATAATGCAACAATTCCGGCGGCTGTAATAGAGGCGACTTTTATTGAATTCCAAAGCCAGTGCATAACCGGAAATGGTGGGGGTATCATTCGCCCATCGGGAGATTCCACACTATAGCCTAATGCCAGTTTCCAATGTTCCCATGAAATAGTATCTGGAATCAGGCTACCAGTAGCAAAATTACCCGGACGCAAAGATATAGCAATCACCATTAACAGGGGAAACAAAATCAAGGCAATAAAAGCCAGCATTAACACATGAGTTGTCCATACCCGCCAGCGTTGCGATTTGGGTTGTACCATCGCCATATTATTTCACTCCTCAATCAAATTTAATGCGAGTGGTTTTCAAATTGATAATGGCCAGCACGCCCACTAACAGGAAGATCAGCGTCGCAATCGCTGCCGCCAGACCAAAATCCTGTCCACCACCGCCCTCAAATGCAATGCGGTAGGTATAGCTCACCAACAGATCGGTATAACCCGCCGGTGTCGTTGTACCAATATGGTCAGGTCTACCATTAGTCAGCAATTGAATCAGGACAAAGTTATTAAAGTTAAATGCAAAACTGGCAATCATTAACGGTGTCAGTGGCTTAATTAGCAATGGAAAGGTAATTTTGGTGAAGTTCTGCCATGCTCCTGCGCCATCAATTGCTGATGCTTCATAGAGGTCATCAGGGATCGCCTTAAGCAGCCCCATACAGAGGATCATCATATAGGGATAGCCCAACCAGGTATTTACGATAATCAACATCGTTCGAGCCAGTGTTGGATCGGTAAACCAACCCGGTTTAAGGCCAAACAAGCCATTAAGCACGAGGTTAATTTCACCAAAACTCTGGTTAAATAACCCCTTGAAAATCAAAATGGAGATAAAAGAGGGAACCGCATAAGGCAAAATAAGTAGTACACGATAAATTGCCCGCCCTTTAAGCGCTTCCCACTGCACAATACAAGCGAGGATCATCCCTAACGCAACCGTCAATACCACCGTCAGCAGGGAAAAGATCACCGTCCAGACAAAAATAGACAAAAAAGGTTTTTTGATACCTTCATCCTGTACCACTCGCAGAAAGTTTTTCCAACCAATGGAAACCGTGAACCCTGGACTTAATGTTTCCTGCCCCCAAACACTTTCAGCATTAATGGATTGATAAAGCCCTGTATCCATATTGGGTCGGTATTGTATGCCTGTTTGTTTATTGGTCAGCGTGACGCCGTCTTCCCCCAGGGTATAAAGAGAATGTATGGCTGAAAACTGGCGCAATGAACTCATGCGCAATTTACTGCCATCGGGAAGAACCGCGACCAGTTGCCCCAATGATTGTCGATGTTGGGTTATTGTGCGTAATGTTGCAGCATCACCTTCAAAACGGGTTTCCTGCTCATGTAGAGGCAGAATAATTTCTTCTGTTTCCGAAAAAGAAAAAGGCGCAGATACCAGTAATTGATGACTAAATTGGGTATTATCAGGTGCACTCAGTGCTAAAACCCACTGATCAGAGGCAGGATAGAGTTTGAAATTAAATGGTTGCCCCGCCTGATATTGGCGACTCATTAATACAGTCTGAGCACGTTCAAACGTTAATTGGTTGGTGCTGCTATAATTTGTGAAAGCAATCGCAATCGTACAAATAAGCGGAAACAGTATAAACAACCCTATTCCAGCAATTCCCGGGTAGGTATAACGCCAGACATACGCTTTGCGATTGGCAAAAACATAAATACCGCTTCCCAGTAATATCAATGTCAACATCGCAAACAGGTATTCTCCCTGCGCATACATCAATACAACCAGATAACCGGTAAAAAGCAGGCACAAACCTACCGCAAACCATTTCAAGGCAGGATGCTGCCACCATACTGTTTTTTCTAATGTCGCTGACATCTTGCACTTCCTGTTACGATGACTCGTAATAAAGTTCCTGTGATTCAGTTCCCGAAATTGAGGAGCTAGCCCAATGGGAAAAAGGCTCCGTTCAACGTCAGGAGCCTGTCATTTGTTTATTTGGTCATTCTCGATCCGGCATCATTAAGTGCAGCATCGACGGTCTGACGACCATTGATAGTGTTAAGAACTGCGCTGCGCATGGCGTACCAGAAACTACTCATTTGAGAAATATTAGGCATAATTTCGCCTTTCTGAGCATTTTCCATCGTAGCGGCAATACGTGGATCTTTTGCAAGGATCTCCTGATAAGATTTCAAGGTTACCGCACCCAGTGGCTTATCTTTATCGACCATTGCCAAGCCTTCATTAGTCAGCAAGTAGTTTTCCAAAAACTCTTTCGCCAATTCTTTGTTGGGGCTGGACACATTAATGCCCGCAGTTAAAATTCCAACAAAGGGCTTAGAAGGTTTACCTTTGAAAGTGGGCAGTAAGGTCACGCCATAATTAATCTTGCTTCTATCGATATTTGCCCATGCCCACGGTCCATTGATTGTCATTGCAGCTTTACCTTTATTAAAAGCGGCTTCGGCAATGGAGTAATCAATATCAGCACTGAGATGCTTATTTTTGACTAAATCGGATAGAAACTGCATTCCCGCTCTGGAGCCAGCGTTATTCACTCCGCTATCCTTCGCGTTATAAGTACCGTTTTCTGCTTTGAAAGCATAGCCACCATCAGCGGCAATCAGTGGCCAAGTAAAATACGGTTCCTGCAAATTGAACATGATTGCGCTTTTGTTCTGCTTTTTCAGTTCATTATCCAATGCCGGGATTTCTTCCCATGTTTTGGGGGGAGATTTGAGCAAATCTTTATTGTAGATAAGAGAAAGCGCTTCAACCGCGACAGGATATCCCATCAATTTTCCATCATAGCGAACCGCATCCCAGGTAAAAGGAAATAGCTTATCGATGAAAGCATTATCCGGGGTAATTTCAGCGACCAAGCCCGATTGGGCGTAGCCGCCAAAACGATCATGTGCCCAAAAAATGATATCCGGCCCATCACCTGTAGCAGCGACTTGGGTATATTTTTCTTCCAGTTTGTCAGGATGTTCAACAACGACAGGAATTCCCGTTTCCTTTGCAAATTTTTCACCGACCTGAGCCAGTCCATTGTAGCCTTTATCACCATTGATCCAAATCAACAGCTTGCCTTCCTCCAGCTTTGCAAAAGCCGGGGCAGACAGTACCCATGTTGTTAAAACGGACAGCATTAGGGTGCGGGTACCCACTTTAAGATTTTTTTTGGTCATCATTCCGCCCTTTTATCATTTGTCAGTTCAGGATGAGTTTCTTCATTGCACTACTAAAAAATGACTCTCAGTGTGCAATTAATGGAAAAAAGACTCATCCTCCCCTGCTCTACGCCTCAATGAGAATGAATGTGAGCTGGGTTACAAAAATAATTAAAATCATAACGTTAACGCCAGTGCGACATTGTTTTTTGGGACTTAAATCACATCTTATCTGACAATTAGTTCCTACATTCCCCAACCACATTAATCTCATCATCCTGACTCCTCCCCCATTAAAAACTTGGGAATGGAGGATTCTTACGCTTGTTATTTTGGACACAATCTTGCCAATCCTAGGGAGGGAACACATGTCTAGCGTCACATTCCGCAATGTATCTAAATCATATGGTGAAACCGTTATCTCCAGAGATCTCAGCCTTGATATTCAGGAAGGAGAGTTTGTCGTATTTGTCGGCCCTTCAGGATGTGGAAAATCGACATTGTTAAGGATGATCGCGGGGTTGGAAGATATAACATCCGGGGATTTGCTGATAGCCGGAAAACGAATGAACGATGTGCCACCCGCTAAACGTAGTGTCGGCATGGTTTTTCAATCTTATGCGCTATATCCCCATCTCTCTGTCGCTGACAACATGTCATTCGGCATGAAGCTGGCGGGGATCAAAAAAAGTGATATTCAAAAACGAGTGCAACAGGTTGCAGAAACTCTCCAGCTTGCCCATCTGCTGGAGCGCCGCCCTAAGGCACTGTCCGGTGGGCAACGTCAGCGGGTCGCTATTGGCAGAACGTTAGTCGCTGAACCCAATATCTTTCTGTTGGATGAACCACTTTCTAATCTGGATGCCGCTTTACGCGTGCAGATGAGAATTGAGATTTCACGCCTGCACAAACGTCTGCAACGCACAATGATCTATGTGACCCATGATCAAACCGAAGCCATGACTCTGGCGGATAAAATTGTTGTACTGAATGGTGGCGATATTGCCCAAGTCGGTAAACCTCTTGAAATTTATCACTACCCTGCCAATCGCTTTGTTGCGGGTTTTATTGGTTCACCGAAAATGAATTTCCTACCCGTCAAAATTTCCGCCATTGCCGTCGATCAAGTACAAATTATTCTGCCTAATGGTCAGTCTGTTTGGCTGCCCGTTGAAAGTAAGGGGCTGACTGTCGGTAGTAATGTATCTTTGGGGATCCGCCCCGAACATCTTTTACCTAATGACGTTGCTGACGTTACGTTGGAGGGGACGGTACAAATCGTCGAGCAACTGGGCAATGAGACTCAGATTCACATCCGTATACCTGCCATCCACCAAAATTTAGTTTACCGCCAGCCTGATATCGTTCTCGTACAAGAAGGTGCGGACTTCACTATCGGGTTAGCTCCCCATCGTTGCCATCTTTTCCGCGAAGATGGAACCGCGTGCCAACGTTTACATAAAGAGCCCGGGGTCTAGCTCCGTGGCCATCAAAAAAATAACAGGAGAATCATTATGCGTATATTGCCTCTCTCATTGGCTATGCTCACTGGTTTATTATCTGCGCAGGCTGCTGCGGTAGATTTCCACGGTTATGCCCGTTCAGGCATTGGCTGGAAAAGTAGTGGTGGTGATCAGAAATGCGCCCAAGCCACAGGTGCGCAAGGTAAGTACCGCCTCGGCAACGAATGTGATACCTACGCTGAACTTAAGTTAGGGCAAGAATTATGGAAAGAGGGTGACAAAAGTTTCTATTTTGATACCAATTTGGCTTACGCCGTATCTCAGGAAAAAGACTGGGAGGCGACCAATCCTGCTTTCCGTGAAGCAAACGTAAAAGCAACCAATATCATTGACTGGTTGCCCGGTTCAACATTGTGGGCGGGTAAGCGTTTTTACCAACGCCATGATATCCACATGATCGATTTCTATTACTGGGATATTTCCGGCCCCGGCGCCGGGTTGGAGAATATTGATCTTGGCTTCGGCAATCTCTCCCTTGCCGTAACCCGCAATACAGAATCCGGCGGTTCAAAAGGTTGGATCTCTGGAGAACACAAAGAAATCCCAACCTCAAATGATGTTTTCGATATCAGGCTGGCTAACTTACCCATCAATGCAGGTGGCACATTGGAACTTGGCCTTGATTATGGCCGCGCTAATACCCGCAAGGGATATCATCTTGATAAAGATGCCTCCAAAGATGGCGTGATGCTGACGGCTGAACATACTCAAAGTATGCTCGGTGGTTTCAACAAGTTTGTCTTACAGTATGCCACTGACGCGATGACTTCCAGTACAAATGGACGTTCCGAAGGTTCCAGTACAAATAATAACGGGCATATGCTACGCATTGTAGATCATGGAGCCATCAGTATTGCAAAGGACTGGGATCTGCTGTATGCCGCTATGTATCAAGATATTGATCGCGATGATAACAATGGCAATACATGGTACACAGTAGGTATCCGCCCAATGTACAAATGGACACCCATCATGAGTACCTTGATGGAAGTGGGTTATGACAACGTGAAATCCCAGCGAACCAGCAAAACCAATAATCAGTACAAAATCACGCTGGCCCAACAATGGCAAGCTGGTGACAGTATCTGGTCACGCCCGGCTATTCGTTTATTTACCACGTATTCTAAATGGGATGAAAAGTGGGGTTATGACGGTGGTATAGCCCAAAATGATACACCAACGCATCAAGTCAGCCGTGGTAACAAAGATGAATTTACGTTTGGTGCCCAATTTGAGGCTTGGTGGTAATGAAAACGAAATTACCCTTACTTTGTCTCAGTATCCTGCTCTACAACGCAATTCCTGCTGTGGGTTACGCTGCATCAGAGACGGTAAGAACGAATCAAGCAGGGTCAGGAATAGAAACCTCTAACGCTATCGCACCTGCTTTATCTCTGTCAGCCTTACACAAGTTACAGTGGCAGCCTATTAATACCTATGACACGCAGACGATTACCCTTAGTAATACGTCACAACAACTTAATGAGGGAGATATTCGCGGGACGGTAGCGGCATTTGCTTTACCGGCTAATCAAGGCTCGTTAGAGATCACTTTAAACAGTCTGATAAAGGATAGACAGGTCTATTCACCCAATGTCTTGGTGCTTGATGAACAACTGCAACCGGCTGCCTTTTATCCAAGCCATTATTTTCGTTATCAACAACCGGGCATTATGTCCGCAGATCGACTTCAAGGTGTGTTAAAACTGACACCGGCATTGGGACAACAGCAAATTTATTTGCTGGTTTATACGACCCTTGCCGATTTGAAATCGTCTACACAAATGGTTGACCCTGCTAAAGCCTATGCACAAGGAGTAGGTAATGCAGTACCGACTATACCGGACCCGATCGCCCGCCACACGGAAACAGGAACGTTAACGCTAAAAGTGAAGTCAGAACGCGATGCCGGCAATATTCTGATTGGTCAGGCTTCTTCTGTACCTGCCTCAAAACCTGTCATTATAGGTTCTACTTCTACACAGGCATCACAGGTAAAAACGGCGCCAATGGCTATACCGCAATCTACGGCCCCCACCGTTAAGCCAGTGCTGAACGATACCGAACGATATTTCAATGATGCAATTAAAAGAGCTATCAGCAATGGAAATATTGATAAGGCATTGAAACTACTGAATGAAGCAGAACGCCTTGGCTCCCCTACTGCACGGGAAACTTTTATTAAATTGATAAAAGGTAGAGTAAACTAAATTTATCAATGGGTTATAGAAAAACATGAAACACGCTCTAATAATCTATAACCCCTTTTTTAACCAAGTATTTTCTGATTATTTTAGCTAAAAAATAAACAAATAATCCCATTAGAAATAAAACAAGAATTAATATATTGTAATCAAAAAAAGAGTTATCACTTCTAAAAAAAATAAATGAAAATATAAAGATGAGAATACTAAATCCCATTGTATATTCACCTAAATCTTCCAATCTATTCATAAAAAAAGTAATAATTGTCTTTTTCATATTTAATCCTTTACCATTGGTAAAAACTGTTCAAAAACTTGATCAAACATAACTTGATTAACCTTTTTTAGATTTTCAGCCTCTTCAAAAGGTTTAACATAACTCTCGACAAAAACGTATAATAAGTCCAAATCACCTTTACTTCTTAATTCCCAATAAAGTTTTGGATTTCTAACAAGCAGTTCTCTAGATGAATATACTGCCCTTGATTGCATTGCCCCAGCCGTTAACAAAAAAGACATTGATATACTAAATATCATACGAGAAACTATTCTTGATATTAATACTTTATTCATATGCCCAAATATTAATGAATTAGCACCTATTTTTCCTAACTGTTGCGCAATAATTTTCTCCCATAATTTTTCCTTTTGCTCATCACTTAAGCTAGAAATATATTTATCAAGAACAGTAGAAATAATTTCATAAATTGATTCTTTATTAGCACCACCATTTTTTATCAGATACATTAACCTGATTTTATCGTTATCTTTTTCGTATTTACTATCAGTGTCTAGCATATCATAAGCAAGATACCCTAGATTTATAGGTACTGATAACACACCATCTACAAACCCAGCAATTATATGCTCATTTGAGTTTACCACAAGGGCCATTCGGTAGGGCAAAGTATCTGTTGTACTTAAACCTGTAGTGTTAAACATTTAGTAAATCCTCTCCTCCCAGAAACTATAAGCCCCCGTAGAACAAGTTTTGTGATTCCAAGTGATATCCTTGTAAGAGATAGTTACCACTTCCTGAGGATTCATATTGTTATGATCCTGTGAATGAGGATAATCACATTTGATACTGGATAACTTAGCGCAGCCCAATCGAATGGTATAATACAATTCCAATCCACCATTAGCATTAGTTCTGTAAAAATTAAACAAACACTCCAACTCTTCGTTATCACAAAGACTCTGGGCTAATAATGGAGAAGATTTATCTACAGGTTTTATTAGTAAAACAGGATGATGTTGAACATTCTGTTCGCGATTCATCAAATGCTGAAATGAGTAAATCAGGATTTCATTCTCATGTCCTATTTGGTAACTGTTACCAATAGAATCAAATGTGCCACATCCTTGTGAAATAAGCCCTTGTTTCTTACCTTTCACTGTCATGTAGATTAAATTAGCCATCCTAATTTTCCTTTTATCAAATTAATTGTTTTCCTTATATCATAATAATCATTACATAAACATGATATAGTGCTCATTTTGATATACTTATTCAGAAGAATAAGAAAATACTTATCCATGCTCTAATCAATCACGAATAATTTTATAAACGATTATCAATCGGTTGCAAAGGCATTGGATCTGGATTATTGGCTACCATTTTTGCCATTTTTTCAATCGGATCTGTCCGTAAGATATATAAGCGCTTCAGGGAAAATGGGTTATCACCCAGTTTTACTTTACCTTGTATTGTAGTGACAGCTAAATGAAACCCAGCTTGTTCGGCTGCTTTCATGGCTTTTGGATTGTATCCACCAAAAGGATATGAGAGATAAAGCACATGAGGGTTGAATTGTGACAATGCTCGCCTGGAACGCTCAAAATCATACAATATAGTGTGATATGACCGCCGGAATAATATGGGTTGTTTATTTTTTCCCAAACGATGCAAAAAATGGGTATGGGATTGAACATCAAATACATCGTCTATGGAATATAATTCAGAGAGGCTGGTAAATTGCAGACTATCAGGATCCCATTTTTGCGGATAACGTTTAATACGAGATGAAATAATAAAAAATGTCGCTTTCTGACCGTTTTCTTTCAAAATAGGGTAAGCATAGCGATAAACAGACTCCAATCCATCATCAAAAGTTAAACCAACCACTTTTGCTGGTAAGTTAACAGTGCTATTTAGATAACCTTCCAGTTCATACAATGAAATTGTGGTATAACCCGCCTGTTTCAAATAAGCCATCTGCTCACGAAAGGCGGTCAGAGATGTCGTGGTTGAGGTATGGAGAAAACGTTTATTCTCTTTATCCTCAAGAATATGATGATAAGTTAATAGAGGAATGCCATTATCCAATTCAGCATCCTGATCACTAATATAGCCCAATCGATCACCTATATTTATCTCATACCAAGTATGACGTAAGGGATCTTGTAATTTGTCTAAGATCGGATAACGAAGATTCGCCATCAAAATTGCAACGGGTTTGCTATCGGTTTCAGGTAAGCTATAGACCTTGGCTTCCTTAAAAATCATCAAATTTTGAGAGACTTTTTTATGGAGGGTATTGAAGGGGTCTGTAGGAAAGGCGGATTTTTTTATTTCCTTTAAATTCTCTTTAGTAATATAACCCTTTCCATTACCAAAATGGAACGCGTAATAATCACCCTCTTCTCCTTCTTCTTCAACCGCTTTCAGACCTTGCCCTTTTTTTAATAAACCAACCTCAATGACATGTTCGCCTATCCAAGCATAGATTTCACTGTCTTCAGTCACTTCCATATAACGATAGCCTGGCGAATCAGGGTTCCACGCTGAGACCGGATAGGAAAAACACATTAAAAATGGTAAGAAAATCCTTGCAATAACATGAACGATTCGTCTCATTTTTATTTTCCATCCAATAAAAAATGCCCTCTACCAAGAGAGGGCATTTCACGATTAGCGATATCTATAGGATATGCTATGCATTACGATATTAATCGTTATTGCTACTACCGAAACCTGCATTCAACAATTCAGCAAGGTTTGCAGTGGCTTCGTCTACGCTAACTTGTGGTGCTTCAACCACGACGTTTTCTTGACGGCGGCGAATGCGATCCTGATGGTAAGCATAACCTGTACCAGCCGGGATCAAACGACCAACGATGACGTTCTCTTTCAGACCACGCAGTTCATCACGTTTACCTGCAACAGCCGCTTCAGTCAGTACGCGGGTTGTTTCCTGGAACGACGCCGCAGAGATGAAGGATTCTGTTGCCAATGAGGCTTTCGTGATACCCAGCAAGTCACGGTGGAAGGTCGCCGGTACTTTACCATCCAGCTCCAGCTTACGGTTCGCGACTTTAACACGCGCGTATTCAACCTGTTCGCCTTCGAGGAATTCAGAGCTACCCGCATTCGCGATGGTAACTTTGCGCAGCATCTGACGAACGATAACTTCGATGTGTTTATCGTTAATCTTAACGCCTTGCAGACGGTAAACTTCCTGTACTTCGTTAGTGATGTAACGAGCAACCGCGTGAACACCACGCAGGCGCAGAATGTCATGTGGAGATTCTGGGCCATCGGAGATCACGTCACCACGTTCAACAACCTCGCCTTCGAACACGTTGAGCTGACGCCATTTAGGGATCATCTCTTCGTAAGCATCAGAACCATCCAGTGGGCTGATTACCAGGCGGCGCTTACCTTTGGTTTCTTTACCGAAGGAAACGATACCGCTGATTTCTGCCAGGATAGCAGGCTCTTTCGGACGACGGGCTTCGAACAGGTCCGCAACGCGTGGCAGACCACCGGTGATATCTTTCGTACCGCCAGATTCCTGAGGAATACGCGCTAACGTATCACCCGCAGAGATGGAGATGCCATCTTCTAGCTGAACAATCGCTTTACCCGGCAGGAAGTACTGAGCAGGCATATCTGTACCTGGGATCAGAACGTCATTACCTTGAGCGTCAACGATTTTCAATGCCGGACGCAGGTCTTTACCGCTACCGGTACGCTCTGCACTATCCAGAACCACCAGTGAAGACAGGCCGGTCAGCTCATCCGTCTGACGGATAATGGTCTGGCTATCAACCATATCAGAGAACTGGATAATACCGGATACTTCACTCACGACTGGCATGGTATGTGGGTCCCAGTTCGCAACGGTTTCACCGCCGGTTACTGTCTCGCCATCACCTTTCGCCAATACTGAGCCGTAAGGCACTTTATAGCTTTCTTTAGTACGACCGTAATCGTCAATCAGGCGCAATTCGGTATTACGGGAAGTAATAACCAGCTTGCCCGCTGAGTTAGTAACGAATTTAGCGTTGCTCAGTTTCAGGTGACCTTTGTTACGTACCTGAATGCTGGATTCTGCCGCCGCACGAGATGCCGCACCACCGATGTGGAAGGTACGCATCGTCAACTGTGTACCAGGCTCACCGATTGACTGTGCCGCGATAACACCCACGGCTTCACCTTTGTTGATACGGTGACCACGAGCAAGGTCGCGACCGTAACAGTTCGCACAAACACCAAAATCAGTTTCACAACTTACTACGGAACGTACTTTCACGCTGTCAACGGAGTTTTCTTCTAACAGATCACACCATTTTTCATTCAGCAATGTGTTACGTGCAACCAGAATGTCCGCTGTGCCTGGTTTCAGAACGTCTTCAGCAGTCACACGACCCAATACGCGCTCACGCAGTGGTTCTTTAACATCACCACCTTCGATAACCGGAGTCATCATGATACCGTTGTGAGTACCACAGTCGTCTTCTGTCACAACCAAATCTTGGGCAACGTCAACCAGACGACGAGTCAGGTAACCGGAGTTCGCGGTTTTCAATGCGGTATCCGCAAGACCTTTACGGGCACCGTGGGTTGAGATGAAGTACTGGAGTACGTTCAGACCTTCACGGAAGTTCGCGGTAATTGGGGTTTCGATGATGGAGCCATCTGGCGTTGCCATCAGGCCACGCATACCCGCCAACTGACGGATCTGAGCGGCAGAACCACGCGCACCGGAGTCGGCCATCATAAAGATGTTGTTGAAAGAAACTTGCTGTTCTTCTTCACCATGACGGTTAACAACAGTTTCAGTCGACAGGTTTTCCATCATCGCCTTGGCAACACGTTCGTTCGCCGCAGCCCAGATATCGATAACCTTGTTGTATCGTTCGCCAGCGGTTACCAGACCCGATTGGAACTGTTCCTGAATTTCGGCCACTTCTGCTTCCGCTTCCGCGATGATGCCTTCTTTCTTCTCAGGAATAACCATGTCGTCGATACCTACGGATACCCCTGAACGGGCAGCGTAAGCAAAACCGGTATACATGGTCTGGTCAGCTAAGATTACGGTTGGTTTCAGGCCCAGTACGCGGTAACAGGTATTCAGCATCCTGGAGATGGCTTTTTTACCCAGCGCCTGGTTAATCAGTGAGTATGGCAGACCTCTTGGTACGATCATCCACAGGATGGCACGACCAACAGTGGTATCAACCAGCCCCGTGTTAACGGTAACATTGCCTTCGCCATCTCTCACTTCTTCAGTGATACGCACTTTGACACGAGCGTGCAAAGAAGCCAGACCTGCGCGGTAAACACGCTCTGCTTCTTTAGGGCCGCTCAGAACCATGCCTTCGCCTTTCGCGTTAACACAGTCACGAGTCATATAGTACAGACCCAATACAACGTCCTGAGATGGAACGATGATAGGTTCACCACTCGCCGGAGACAGGATGTTGTTGGTAGACATCATCAGCGCACGCGCTTCCAACTGGGCTTCCAGTGTCAACGGTACGTGAACAGCCATCTGGTCACCATCGAAGTCGGCGTTATATGCCGCACACACGAGTGGGTGCAATTGGATCGCTTTACCTTCGATCAGAACGGGTTCAAATGCCTGAATACCCAAACGGTGAAGGGTTGGTGCACGGTTCAGCAGAACAGGGTGCTCACGGATCACTTCATCCAAGATATCCCATACGACGGCTTCTTCACGCTCAACCATTTTTTTGGCGGCTTTGATAGTCGTCGCCAGACCACGCAGTTCCAGCTTGCCGTAGATGAATGGCTTGAACAGCTCCAGTGCCATCTTTTTAGGAAGACCACACTGATGCAAACGCAGGTATGGACCTACGGTAATAACAGAACGGCCTGAATAGTCAACACGTTTACCCAGCAGGTTCTGACGGAAACGACCTTGTTTACCCTTGATCATGTCAGCCAGGGATTTCAGAGGACGTTTGTTAGAACCGGTAATCGCACGACCACGGCGACCGTTATCCAACAGTGCATCAACCGCTTCCTGCAACATACGTTTTTCGTTACGTACGATGATGTCTGGCGCAGCCAGATCCAACAGGCGTTTCAGACGATTGTTACGGTTGATAACGCGACGGTACAGATCGTTCAGGTCTGAAGTTGCGAAACGGCCGCCATCCAGTGGAACCAGTGGACGCAGGTCCGGTGGCAGAACGGGTAAAACGGTCAAAACCATCCACTCTGGTTTATTACCAGACTGAATGAAAGCCTCCAGCAGCTTAATACGCTTGGTCAGCTTCTTGCGCTTAGTTTCAGAGTTGGTTTCGTTCAGCTCTTCACGCAAAGTTTCACATTCGTTTTCCAGATCGATGCTTTTCAGCAAGGCTTGGATGGCTTCCGCACCCATTTTTGCGTCAAATTCATCACCGAACTCTTCCAGTGCATCCAGATACTGTTCTTCAGTCAGGATCTGGCTGCGCTCAAGGCTGGTCATGCCGCCTTCAACAACCACATAGGATTCGAAGTACAGTACGCGTTCAATGTCGCGCAGAGGCATATCCAGCAACAAACCGATGCGGGATGGCAGAGATTTCAGGAACCAGATGTGAGCCGTTGGAGAAGCCAGCTCGATGTGCCCCATACGGTCACGACGAACTTTAGTTTGAGTGACTTCAACGCCACACTTCTCACAAATCACACCACGGTGTTTCAAGCGCTTGTATTTACCACACAAGCACTCGTAGTCTTTTACCGGCCCGAAAATACGCGCACAGAAAAGACCGTCACGTTCAGGCTTGAACGTACGGTAATTAATAGTTTCCGGCTTTTTTACTTCCCCGAATGACCACGAACGGATCATGTCTGGGGAGGCCAGAGCAATTTTGATCGCATCAAACTCTTCGGTCTTAGTTTGCGCTTTCAGAAACTTCAATAAGTCTTTCACGAAATGGCTCCTGTCGGAGTTAGACCTGTTAGGTGAGTGGCCCATGCCACTCCCCTCTATAACCAGTATAACCACTGGGACCAGTGCAACCACTAGCTGGTAAACCGTCCGGCACATTCATGCCGGACAGTACCAGCGGGAAAACGATTTATTCGTCTTCCAGCTCGATGTTGATACCCAACGAACGGATTTCTTTCAGCAATACGTTGAAAGATTCCGGCATGCCTGGTTCCATCTGGTGGTTACCATCCACGATGTTTTTATACATCTTGGTACGACCGTTAACATCGTCGGATTTAACGGTGAGCATTTCTTGCAGGGTGTACGCAGCACCGTATGCTTCCAATGCCCACACTTCCATCTCACCGAAGCGCTGTCCACCGAACTGTGCCTTACCACCCAGCGGCTGCTGAGTAACCAGGCTGTAAGAACCGGTAGAACGGGCGTGCATCTTGTCATCAACCAAGTGGTTCAATTTCAGCATGTACATGTAACCAACGGTTACCTGACGCTCGAATTGTTCACCCGTGCGGCCGTCGAACAGTGTGATCTGACCGGAAGTCGGCAAGCCACCCAATTTCAGCAGCTCTTTGATTTCGGTCTCTTTTGCTCCATCAAAGACTGGTGTTGCGATCGGCATACCTTTTCTCAGGTTTTCTGCCAGACGCATCACTTCTTCATCGGAGAAAGTCGTCAAGTCAACTTTCTGACGAGTATCATCACCCAGATCATAAGCCTTCTGGATAAATTCACGCAGTTTGGCAACTTCTTGCTGTTGTTTCAGCATTGCATTGATCTTGTCACCAATGCCTTTTGCCGCCATACCCAAGTGAGTTTCCAGGATCTGACCGATGTTCATACGTGATGGTACGCCCAGTGGGTTCAGTACGATGTCAACAGGTGTCCCATTTTCATCGTAAGGCATGTCTTCGATCGGGTTGATCTTGGAAATAACACCCTTGTTACCGTGACGACCTGCCATCTTGTCACCAGGCTGGATTTGACGTTTCACAGCCAGATACACTTTGACAATTTTCAGCACGCCAGGTGCCAGATCGTCGCCCTGTGTGATCTTGCGGCGTTTGGCATCCAGTTTTTTCTCGAACTCAGTTTTCAGTTCGTCATACTGTTCTGCCAGTTGCTCTAGCTGATTTTGTTTTTCTTCATCAGCCAGACCCAGCTCCAACCAACGCTGACGAGGCAGTTTGCCGAGTTTTTCCGCTTCGATGCCACCCGCAACCAGTACAGAGTGAATACGGGCAAACAAGCCGGCTTCGAAAATTTGCAGTTCTTCTGTCAGGTCTTTCTTCGCCTCACGCAACTGCATTTCTTCGATTTCTAATGCACGCTTGTCTTTTTCTACGCCATCGCGGGTAAAGACTTGTACATCGATAACAGTACCAGAAACACCGTTTGGTACGCGCAGAGAAGAGTCTTTAACATCAGACGCTTTCTCACCGAAGATCGCACGCAGCAGTTTTTCTTCTGGCGTGAGTTGAGTTTCACCTTTTGGTGTCACTTTACCCACCAGAATGTCGCCACCTTTCACTTCTGCACCGATATAAACGATACCGGATTCGTCCAGTTTAGACAGCGCAGCCTCACCCACGTTAGGGATGTCAGCCGTGATCTCTTCAGGCCCTAGTTTGGTGTCACGGGACACACAAGCCAGTTCTTGAATGTGAATGGTCGTGAAACGGTCTTCCTGTACAACACGTTCAGAGACGAGGATGGAGTCCTCGAAGTTATAACCATTCCATGGCATGAACGCCACGCGCATGTTCTGACCCAGTGCCAATTCACCCAAGTCGGTGGATGGACCATCAGCCAATACGTCACCACGCTCTACCAGTTCACCCAGAGAAACACATGGCATCTGGTTGATACAGGTATTCTGGTTAGAACGGGTATATTTGGTCAGGTTATAGATATCAATGCCCGCTTCACCTGCGTACATTTCATCTTCATTAACCTTGATAACGATACGGGATGCGTCAACGTACTGAACCATACCGCCGCGTTTAGCAACAGAGGTTACCCCGGAGTCAACCGCTACCGCACGCTCCATGCCTGTTCCGACCAGCGGCTTGTCAGCACGCAGTGTTGGAACCGCCTGACGTTGCATGTTCGCACCCATCAATGCACGGTTGGCGTCATCGTGTTCAAGGAATGGGATCAAGGAAGCACCGACGGACACGATCTGCTGTGTCGAAACGTCCATGTACTGAACCTGATCACGGTTGAACAAACTTGATTCATCGTAATGACGGCAAGTGACCAATTCTTCAACGAAGTGGCCTTCTTCATCCAATACGGTGTTAGCCTGTGCGATAACGTAATTACCTTCTTCGATCGCAGACAGGTAGTGAATTTCATCAGTCACTACACCATCACGAACCAAGCGGTAAGGGGTTTCAAGGAAACCATACTCATTGGTACGCGCATAAACGGACAATGAGTTAATCAAACCGATGTTTGGACCTTCAGGCGTTTCGATTGGACATACACGACCATAGTGAGTCGGGTGTACGTCTCGAACTTCAAAGCCTGCACGTTCACGAGTCAGACCGCCCGGACCCAACGCAGAAATACGGCGTTTGTGGGTGATTTCAGACAGTGGGTTGTTTTGGTCCATGAACTGAGAAAGCTGGCTGGAACCAAAGAACTCTTTCACCGCCGCAGAAATTGGCTTGGCGTTGATCATGTCCTGTGGCATCAGAGTATCCAGATCGCCCAGAGACAGGCGCTCTTTCACGGCGCGCTCTACACGAACCAAGCCGACGCGGAACTGGTTTTCAGCCATTTCGCCAACGGAACGGATACGACGGTTGCCCAAGTGGTCGATATCATCGACTTCACCTTTACCGTTACGGATATCGATGAGCTTTTTCATCACGTCGGTGATGTCTGATTTGCTCAGGATACCGGAACCTTCGATCTCATTGCGGTCCAGAGAACGGTTGAACTTCATGCGACCAACCGCAGACAGATCATAACGATCTTCAGAGAAGAACAGGTTCTCAAACAGATTTTCTGCGGCTTCTCGTGTTGGTGGTTCACCCGGACGCATCATGCGATAAATTTCAACCAGTGCGCTCAGGCGATCGTTGGTTGGGTCAACACGCAGAGTTTCGGAAATGTATGCACCGTGATCCAAATCGTTGGTAAACAGGGTCTCGATAGTTTTGTGACCAGACTGACTCAAACGTGCCAGCAGATCCAAAGAGAGTTCCATGTTAGCCGCACAGATGATTTCACCTGTGTTCTGGTCGATGTAATCTTTTGCTACAACTTTACCCGCGATATATTCGACAGGGACCTCAATGCGGTCAACCTGATCTTTTTCTAACTGGCGGATATGACGAGCAGTAATACGACGGCCTTTTTCAACATAGACCTTGCCGTTCGCTTCAATATCAAATGAAGCAGTCTCGCCACGCAGACGTTCTGGCACCAGAGTCATCTGCAATTTATTGTCGCGAATTTCGAAAACGGTTTTGTTGAAGAACAGGTTTAGGATGTCTTCAGTAGAGTAATCCATCGCGCGCAGAATAATCGAAGCCGGCAGTTTACGGCGGCGGTCGATACGCACAAACAGGTTATCTTTTGGATCAAATTCGAAATCCAACCATGAACCACGGTAAGGGATGATACGTGCGTTATACAGTACCTTACCGGATGAATGGGTTTTACCCTTATCGCTGTCAAAGAAAACGCCTGGGCTACGATGCAACTGAGATACGATAACGCGCTCAGTTCCGTTGATAACGAAAGTCCCGTTATCAGTCATGAGTGGGATCTCACCCATGTAGACTTCTTGTTCTTTGATGTCTTTGACTGTGCCTTCTGGCGCTTCGCGCTCATAGATCACCAGACGCAACTTAACGCGCAGCGGTGCGGAGAAAGTCACCCCCCGGATCTGACACTCTTTAACATCAAAAACAGGTTCGCCAAGACGGTAGCTTACATATTGCAGCTCAGAATTGCCGCTGTAACTCTGAATTGGGAACACAGAACGGAAGGCCGCTTCCAGTCCATTCTGGCCTTCAGGATCTTGCTCGATAAACTTCTGGAACGAGTCAAGTTGGATAGAAAGAAGGTATGGAACATCCAAAACTTGTGGACGTTTACCAAAATCCTTACGAATACGTTTTTTCTCGGTATAGGAGTAAACCATAGGGTTCCTCAGCTCGCTGATAAGTGACCCACTCTGTCCGCCCTTAAGGACAGCACTCTGCAACACTATTTTTTTCGAACAGAAAATAGAATATTTTCCGTAATACCCATTACTATTACTCTTAAATCATTTCATTGCGTGACTTGACTACCGAGCTACCCGAGTGGATCGTAGCTGAGAACGCAGTATATTAAGTCGTCAATAGGAAAAAGTATTCTGGGTTAATTAGCAGCCAAACAGTGTGAAATGCTACTAACTCCCTACAGCGCAAAAAGGCTGGCGATTAAAAAATCGCCAGCCGCCAGCCTTAAAAAATCAGGCTGCGAACTTCAAACTGATCTTACTTGATCTCAACAGAAGCACCTGCTTCTTCCAGAGATTTTTTCAGAGCTTCAGCGTCGTCTTTGCTGATAGCTTCTTTCAGTGCTGCTGGTGCGCTTTCAACCAGGTCTTTAGCTTCTTTCAGACCCAGGCCAGTTGCGCCACGTACTGCTTTGATTACAGCAACTTTGTTAGCGCCAACGCCAGTCAGGATAACGTCGAATTCAGTTTTTTCTTCAACTGCTTCAGCAGCACCGCCAACTACAGCAACAGCCGCAGCAGCAGAAACGCCGAATTTTTCTTCCATCATGCTGATCAGTTCAACAACGTCCATTACAGACATTTCTGCAACTGCGTCCAGAATTTGTTCTTTAGTGATAGACATAACAAGTGTTCCTAAAATTCAGAAAAAGTTTATACGTTAAAAAGCAACGAAGGAAATAGGCTATTAAGCAGCTTCTTTCTGATCGCGTAGCGCAGCCAGAGTGCGAACCAGTTTGCCTGCAGAGGCTTCTTTCATGGTTGCCATCAGGCGTGCGATTGCTTCTTCGTAAGTTGGGAGTGTTGCCAAGCGATCAATATTTTCACCTGGGATGAACTCACCTTCAAAGGCTGCTGCTTTAATCTCGAATGCTGGGTTCGCTTTCGCGAACTCTTTGAACAGACGAGCAGCTGCGCCCGGATGTTCAAAAGAGAAAGCAATCAAGGTTGGACCAACAAACGCTTCTTTCAGGCACTCATATTCAGTACCTTCAACAGCACGACGCAGCAGGGTATTACGTACAACACGTACGTTGACACCAGCTTCACGGCATGCTTTACGCAGGTCAGTCATCTTATCTACGGTTACGCCGCGAGAATCCGCAACAACCGCAGACAGCGCGCCTTTGGCTACTTCGCTGACTTCAGCAACAATCGCTTGTTTGTCTTGAAGATTTAGTGCCATTAGCTTCTTGCTCCTGGATTAACCGGGAAAACCCGGAACTCACTTCACTCAAAGCACAAGATGTGCCTGAGCGCTAAAACACGGTGAGCAGAATCCAGAAAATAAATTTCTTGTGGCTCTGTCACCGTCTACGCAGGATATTAAGTAAGTAATTTATTACTACGTACTTACGCCTGCGGTCTTGGACGGGGCTTGGATTAAGGCCAAGCTCCAACCGAAAATCTGTTATTTGCCGATAACGTATTATTTTTCAAAGGATGTGTATCATCCAACACACTATCAGGCAAATCCGAAGCGTCAGATTTTAGACAAATCTGACGCTAAGGTAAAGCGTTATTCTCAGCTTAAAGGATTAAGCTAATGTGCTCAGACCAGACTGGTCAATCGCAACACCTGCACCCATGGTAGTGGACAGGCTAACTTTCTTGATGTAAACGCCTTTAGCAGAAGATGGCTTAGCTTTTTTCAGCGCAACCAGCAGTGCTTCCAGGTTTTCTTTCAATTTGTCAGACTCGAAGTCAACTTTACCGATGGTGGTGTGGATGATACCGTTCTTGTCGTTACGGTAACGAACCTGACCTGCTTTAGCGTTTTGTACAGCTTCAGCAACGTTAGGCGTTACAGTACCCACTTTCGGGTTTGGCATCAGACCACGTGGGCCCAGGATTTGACCCAATTGGCCAACAACGCGCATTGCATCTGGAGATGCGATAACAACGTCAAAATCCATCTCGCCTTTCTTAATCTGTTCAGCCAGATCTTCCATACCTACCAGTTCAGCGCCAGCAGCTTTAGCCGCTTCAGCGTTTGCACCCTGGGTAAATACAGCAACACGCACTGAACGACCTGTACCGTGTGGCAGTACAGTTGCACCACGAACGTTCTGGTCTGATTTACGAGCATCGATGCCAAGATTAACAGCTACGTCAACGCTTTCTACGAACTTAGCAGTAGCCAGTTCTTTCAGCAGAGCAACGGCTTCGTTGATGTCATATTGTTTAGTTGCATCAACTTTTTCACGAATAGTGCGCATGCGCTTGGTCAGTTTAGCCATTGATTAACCCTCCACTACCAGGCCCATGGAACGAGCAGTACCTTCGATTGAACGCATCATCGCTTCAATGTCGGCACCAGTCATGTCCGCAGCTTTAGTTTCAGCAATCTCACGAATTTGAGCGCTGGTCACTTTACCAACTTTATCTTTGTTCGGCTTACCGGAACCAGATTTGATGCCCGCTGCTTTTTTCAGCAGAACGGCTGCTGGAGGGGTTTTGGTAACGAAAGTGAAAGAACGGTCTGCGTAGACAGTAATAACAACTGGAATTGGCAGGCCTTTTTCAATGCTTTCAGTTTTAGCATTGAACGCTTTACAGAATTCCATGATGTTAACACCCTGCTGACCCAGAGCTGGACCAACTGGTGGGCTTGGGTTAGCCATACCCGCTGCAACTTGCAGCTTAACGTAGGCTTGGACTTTCTTAGCCATCTATATTTCCTCTATGTGGGTTTTATCGCCTCAAAATGAGGCTCCCCTGACGATTCAGGCCCCGTCAAAAGACCAGGCCACTTAAAGCATTATCTCGTCTTAAGACATTATATCGTTAAGACATAACCCAGCTTATCTAGAAAGCATTATCTAAAGCTAAAAACAATGCCCAGATAAAAACAAAAGGCGCGAAATTGTATGCTAATTTCACACCCTTTGCAAGCGAACTTGCTTAGTTAAGCATCAGATCAGCCTTTCTCTACCTGACTGAAATCCAGCTCGACAGGTGTAGCACGACCGAAGATAGAAACCGAAACTTTCAGGCGGCTCTTCTCGTAATCGACTTCTTCCACTACACCATTGAAGTCTGCAAACGGACCATCGCTGACACGAACCATTTCGCCTGGTTCGAACAGAGTTTTTGGCCTTGGTTTATCACCAACTTGCTGAAGACGATTCATGATCGCATCAACTTCTTTATCGCTAATTGGTGCCGGACGGTCAGATGTGCCGCCGATAAAACCCATTACGCGAGGTACACTGCGAACCAGATGCCAGGTTGCATCGTTCATTACCATCTGTACCAAGACATAGCCAGGGAAGAATTTACGCTCGCTTTTACGGCGCTGGCCACTGCGGATCTCAACAACTTCTTCTGTCGGCACCATCACTTCACCGAAAGAATCTTCCATATCCTGTAATTTGATATGTTCACGCAGAGATTGAGCGACACGACCTTCAAACCCAGAAAATGCCTGTATGACATACCAACGCTTTTTTGGGGATTCAGACATTTTTTAAAACCTCAGGCCTGTAATAAATGAAACTAAACGCACCAGAATGCCATCCAATCCCCACAAAATCAGAGACATGATAGCTGTTACAGCAGCAACAATCAGAGTTGTATGCAGAGCTTCCTGGCGAGTTGGCCAAATGACTTTACGCATTTCAATGCGGGCTTCACGGGCAAAGGCTAATGCAGCTTTACCTTTCACAGTCCACAATGCAACTGCTCCTGCAAGGGCAACAATAGCAACGACGGCTATCGCGCGCAGAGGCAGGTTATACTCTCGGTAATAGTAATTACCCACAATAGCAACCACCAGCAGCACTGCCACCAATAGCCATTTTACTATATCAAGACCACGCCCGCTTTCTTGAGCATCGCTATTCGCACTCATAAACCAACCTGTAACTCTATGTAAGTAACTATGATGTAAATAGATAGCCAGCTTGCCTCGCAAGAGCAAAACAAATCAGACCGAACCCAAAGATAATTGTAATTGTATCTGACTCGGCGCCATAATTCAGTAGGACTTTTGTATCATTATGATCTTTAAGCCCATCCGTTGTATCAGAGCCTATCTCACCAATAATTAAGAATAGCAGCCAAATAACAATTTATCTTGTAATTAGACAACCATCGATGAACAACCATTGATGAGATAGGTTCTTCTTAAGACAAGGCTCTAAAACTCAGTCCCAAAACCAAATTCTAAAACTAAGTCCTAAAACCAAGTCCTAAAACCACACCTTAAGACAACGTATAAAAAGGGCATCTGTCGATGCCCTTCCAAAATGAACACACTTAAAAAATTATGCGATCACTTTAGCAACAACACCAGCACCTACAGTACGGCCACCTTCACGGATGGCGAAACGCAGACCTTCGTCCATTGCAATTGGTGCAATCAGGGTCACGATC
>NZ_MUBK01000018.1:38314-97125 GCF_002127545.1 Xenorhabdus beddingii
TGGTGATTGCAGCAGTCAGGGTAGTTTTACCGTGGTCAACGTGGCCGATAGTACCAACGTTAACGTGCGGTTTTGAACGTTCAAACTTTTCTTTAGACACGACTCTATTCCTTAATACTGCTCCCCCGACACAGAGATGAGGGAGCTAAAAAGATAGTAAACTCGAAAACTTATCTAGCTTTACGAGCTTCAATAATAGCCTGAGCGACGTTGCTAGGCGCTTCGTTGTACTTCAAGAACTCCATGGAGTAAGAAGCACGACCTTGGGTCTGAGAACGCAGGTCAGTAGCATAACCAAACATTTCAGATAATGGTACTTGAGCACGAATAGTTTTACCCGTAGCGATATCATCCATACCATCGATCATACCACGGCGACGGTTCAAGTCACCGATGACGTCACCCATGTAGTCTTCTGGTGTTTCCACCTCAACTTTCATGATAGGTTCCAGCAGAACTGGTTTCGCTTTCATGAAGCCTTCTTTAAATGCCATGGATGCAGCAATTTTAAAGGCGATTTCTGAAGAGTCAACGTCATGGTAAGAACCATCGAACAGGGCAACTTTAACGTCAACGATTGGATAACCAGCCAGAACACCGCTCTTCAGCTGTTCCCTAACGCCTTTGTCAACGCCTGGGATGTATTCTTTAGGAACAACACCACCAACGATTTCGTTTGCGAATTCGTAACCTGCGCCACCTGCTTCCATAGGCTCGATACGTAACCAAACGTGACCGTACTGACCGCGACCACCGGACTGTTTAGCGTGTTTACCTTCCTGCTCAACAGAGGCACGGATAGTTTCACGGTAAGCAACCTGAGGTTTACCTACGTTCGCTTCAACATTGAATTCACGACGCATACGGTCAACCAGCACGTCAAGGTGCAGCTCACCCATACCTGCAATGATAGTCTGACCAGTCTCTTCATCACTGCTTACACGGAATGATGGGTCTTCTTGTGCCAGACGGCCTAAAGCGATACCCATTTTTTCTTGGTCAGCTTTAGTTTTTGGTTCGATAGCAACAGAGATAACTGGCTCTGGGAATTCCATGCGCTCCAGAATGATTGGAGACGCCACGTCACAGAGAGTGTCACCTGTAGTGACATCTTTCAGGCCGATCGCAGCGGCGATATCGCCCGCGCGGACTTCTTTAATTTCTTCACGTTTGTTGGCGTGCATCTGTACGATACGGCCGAAACGTTCTTTTTTGTCTTTTACTGGGTTCAGTACGGTATCACCGGAGTTAACAATACCGGAGTAAACACGGAAGAACGTCAGGTTACCCACGAATGGGTCAGTCGCGATTTTGAACGCCAGTGCAGAGAATGGCTCGTCGTCGCTGGAATGACGTTCTGCCGGGGTGTCTTTACCGTCTGGCAGCATACCTTTGATGGATTCAACATCAGTTGGTGCTGGCAGATATTCGATAACTGCATCCAGCATTGCCTGAACACCTTTGTTCTTAAACGCAGAACCACAGGTAACCAGAATAATTTCGCCAGCCAGAACACGCTTACGCAGAGCTGCCTTGATTTCTTCTTCAGTCAGCTCTTCACCGCCCAGATATTTGTCCATCAGGTCTTCTGATGCTTCTGCTGCGGATTCAACCAGATTCTGATGCCATTCCTGAGCCTGCTCAAGCATGTCAGCCGGGATATCTTCGTATTCGAAGGTAATACCCTGATCTTCGTCGTTCCAGTTGATTGCTTTCATTTTCAGCAAATCAACAACACCGGTGAAAGTATCTTCTGCACCGATTGCCAATTGCAAAGGAACAGGGTTAGCAGCCAGACGAGTTTTGATCTGCTCAACCACACGCAGGAAGTTAGCACCCATACGGTCCATTTTGTTAACGAACGCGATACGTGGTACGTTGTATTTGTTAGCCTGACGCCATACAGTCTCAGACTGAGGCTGAACACCACCAACTGCACAGTAAACCATTACGGCACCATCAAGAACACGCATGGAACGTTCTACTTCGATAGTGAAGTCAACGTGGCCTGGAGTGTCGATGATGTTGACGCGGTGTGGTTCATACTGTTTAGCCATACCAGACCAGAATGCAGTCGTCGCAGCAGACGTGATGGTAATACCACGTTCTTGCTCCTGCTCCATCCAGTCCATAGTGGCAGCGCCATCATGAACTTCACCGATCTTATGGCTTACACCAGTGTAGAACAAAATACGTTCAGTGGTTGTGGTTTTACCCGCGTCAATGTGCGCACTGATACCGATATTACGGTAACGAGTTATAGGGGTTTTACGAGCCATTTTTTCCTCTCTCGTGGGCGTTCAATTTAGAGAACGGGTAGCCAAGCAGCTACCCAGAACATATTCACTGCCGATGGATTACCAAAAAATGGATTACCAACGGTAGTGTGCGAACGCCTTGTTAGCTTCTGCCATACGGTGAACGTCTTCACGTTTCTTCACAGCAGCGCCTTTGTTTTCAGCCGCATCAGATAATTCATTCGCCAGGCGCAGAGCCATCGACTTATCACCGCGTTTACGAGCAGCATCAACGATCCAACGCATTGCCAGAGCATTACGACGAACCGGACGAACTTCAACTGGAACCTGATAAGTAGAACCACCTACACGGCGGGACTTAACTTCCACAGTCGGGCGCACGTTATCCAGTGCCAGCTCGAATGCTTCCAGATGATTTTTACTAGAACGCTGAGCCAGGGTCTCAAGCGCACCATATACAATTGCTTCTGCGACAGACTTTTTACCGTCTACCATCAGGATATTAACGAATTTGGCCAGCAGTTCAGATCCGAACTTTGGATCTGGCAGAATTTTACGTTGACCAATTACACGACGACGTGGCATGGAAATACTCCGTTTCGAATTTCAGGGTTGTCCAAAACTCTACGAGTTTATTTTGACATTAAAGTGAAAAATGTTTGGCCTTACTTAACGGAGAACCATTAAGCCTTTGGCTTCTTCACACCGTACTTAGAACGGCCTTGTTTACGGTCTTTAACACCGGCACAGTCCAGTGCTCCGCGAACAGTGTGGTAACGCACACCTGGCAAGTCTTTAACACGACCGCCACGGATCAGAATAACGGAGTGTTCCTGCAAGTTGTGGCCTTCACCACCGATGTAGGAAGAAACTTCGTAACCGTTAGTCAAACGCACACGGCATACTTTACGCAGTGCGGAGTTTGGTTTTTTAGGAGTGGTAGTATATACACGAGTACATACGCCACGTTTTTGCGGGCAAGCTTCCAGAGCAGGAACGTTGCTTTTCACAACCTTCGAGCTACGAGATTTGCGAACCAGCTGGTTAATAGTTGCCATTATTAAAAAAGCTCCTGGTTTTTTGCTTCGTAAACACGGATTTTATCCTCTCTCAGTCATAATGACAAAACGAGAGGACGCGGAATTTTATTGCTGACTTGACGAGGTGTCAAGAAATATACAGTTTTTCTATGCGGGTAAATCAGGTAAAAAATGGCTAAAAAGCGCAATTCGTCTCTACCATGCAAAATTTTGCTGATGTTTTACCGTTAAGCTAACAAAGCCGCTGTAATCAATCACCATGACACAGTCTGAAATCTGTTCAAGCAACCCCCGGGCGCCCAGGTCTTCCTTTAAGGCATAAATGCCAGCCCCGCTGCGGAGTAACTCAGCCAAATAACGATTATCATTGATACCCAGCAATACCCCATTTTGCATTAACAGAACATCGTCTGCATCAGATACAAGGCCAAGCATTGCATTGAGATCATCATGGTAAGGTGAGCGACTGACAGTATATAACATGTTACCTGCCTAAAATAGATTAAAATTTCAACACAACATCATAGTCTGCCAGCACTTCCCGTATTGCTGCTGCACAGAGAAATTCAGCCTCCAGCACAAAGCTGTTTGCTGGGCTGCCCCCCCGAATCATTAGATCATCAAGGCAGATATAACATTTATCAATGTCATAGAGGGGTAAGACCTTAAATGTTGAAATATAGTCACGCGCCAGAATTTTATCGGGTTGCTGATGGGCGAGTAACTGAAATACGCCATCAGAAATAAAAAATACGCCGATCTGTTCAGTTAATGCTGATGTTGCAAGCAGCGCATCCAGCCCTTCTCTGCCAGCGGACGAACCATGAGGGGCTTCAGTAAAAACAAAGGCTATCTTTTTCATCAATACCTACTTTTCATCAATACCTACGCCCCTGGCTAAAATTGCATGACACGATCGCACAACATCATGGCTTCTGCCAGCGAACCCAAGCCACTCAGTTCAAACCCATCTGCCAGATTCGCAGCAGGAAGGTTCAATTCACTGGCTTGCTGTTCGTCTGCAACACCACGCCGTAAGGCCGCCGCAACACAAATAAACAGGTTGAACTGATGCCGGACTGCCAATGCCTGCCATGCCCTGACCAAATCAAATTCATCGCTGGCGGGAGCTGTCAATTGATTACCATTTTGGACACCTTCGCGATAAAAAAACACGCTATGGAGTTTATGCCCAGAAGCGATCAATGCCTGAGCAAATTGATAGGCACTGCTGGCTTGCTGAGTACCGTAAGCCGGCCCTGTGACCAGCAGGCAATAAGACAGTGACGACATTACTTCTCCGAACCCGCGCATTCACCATTTTTAAACTGGCGAATATAGAGGTATACCGTATGCTTGGAGATATTCAAACGGTCAGCAACTTGATTAATGGCATCTTTAATATCAAAAATACCTTTCTCATACAGATTCAGCACTACCTGTCTGTTTTTCGCATTATTGGAAACATTGCGATCCGCATTCACTTCTTCAATAGTAAATTCCAGAGTCTGTGCAACCAAGTCATCCACAGAAGAGGCAAAGTTGACGTTTGAAGCCACTTCATGGGTTTTCTCTGGGATAAAAGTTTGGATAATTTCGGAGAAAGGTACATCAAGGTTCATATTGATGCACAAAAGACCAATAACCCTACGCTGCCGGTTGCGAATGGCAATTGTGATAGATTTCATCAAAGAACCACTTTTTGCCCGCGTGAAATACGCCCTGGAAACACTGCTGTCTTCATCCGTAATATCATGCAGCATCCGCAACGCCAAATCTGTAATCGGGGAGCCGATTTTGCGGCCGGTATGTTCCCCATTGGCTATTCTGACCGCTGAACATTTTAGATCTTCCAGTGAATGAAGAACTATTTCACAATGCCCACCAATCAACATAGCCAGGCCATCAACAGCAGCTTCGTAAGAATTTAAAATTTCATAATCCGTTTTACTAAACGGTTGGTTTTCCAGTAAATCAATATCACTGTTATCACTAGATATGTTATCACCAGTTAATAGCGGGGTAGACATGTAATACACCATCCTTCAAGCTCAGACTTTGCCTCACCGAAAATATCAAGGCGAGATTTATTATAAAATCACATTACTGCAACTCAAGCGTATCTCAGTAGTGACCTATGTTGCAGACAGTTTGAATACGGACTATACCCGTCATACTTCAAGTTGCCTCTTTGTTGGCTACGCTCACTCACCCCAGTCACATAGTGATCTATGCTCCTGGGGATTCGCTCCCTTGCCGCCGCGATGCAACTCGAATTATTTTGGGTATACACAGAGACCAAAGCCTACACGAAGTACGTAAAAATTTCGAGCACAGCCCAAATTCAAAATGGCGAATAAAATAGCCGAATGAAACAGGCCCCAAGCAGAAAACATTTAAAATATTCTATTCGGAATAATGACGTTAAAACTACATTGAATTGACGTCAAGCTCTTGCTGAACATCCTTTAGAGACTTATCACAGCTTTATGCCTGAATTGCCTGAATATGAAAAAATTATTTTATTTAAATCCTCAGGAAATAATAAGCAGACAAGTTAATATTTCTTTATTCAGGCTTAATTTATGCTTATTACTCATCAAATAGAGGTAAATATCAGCCGTAAATCGAACGGCAGAAGATATACGCGATAAAACAGGAGCCATGAAGCTCCTGCCAGTGTTATCGCTTAATTATTATAGGAATTATTTTGCCTTGGCTGCAGGCTTAATATCCAATACTTCGACATCAAAGACTAAAGTAGAGTTAGCTGGAATTTTAGGTAAACTTGCCTGTCCATAAGCCAAATTAGGTGGGACAACCAATTTGATTTTTCCGCCTTTCTTCACATACTGCAAGCCTTCTTTCCAACCCGGAATGACGCTATCCAGATTAATTGTCAGAGGCTCTTTGCGCTCATATGAGCTATCAAAAACCTGACCATCAATCAACGCACCCTTGTAGTTGACAACCACTTTATCGCTTTCTTTAGGTGCCTTTCCTGCGCCTTCTTTTTCAATCTTGTAAAGAAGCCCGGTTTTGGTTTGCACTACGCCAGCTTGCTTGGCGAACTCTTTACGGTACTTATCCCCTTTCTCACCGTTCTCACCGGACTCTTTTTCTGCCTTAGCGCGTGCGGCTTCTTTCACTTTCGACTCAAAAGAAATTAGGGTTTCCTGAATTTCTTCATCAGACAGCTTGCTCTTATTATTTAAAGCATCTTCAACACCCGCCAACAACTGTGTTTTTTCTATATTGATGCCGAGCGTTTTCTGCTCTTTCAATGAGTTTGCCATATAGCTACCCAGAGAAGCCCCTAGAGCATAAGAATTTTGCTGCTCTGCCGTTTTAAACGTACTATTCAGTTTGACTTCGCTTTTGGCTTCTGTATTAGCCGCCAGAGCCTGAGGTACACTAAATGCCACCGCCAGAGTCGTTGCCAGCAAAGATGTTTTAAACAATGATTTCATCCTATTCTCCAATAAATTTGGGTGGGTTCACCGTCAGTACAATTACATATCACACCTACTATAACTGCCCACGGAAACCAATGACAATATTTGCTATGCCTTAGAACCTAAAACCATTAAGGCAACATTGAAGTGAAAAAATTTTAAGGTAAAGAAATTTCGTGAAATCCTATTTCACTGGGCGCTTCGAGTATTATAGTGTCAACTTCAACCCAATGATCGCCCCATCATGTCATTAATTGTTCAAAAACAGGAGGAAAGATAATGGAATTATCCGAAATTGAACACAGATTTGAACAACTGGAAACGAAACTGGCCTATCAGGAAGCCACCATTGAAGCGTTGAATCAAGAGGTCATAAAGCAACAGATAGAAACTGATCGGTTGAAAGAACAGCTCCGGTTGATGACCGAACGTCTGAAGACCCATCAGACCTCGATCATTGCGCCACTTTCGGAAGAAACCCCTCCCCCACATTACTGACGCGATTCATCGGGTTACCTTTATTCGGGACAGTACCTGCCAGGGAAGGCTGGAGCATAAAAAAAGGAAGCCTCAAACGCGCTTCCTTTTTTCTGCTTCTTTATAACCAAGCCAACATTAGTGGCAGCTACCACCACAACATTCGTGCTCGCCGTGATCATGCTGGTGATCGTGCTCACCGCAGCCACCCTGACCATGCACATGACCGTGAGACAATTCTTCTTCGGTCGCTTCACGAATCGCTACAATTTCAACATTGAACTTCAGGTTTTGCCCCGCCAGCATGTGGTTAGCATCAACGACAACTTCATCACCTTCCACTGCGGTGATCTCAACAGGGATAGGTCCCTGATCCGTATCCGCCAGAAAACGCATGCCAACCTGAACATCCTCAACACCAACAAACACCTCTTTTGGTGCACGTTGAACCAGATTTTCATCGTACTCACCGTACGCATCACCCGATTCTACGTTAACATCAAAGCGTTCACCCGCTTCGCGACCTTCCAGTGCTTTCTCCAATCCGCTGATCAGCGCACCACGGCCATGCAGATAGTCTAACGGTGCGCTCACCGGGGACTCATCAACTAAAACACCATCTTCTGTTCTTACTTGATAAGCCAGGCTGACCACCAAGTCTTTTGCTACTTTCATGACTACTCCTACATACCCGAGGGGAAAAACCCGTGAGGGAAAGTTCTTACAGCTCAAAAATGCTGACGATTGTAGCGGAATTCTACGTCTCTGTACCTAGCGACGGCAAATTTATCCACGATTTTATTGCTCGTGCATTTATTCATTCTGGTGTAAAAATGCCAATAACCTGTTCCTGTTCCCTGACATGGGAAGTCACAGTCTCATCGGTTTGCCTCTGCATATGACCACAATGGATACATTCCACGATATCAACCTTATTCTCCTGCCACATGGCCAACGTATCCTGTGACTGGCATTTTGGGCATACCGCCCCCGCAATGAAACGCTTACGACTGACTGACATAATTCCCCCGACACGCTTCCCAATACGATTCCCAACAACATTATTCATACTTATCCCACCCTTCCGGCTGGCGACGTTCATTCACCATTTCCCGTTCAAACAGTTCTTCCAATTCCCTGCGAGCTTCTTTCATACGGGAGATTTGCGCCACATCCCCATGCAGGTGAGGCATCAACTCACGTAACATACGCATATCCAATCGCCGAAAATGCTGCTGTGCGCGATGCGCTTGATGTGGGTGCATACCTAGTCTAATCAGAACCTTTCGTCCCAGTTCCAATGCGCTGGAAAACGTTTCCCGATTAAAATCTTTCACACCACTTTGCAATAATTCATGGGCTTCCAGACGCCCCCTTGCACGCGCAAGAATATTCAGGTGAGGAAAATGTTTCTGGCACAGACGGACGATCGCCATCGTATTTTCGGGTTCATCACTGGTAATCACAATCGCCTTGGCTTTAGCTGCACCTGCTGAACGCAACAGTTCCAATTCACCCGCATCACCATAATACACCTTATAACCATAACGGCGCATGGTACTGATCGCACCCATATCGCGTTCCAATACCGTTATGCGAATTTTATTCGCCATCAACAAGCGCCCGACTACTTGGCCAAAGCGACCAAAACCGACCAAAATCACTTGTGGATTATTATCTTCCACAAATGACTGTTCACTAGGTTCATCCTGTTCGTTATATCGACGCGCTAACATGCTTTCAATCAACTGCATCAACAAAGGCGTTGTCATCATTGACAATGTCACGACAACTAACAGGAGTGACATCTGGTTCTGATCCAGCACGCCCTGCCCAAGCGCGGCAGAAAATAAGACAAATGCAAACTCGCCTCCCTGACTTAATACGCCAGAAAACTGTACGCACGATGATTTTCTTAAACCGGATATTCTGCCGATAACATAAAGTGTGAAACCCTTTATCAGCACCAATCCCATGACACTTAGCAAGACATCAAACACATGGGTCAGTAAAATGCCCATATCCAGGGACATACCGACAGAAATAAAAAATAACCCTAGCAACAATCCCTTGAAAGGTTCAATGGAGATCTCCAGTTCATGGCGATATTCACTGTCTGCCAACAAAACACCGGCAATGAAAGTCCCCAGCGCCATTGAAAACCCCAATGTCTCCATGAAAATCGCCGCCCCCAATACAATCAGCAATGAAGCGGCTGTAAATACCTCCTTGACACCTGATTTCACCACCAGTCGAAACAAGGGGCGCAGCAAATATCGTCCTCCCAACAACATACCCGCAAAAGCAGCCATTTTCAGGCCAATGCGATACCAGTCATTGGAGCCAGACCCTCCAGCCAGTAACGGGATCATTGCCAATGCGGGTATCACCGCCATATCCTGAAACAGCAGGATGGAAAAACCGAGCTGCCCACCCTCATTCTTCGTCATTCCCTTTTCCCGCATCAATTGCAGTGCCATCGCCGTGGATGACATCGCAAGGCCGATGCCCCCCATCACCGCAGCCTGCCATGAAAAATCCGTCAGACAAAGAAAGGAGGTCAACAACAGCGCAGTCAATGTCACCTGTGCCGTACCCGCTCCAAAGATAGATCGCCTGAGTTGCCAAAGTTTTGCCGGATTCAATTCAAGGCCGATAATAAACATCAGAAAAACAATGCCGAGTTCAGAGAAATGCAAGATCTCATCGACGTCCTTGATAAATCCCAGCCCCCACGGACCCAGTACGATCCCCGCAATGAGATAACCTAATACAGCCCCAATTTTGAATTTTTGGGCCAGGGGAACAGCCACAACAACCGCAAATAAAAACAGGGTTCCGGCGCTTAACAGCGCTGAAGTCTCCATAATCACAGCCCTCCCAAAGACAATGGCGCTTTCAGCCACTCCCGATAAGCACTTGCATGATCCATGAGCACTTCGGGCCGCAAGCGTCTGGCCCAATAAATAATCATGGGTGTTAACCAATGCATATGGCACATTGATGCTGTCAATTCAAAAGGTCGGAGAATTTCTTCCAACGGATAAAGATTATATCCCCCTCTCTGATAAGCGCTTTCCGGTTCGCCTGTCGTGATGACAGAACGCCAGTATTTTCCGCTCAACGCGTATTCTTCCCCGCTGACAAAATCGCGGCTCAATACACGATCCATCCATTCTTTTAATAAAGCAGGGCAACTATAAGTATACAAGGGGTGTTGAAATACAATCACTTTGTGTTCACGCAGCAATTGCTGTTCCCGAGCCACATCGATAAAAAAATCGGGATAACAACCATAGAGATCGTGGATCGTAACATGTTGCAACTCGTGCACAGATCCCAGCAACACCTTATTGGCGACGGAATTCAGCGGTTCGGGATGGGTATATAACAGCAGCACTTTCGGCGGCAATACATTAGGTGATAGCATCAATCCCCCTAAGACGTGTCAGGGCACCTATTTTCCGCTACCATGCACGCCAAGCTATCAAACTGAATACATATACCCGATAGATTTCGAATTGCAGCTCATACAACAGCAAATTGAAAGATGAAGGATATATAACCTAATTATTAACTTAACACATTATATGTAGACAACATCTATGATTGTTTTCTCTTCACTGCAAATCCGCCGTGGCATTCGTGTCCTGCTGGACAATGCTAATGCAACCATCAATCCCGGCCAAAAAGTAGGATTAGTTGGCAAGAATGGCTGTGGTAAATCTACCCTACTCGCACTACTGAAAGATGAACTTCAGGCAGAGAATGGTTCTGTCACCTTACCCAATAACTGGGCGCTGGCTTGGGTAAATCAGGAAACCCCCGCATTAGAGACGTCGGCTCTGGAATATGTGATCGATGGTGACCGTGAGTTCCGGCAGCTAGAGCAGAAGCTCAACATCGCCAACGAACAGAACGATGGCAACGCCATCGCCCATCTTCATGGCTTACTGGATACGATTCAGGCATGGACCATCCGGGCCAGGGCTTCCAGCCTGCTGCATGGCCTGGGATTCTCCCAGACACAGTTGGAACTGCCGGTACGTTCATTTTCTGGTGGCTGGCGTATGCGCCTCAATCTGGCACAGGCACTGATTTGTCGTTCTGATTTGCTACTGCTCGATGAACCGACCAACCACCTTGATTTGGATGCGGTCATCTGGCTAGAGAAATGGCTGAAAAATTACACCGGAACCTTGATCTTGATTTCCCACGATCGGGATTTCCTCGATCCGATCATTGATAAGGTTCTGCACATTGAGCAGCAGGATTTATACGAATATACCGGTAACTACACCTCTTTCGAACGACAACGTGTCGCCAAACTTGCCCAGCAACAGGCCCTGCACCAAAGCCAGCAAGAAAAAGTGGCACATTTGAAGAGCTATATTGACCGCTTTCGCGCCAAAGCCTCCAAAGCAAAGCAAGCACAAAGCCGCATCAAGATGCTGGAACGCATGGAGCTTATCGCCCCGGCTCATGTCGATAATCCCTTCCATTTCAGTTTCCGCCAACCGGACAGCCTGCCAAATCCGCTTTTGATCATGGAAAAAGTCAGTGCCGGATATGGCGACAAAAACATACTGAATTCGATTAAATTAAACCTTGTACCGGGTTCACGTATCGGCCTATTGGGTCGCAATGGGGCGGGTAAATCCACATTGATCAAACTGCTGGCAGGAGAACTTGCACCACAGCAAGGAGAAATTGCCTTATCAAAGGGCATCAAACTGGGGTACTTCGCCCAGCACCAGTTAGAATATCTGCGGGCAGATGAATCCCCATTGCAGCATTTATCCCGAATAGCGCCACAAGAACTGGAACAACAACTGCGCGATTACCTTGGTGGATTTGGCTTTAAAGGTGATCAGGTGACTGACCCCAGCGGACGTTTTTCCGGTGGAGAAAAAGCCCGCTTGGTATTGGCTCTCATTGTCTGGCAGCGCCCCAACCTCCTTCTGCTCGATGAACCGACCAACCACCTTGATCTCGACATGAGACAGGCATTGACTGAAGCGCTTATCGATTTCGAAGGTGCTCTGGTCGTTGTATCGCATGACAGGCACTTACTGCGCTCCACAACAGACGAACTTTATCTGGTGCATGATGGCGAAGTTGAGTCTTTCAAAGGTGATTTAGAAGATTACCAGCAATGGCTGACGGAATTGCAGCGCCAACAAATGCGGGATGATCAGGAAAAAGAAAGGGCCGATACCGAAACGACAGCGAGTGGAACGCCAAATTACAGTGCTCAAGAGCGTAAAGATCAAAAACGGCGTGAAGCGGAATTCCGCAACCAAACGCAGCCATTGCGCAAGCAGCTTGTGTCCCTTGAAAAGCAGATGGAAAAACTGGGGGCAGAATTGTCACTCTGGGAAGAAAAACTATCCGATAACACCCTCTATGAAAATGACCGCAAAAATGAGCTAACCGAATGTCTGCATCAGCAAACACAGACAAAATCCAAATTGGAAGGTATCGAGATGGAATGGTTAGATATTCAGGAACAGCTTGAGCAAATGACAGCCGTATTTAATGCAAGTCAAGGAGATAACTAATTTCTAAGGTATAATCGGGCATTGCCATCCAATGCCCGATTATTTCCTGTTCTCTTAACCTATTGACTTGTTCAGGCCCTGAAAATATCGTTCCCTAAGGAGGTTAAATGGATATCCTACAAAAACACCCCTTACTCACTGGCTTATACATCAGCAACCAATGTGGAAAAACTCTCGGCATCATCCATGAGATGAGTACCTATTGATTTTGCCCATACCACGCCCAAATCAATTTTTTGGTCTGTTTCAACAATCTCCAACAAATTCAGATAATACTCAGGAATGGCACTAATCATCCGCTTAGGCACACAGGTATAGGCACTATTTTTTGTAATCATTTCAATAATCAACATAATATCATTTGTCTTTAATAACAAATGCATATTTTCACCCGTAAAAATAGGGAAAACACTAAGGCAATCCGTTAATTCAATCGCCTCTTTTTTTCCTGACGAGCTTATCGAAAAAACCCCACTGCCGAACTTACTTAACGCTGTTTTAAACTTGTATATCAGATTACTCCTTTTTTTAAAGATATAAACCAACCTTTCCGTAAACACTTTTTTCGGTTCTAACGGCGCAATAGATGCCAGAGGCATCACTGCAACATGTAACATCCCCGCATTCAATAAACTGACCTGCTGCTCAACTGACAGCCCAGTGACGAAAGCCAGTATGACATTTCCCTTTTTTTCCGTAATCTGCTTTTCTATCTGAGAATAATTATGGATAGGAAAGCAGGAACCGATATATAAGTGCCTGACCATATCTTCTTTTGAATCAAAATGAACCTGGCTTTTGAAGTGTTCATAGTGAGTTAAAAATTTTCTAGCATTTTCCAGTGTCTTCTGGCCAAAATCAGTCAATCTTGTTCCATTTGGCCCCCTTGTAAATAGTGAAGCACCAAGAATATCTTCCAACCCGTGTATTTTCTTCGTCAAGGCAGGCTGAGAAAGATAAAGCCTCTCTGAAGCCTTATGATAATTAAGAGTCTCAGCCAAAACGATAAAAGCTTCAAGATTGCGTATATCCATGTTCTTTCGCCCAATGATTGTTAAATAACTACAAAACATTACAGATTCATGGTGATAGAATTTTAACTTCGTGTTTTGCCAAAGGTTTTATCAGGTCAACCGGTCAAAATGTTAACTAATGAAATGTTAGTTAATAAGGGTGCAATTCGCAAAAGATTTATTATTACGCTTTAGTTACATCAATTAACCATTTCCATAGTAACTAATTATAAGTACACATCTTGGTAATGCAGAACAAGATAATCTCTCGTTATCCATACTGACCAACATACCCTTTTATTATTCAAATCATAGCATTGCTGTAATTTGAACTGGATTGGGCATACATCATACAAATGAATCAATTTATGACTATTTTATATGTCATACAATTAGGGTTACCATCAGAAACCAAATAATGAACTTTAAGTTATCGGCTGATAACTTTTATTTATTGGCAACCCACTTAATTAAATACCAAAAACCATTAAAGTTAAAATATCATACTACGAAACTATTGTGCGAATAATTTAATTACCAAATGTAAAGAAAAGAATATATATCTGGCTTACTCGTATAATGAAACAAACAGCAGATAATTTATTTCCATTATATTATAAATTGCTGCCTGTCGCTTCACTTTTATGGTCGTTTTGATATTTACTCTCATTACGTGTTTATAATAACCACCTTTAACTTAAAGTATTATATTAAATACAACAATAATGATACCAACCATCATAAAACGAGTAAAAATATCTCACCCATGTGATATCAATAAATTTTTATGGGGTTAGCAGTTTTATCGTATGTTGTTACTGATAAAATATATCTACTCTTATTTCAAATCTTTGATCTTTTTTATATCAGAATATTCTGTATTGATATAATTGTTTGCAGAAGAAGTCTGTCTATTTTTGTTAATCAGCATAACTACATGATTTTTATAATTATTTACATAAAAAATCAAGAAAGGCCACTAAAACGCATTAGGCGCAAGATAGTTATTCATTAAGTACATGATTTTTAAAATGCCAGATTATACAATCAGAAATTCGGCTTAACATAATAAGCAATATCGCCATTCTGGAAATAAACACCCTTATGTTATTTTCAACAATTCACTCAAAACATTATCATCTTAATTTTTTCTTGAGCATATTATTCAATCTATTCAGAAAAAAAATTTATTTTATGATCAGCGATGTTATTAAGATCAAAAAAACAGGCCCAGTTAATGGGCCTGTCTCAAAGCATAATCCACTGATTTACATTATGGATTTTGGATGTACACAGAACAACCTATATATGTCTTGATACTGGTTTAAATCGCCAGTATCAGAATTATAGTAGTAAAAGGTTTTGGGATCCGCCATCGCCACTGCCCGTATTCTTAAAACATTCTGTACCGTTACCACAGTCCCATCACCAAAATCTATTGGATGAGTTGGTGCTAGCGGAAACAGTTCAGCAACCAATGTCAAGTAATCATCCAGAATAGTGGTACCTGCTTCTGGCCTCGTATTATACACACCCAGTATCTCGTTAGTTACCGTTTTGAGATTTCCAATATTCCAAGAATATTTTGGATCAAGTTTCTCACAGCTCATACGATGATCTTCATCTATACCGTTCCCATATGGATCAAGCCCATTAAAATACCCCTCCTTTCCTGCGTCTATTGGTACAAAAACATATCTCTTGGGGTTGAATGTATAGGTATAAAAATACGTTGCTTGTGTTCCCTGATCATAAACTTCAGCGGTGACGGTCACTGGTTCAGGTTTGAATTTGTGCGGAGGAAATCTTAAAAATTTATATCCTCCTTCAGTGACTTCCTCAATAGAAGAGCCTGTAGGAATATTATATTTTTTAACTTTTAAGTTATCAAAAGATGAAAAATATTTTAATTGATCCGGACTATTAAACACAAATCTAACATTATTACTTATAGTATACGGCCTTCCATATAGATGAGGAGTTGAGTTTTGATTAATAATAGCTATATTCCGTATAGATGTAGGCTTTGGTTCTTTTGGCAGAGAAAAACCCACCGCTCTGTCCGCTTTCGCAGTAAGTTGTTTGCCATTAACCTTAAAGTCTACCTGCACCACAGCTATATTAGGAATAGACGCTTCACTCACCAAAGATGCCGTTAAATAACCTTTATCGTCAGTGCGGTTCTGCTTATTGGTAAAGACTAATTCGTACGGCAGAACGCTACCCGTAGACACTGTCCAGCTAACATCTTCAAGTGATTGATTTATAATTGGATTACCAGTTTTGGCATCCACTATTAATACTTTATAGGTATATTCACTCACGCCATCCGCTGGTAATAGTTCTTCAGGTAGTATTTCCATCTTACCTTTAAATTCTGCATCAGCAGGACTCACTGTAATAAAGTTAAAAGGCTGAGATATAATTTCTGCCTCATCATTAAGGGTGAGTGCTATTCTGGCATTATCAATCTTTTCAGTACTCCTAAACGTTGCCTGTAATTGCCCAGTCTGATCCGTCATCGTACTCACAGGAGCTATTACCGCACCCGGAGCAGCAGGAACTGCCACTATATTCCATACAGGTTTTACGGCTTGATTTACATAGGGCTTACCATCACTATCGACAACTGTCGCAGTAACGGTATATGTTCTACCATCCGCCTCTAATGCGGTGGTTGACGAATCAAAGTCAAATTGACTAACGTGCAATGTTTGCTTCTCGTCGGTAAAAACAACAGACTCAAAATAGATAGGTGGATCATACGTAGCTACATTATACCCATCAACACCATTCACGATCCTAATCCCTACCTTAACAGTTTGTGCGTGAGTACTGTGTACGGTGGCAAAGAACTGCCCTTGTTTGTCCGGTTTATTTTGGCCATTGAGTACCACATGAGTACTCGGTTCCGTAACCCACTGAATACTCATGACATTATTATCCAAGTCGGTAGGTTGGACAGGAGCACCATACTGATCCAATATCAACACCTTAAAAGTATAAGCATTGTTTGGATTGTTTGGGTTCATAATAGCAATGGGACCTTTTGGTGAAACTTCATGTTGCTTAATATGGTATTCTGCCTGACCAAAAGTGATTTCCCCTGGTTTATTTACCAATACCTTGGTTTCTCCCGTAGGGTTTCCCGGAATTTCTAAATACACCTTGGGATCTTGCATTACAAATGCTGACCTTAGCCTCGCAGTGAATTTCACCTCATTATTATTGGTTATCACAGGTTGATCCCACTCAATATCGGACTGGCTATATGTAGAATCCATAACATAGTATGCCCCGTCAGTCCCCGTTATGACATTTTCAGGTAATTCATAGCTCCACTTAAAACCATCAAAAAATTTTTCATCGAGTGGAAGGTTATCTTTTCCGGAGAAAGTGGCGGTCAATATGACGGGGGTCTGACTATCAGCAGGTACAGAGTGGTTAGGCGTCACGCTTGTCTGGAGCGATATATTTTCAACCGTGACGTGTATATCCTCTTTTCCGGATTGCTTGCCTGTTTCGTCCTCCGCAACCGCAGAAATCACGTAGTTGTTTGCCTGGCCGGGGACATATTTTGGCAAGGTCATTGTAATTGTTTTACCATTTTCAGGAATAATGCCTCCATTCTGGATGAATGCACCATCGGCGAACCATATTATCCGTTTGATAGGCTTATCCGATGTAATTTCTGCTGTTACCGTTTTTTTCTCAGTACCATAGCCGATGATGGTTTCAGGCAAAATCACTCTCAATATTGCTTTTTCCCTATAATCCAGCACAATATTGTTATTCCTTTCGACCAAATCGTAACGACTTCCTGCCAATGTACGCATATTAGCAACGCTATCGGTCGAAAGTTGAACCCCTAATGGCACACCAAATCTATAGTTCAGGTTAGCCTGGAACAAGGTTTCGCTTTGGCCGCCACTGCCATACTTGTAATCCACTCCCATTGTCACCAACGGGATAGGTGTGTAAGTCAACCCAAATCGGGCAAGTTTGGGGTTTTCCTGCCTGACATCGCGACTGAACAGGGAAACGTTATCACCAATGTATTGCTCGTAACCCAATTTGCCACCAAGATTCGGATACATTGGCAGGAAAAACTCACCATTGAGATCAAAACCATTGGCAGGACGCTCTTCATAGCCTTTATCTTCGATAGACTGATGCCAATCACTTATACGAAAATAAGTATTGGCGGAGAGTTTGACATAATCTGTCCAAGCCTCTCCCCCTATACCGAAGCGTTTATTTTTACCTGATGTGTCATAATCGTAAAAAGTATTTAGACCATACATCCAACTGGGTGTGAAATAACGCCCCCCCACACCGAAGTTTACGGTATTTCTGCTGTCTTTATTGCGATAACCAACTTGGGAGAAAAACAACCAGTCTTCTTTGTTATCATAGAGAGGAAGCAAAAAATCTAATGAGCTGTTATCCAGTTTGCCTTTTTTATCAAGGGAAAAATTAATTTTTGCTGTACCAAACTGAGACAACCATTTTTGTGCCTCGCTGGAAACTGTGCCATTTAATTTACCCAAAGCATAAGATTTGGCCTGTTCGGTAAGTTGCGATGGCGAGGATGACAGTAAGCCGCCAACCCTCTGGATATTTTGGGTGATCATCCCTATTTTATCATCACCCTTACTGCCAACTCTTTCTTTACTGCTACTTATTTCTTTACTACTACTTATTTCTTTACTACTACCGATATCCTTATGTTCTATTCTATTTTCACTCTCTGCCCAAACACCCGTGGGCGTAAAGAGTAAAGATAAAGAATAAGTAAAAAACAAAGAACGAATGAACTTATTACCAATGTACGAGTCCATATATAAATACCCCATAGAATATGAGCCACTGACCAACATTTAAGTATTAGACGTCAGATAAACTTAAAAAAAATAATATTTCTAACGACTTAACATACATTAGGAAAAATTCTATCGTCGTGCGTAATGAAAAATTGTTATCGCCTGATAACAAAAAGTAATCTTGTTATTTTCTGTGCTTTTTTGTGATAATTATCCATCGATGAAGATTAAAAAATAATTATTGAAATGATGAAAATTGACCTGAACAAAATGGTGACAGAAAGCCGCAACCCCGCCAGTACCCATATCGATCAACTATCGACACTCGATATACTGCACGTTATCAACAATGAAGATAAAAAAGTCGCTATTGCAGTTGAAAACACGCTGCCTCAAATTGCCCGTGTGGTTGATAAAGTCGCCGAGGCATTTCGTCAGGGTGGGCGCTTAATTTATAGCGGGGCGGGAACATCCGGGCGCTTAGGGATTTTGGATGCCAGTGAATGCCCGCCGACTTATGGCACAAAACCAGAACAAGTGATCGGTTTAATTGCCGGGGGGCATCAGGCCATACTAAAAGCGGTCGAAAATGCGGAAGATAACCGGGAACTGGGCAGGGATGATCTTAAAGGGTTAGACTTTAATCAAAGCGATGTGCTGGTGGGGATCGCGGCCAGTGGCCGGACACCTTATGTATTAGGCGCAATGGAGTATGCAAAATCGGTCGGTGCTACCGTCGCCTGCATCAGTTGTAATCCAGACAGCCCCATGGTGCAATTGGCCAATATCGCTATCACGCCAGTCGTGGGAGCGGAAATTGTGACCGGTTCTTCCCGGATGAAAGCAGGAACGGCACAAAAACTCGTACTGAATATGATCACAACCGGTGCCATGATCCGCATTGGCAAGGTATACAGCAACCTGATGGTAGATGTGGAAGCCACCAATGCCAAATTGGTTGAACGTCAGAAAAATATTGTCATGGCAGCCACTGAGTGCAACAGGGAGACGGCAGAACAAGCCTTGAATGCCTGTAATGGTCACTGCAAGACCGCCATTGTGATGATTTTATCGGGTGTCAATGCTAAAGAGGCCAAGGCATTGTTGGCAGAGCACCAAGGATTTATCCGGCTAGCCATTTCGAAAGAGCGATAATCATTACCGCTCTTAAGGGTTATATATGGCGAAAATATTGACCTGAGCCGGACTCATCAATCCATCCAGATGAGAGGCACGCAAGCCGCAGTCAGAACGCCCATGCCAATATTGAATATAAACCATGAATGCCGGCTTCTTAGTAGGCGGCCAATCAATGAACCGAGAATAAGCCAGATTGCACCGGCAATAATACTGGAAACCAGCATGACTACGCCAATGGTTAAAATGGAGTGGTTATATTGCTCTCCTGCCAGACTGTAGCTACCCACCGCCCCCAATCCCATTAGCCATGTTTTGGGGTTCAGGAACTGCAACAGCCACCCTTGGTGAATTTTGATGGGTGGCACTGAGGATGTAGTGATATCCAATCGCTTATAATGCGAAGTCGCCGTTTTCCAGGCCAACCAGAGTAAATACAGGCTACCGAGCACTTTCAAACCGATATGCATGGCGGGATAAATCAGCAGTAGCGCAGCAATACCAAAAGCAGACAGCAGCAAAATTGTCTGCATCCCCAAAACAATACCCAGACAAAGTGGAATGGAGCGACGAATACCAAAATTGGCACCCGATGATGTTAACAACATATTGTTCGGGCCTGGCGTAACAGCGGAAATAAACATAAATGTACTGAGCGAAAATATCAGGCTTACGGTCATGGGTCGATTCTCCTCACCCAAATGGTCAACATTTCCTTTCGAGGAAAATAGCAGTATGTTATTCCACACACAAGCCGGCTAACCATGAAATCAATTCATTATGAGTAAGAAATTTTGTCCTTTAAAACACCTTATTTATACTCATCTTCTGCAAAAATAGCATCCTCACAACCATGAGCGCATTATCAGGAACAACCACAATGATGATCCCCTGGCAACAACTGGAAACCGAGACACTACTCAACCTGATAGAAAGTTTTGTCTTGCGGGAAGGCACCGATTACGGTGAACAAGAAAAAACCCTCGAACAAAAAGTGCAAGATATCAAACGTCAGCTTGAACGGGGTGATGTTCTGCTGGTATGGTCTGAGTTACACGAAACCGTCAATATCATGCCTAAAGAGATGTTCCGTCCATAAAGACGGGCCTATTTTGTTCACTCTAATCAATCAATTAAAATAAAGATAACCCCAATTTTTCTTGATAAGGAGTCTGTTCATGTCTGCCAAACACCCTGTCATTGCAATTACTGGTTCCAGTGGCGCAGGAACAACCACCACCAGTGTGGCTTTTCGCAAGATTTTCCAGCAACTTGGAGCAACCGCCGCCGCCCTGGAAGGGGATAGTTTCCATCGTTATACGCGTCCTGAAATGGATGCCGAGATCCGCAAAGCGAGAGAACAGGGCAGGCATATCAGCTATTTTGGACCGGAAGCCAATGATTTCAGTATGCTGGAAAAGACATTCTTTGATTATGGAGAGACAGGCAGCGGGCGCTGCCGAAAATACCTCCACACCTACGATGAAGCTGTGCCCTATAACCAATTGCCCGGCACTTTCACGCCGTGGGAATCACTGCCATCAGATACAGACATTTTGTTTTATGAAGGGCTGCATGGCGGGGTTGTCACTCCACAACACAATGTCGCCAGCCATGTTGACCTGCTGATTGGTGTCGTGCCGATCGTGAACCTGGAATGGATACAAAAACTCATTCGGGATACCAGCGAACGCGGGCATTCCAGAGAAGCCGTCATGGATTCCGTTGTCCGTTCAATGGATGATTATATCCGCTATATCACACCTCAGTTTTCTCGTACCCACATTAATTTCCAGCGCGTTCCCACTGTTGATACCTCTAACCCTTTCTCTGCCAAAGCGATTCCCTCGTTGGATGAGAGTTTTATCGTGATTCGCTTCCGTGGCCTAACTCAAATTGATTTTCCTTATTTACTGGCAATGCTTCAGGGATCATTTATTTCCAGCATAAATACCATCGTCGTTCCGGGCGGAAAAATGGGATTAGCGATGGAATTAATTATGGCACCACTCGTTAAGCAATTGCTGGAAGGCCAGAAAATCGCATAACTTAGGCCACATTTTATTTTTAATAAGCAGGCAACAAAAAATAATGTTGTCTGTTTTATTGAAATAAATTAGGTCGTTTTTTCTTTTTTATAAATACAACGTCAATAAAATCGCTCTTTTAAGCAGACTTTTGATAATCTGGCAACCCGTTTAACAAGCTGAAGCGATACAGGAGAAGACAGAAACGTTTTCCTGTGTTACAAACACGGTTACAAGCGAGACTGGCAAGGTATATGGGTTAATACGCCATCACTTTGGCATCCTTATAATCCATACAAAATTCCCGCTTGTCAGTTTTTCAACAGATTAATATGTTAAGCTATTGACTTTATAATGCCAGCCTGAAGAGAAACTCTCTGTTTCTCACATCACAAAGGCAGAAATAACAACAGAGGATAAAGCGAATGGTTCTCGGCAAGCCACAAACAGACCCTACTCTTGAATGGTTTTTGTCACACTGCCATATTCACAAATATCCATCCAAGAGCACGCTTATTCATCAAGGTGAGAAAGCAGAAACGCTTTACTACATTGTTAAAGGTTCGGTTGCTGTTCTAATAAAAGATGAAGAAGGTAAAGAAATGATCCTCTCTTATTTAAATCAGGGAGATTTCATTGGTGAACTTGGATTATTTGAAGAGGGGCAAGAGCGTACTGCATGGGTGCGAGCTAAAAGCGCCTGTGAAGTGGCAGAAATTTCCTATAAGAAATTTCGCCAGTTAATTCAGGTTAATCCTGACATTCTGATGCGTTTATCTGCTCAGATGGCAAGTCGCCTACAAACAACTTCCGAAAAAGTAGGTAACCTGGCCTTTTTGGACGTTACAGGCCGTATCGCCCAAACGCTGCTTAATCTGGCTAAACAGCCCGATGCAATGACTCACCCTGATGGTATGCAAATCAAAATTACCCGTCAGGAAATCGGGCAAATTGTGGGTTGCTCCCGTGAAACAGTTGGCCGCATTCTTAAAATGCTGGAAGATCAAAACCTGATCTCTGCGCATGGTAAAACCATTGTCGTTTATGGAACACGCTAGTTCCTGACAAACCTGAAATTCAGCCAGTGCAATGTATTTATATTCGCACTGGCTTTTTTGTTATTTTATTTATTCAACCATCGTGAGATCGCCCTATCCAACCGCGCCATCCCTTCTGCTATTTCATCTTCAGGGATAATCAATGATGGCGTAAAACGTAAGATACTGTCTCCTGCACTCAATAGCATCAACCCCTGATCCACCACTTGCTGCAATATTTCCCTGACCTTACCGTGATATTCCACTTTCAATTCAGCCCCAATAAGCAACCCTTTTCCACGAAATTCACAGAAGATGCCATATTTTTGATTCATCTTTTCCAGTGCATGCAGGATCATATCGTGGCGTTTCTCCACCCCCTCCAAGACTTCCGGCGTGTTGATGATATCCAGGGCAGCACAACCGATAGCACAAGCCAGCGGATTGCCACCATAAGTTGTCCCATGTGCACCTGTTTCCATCGCCATCGCAATGGAATCTGTCGTTAACATCGCGCTAATCGGGAAGCCGCCTCCCAATGCTTTTGCCGTCGTCAGAATATCCGGCTGCACCCCATAATGCTGGTAGGCATATAATTTGCCTGTCCGCCCCATCCCGCTCTGAACTTCATCAAGCACTAACAACGCCTGATGTTGATTGCATAATTCACGCACGCCATGAAGAAACGCTACCGTTGCCGGCGTAACACCGCCTTCTCCTTGAATCGGCTCCAAAACTACAGCGCACGTGTCATCATCTATTGCCGCCCTGACCGCATCCAGATCATTAAAAGGCACATGAACAATATCGGCGGGTTTTGGCCCGAATCCTTCGGCATATTGCGGCTGCCCGCCAACCGAAACGGTGAAAAATGTGCGTCCGTGAAACGCATGATGAAAAGCAAGAATTTTGGTTTTGTGGGGATGATGATGGGTAATGGCATAACGACGTGCCAACTTAAATGCAGCTTCATTGGCTTCCGCTCCTGAGTTAGCGAAAAAGACTCGCTGTGCAAAAGTCGCATCAATCAATTTTTGCGCTAACGTTAAGGTGGGTTCATTGGTGAAAATATTGCTGACATGCCACAATTTTTCACCTTGCTGTTTCAGAACCTCCACCAAGGCGGGATGGCAGTGCCCTAGTGCCAAGACAGCGATACCACCGGCAAAATCGATATATTCTTTGCCCCGCTGATCCCATACCCGGCTACCCTTCCCTCTGACAGGAATACAATTCGCGGGCGCATAAATCGGCAACATCACCTGATCATAGGTATTCCGGCTAATTGCTGTGTTTTCTACCATTCCCCTCACCTTATTTTTATATTGACTCTACAGAAGTGAAATAATAGTCACAAAATATGAATAAAAAATCAAATTCGAGCCAATAAAAAAACACGTGAGGGGATGACCGATGCTACCTGATTAATATTTAAGAAAATTATTCAACAACTCATGCCCCTGCTCACTGAGAATACTTTCTGGGTGAAACTGCACCCCTTCCAGTGGCAAAGTACGATGACGAATTCCCATGATTTCATCCACGTCCCCATTACGCTGGCTCCATGCCGTCACTTCAAATGACGCAGGAAGCGTTTCGGCGGCAATAACCAGAGAATGATAGCGGGTGACAGTGAGTGGATGATCCAACCCTTTAAACACGCCTTGTTGACTATGATGAAGCAGGCAGGTTTTTCCATGCATCACTTCACGGGCTTTGACAACGCTGGCACCAAAAGCCTGACCTATCGCCTGATGCCCCAAACACACCCCCAAAATAGGCAGTTTCCCGGCAAAGTGCGAAATCACTTCCAAAGAGATCCCGGCTTCATTGGGTGTACAAGGCCCAGGAGAAATCACCAAATGTGTCGGTGATAATCTTTCAATATCTTCAAGCTGTAACTCATCATTACGCTTAACTAAAACTTCTGTCCCTAACTCACTAAAATATTGATATAAATTGAATGTAAAAGAATCGTAGTTATCTATTATTAATAACATAGGAGTATATCCTACTGATTTTATAGTTTTATAAGTTGCCCTACCCCATTGGGGTATTATGCATTCTGTATTACGGTAAAATCAGGTAAAGCAGTATCAACGGCAACGGGGGAGTCATCATACCACAGACGGATTTTTAAAATAGGGGCACTGACACCGACGTAGACATCATGGCATAAGGCCGATTGAAAGCGGAGAAATGGGATGGGGAACTACAGACGGTACTCAAATAACCCATCATGATCACCTGAATACCGTACAACTATCTAAATAACTAATTAAATACCCGAACAGACGATTAAGGTTCAACTTTGGCTGACAAGATCACTATAGGTTTCGCAGGGACATTTTGGTAAGGCCCCACATTTTCTGTTTTGACCTGAGAAATTTTATCAACCACATCCATCCCTTTTACCACCTTACCAAAGACGGCATAACCAAAATCACGCTGGCCGTGGTCAAGGAAAGCATTATCAGTCACATTAATGAAAAACTGGCTGGTCGCACTGTCTTTATCTGCGGTACGTGCCATGGCGATCGTACCACGCAGATTACGCAGGCCATTATCTGCTTCATTTTTGATCGGGTCTCTGGTGGTTTTTTGCTTCATATCTTTTGTAAAGCCGCCACCCTGAATCATGAAACCGGGAATCACACGATGAAAAATGGTGTTGTTATAAAATCCGTCATTGACATACTTAACGAAATTTTTGGTGGAAATAGGTGCTTTACCGCTATCCAACTCCAGTTCGATTTCTCCGGCTGATGTCATCAGCTTCACGTGAGTTTCGGCAGCCAATGCGGGAACAGCCACTGCACTGATAGCACATGCAGTCATAAGCGACACAAAAATACGTTTAAACATTGATGGTTCCTTTATTTTTGAGGTCAACAATAAAATTCATAACAACAAAACTCATTAAGTGTAATTCTCAATGGAACTAAGTTCCAAAGATTTACTTACATTTACGAGTATTTTAGGTGAATAAAGAGAAAATCCAGCTATACGGTTTTTATGTTCGCATATTTTAGCGAGAATTATTTTCAGAATAGCCCCTATATTGAGGTGCTTTCTGTGCCAAAGGGCATAATTCAGGAACTCATAGATGCTCGACAGTATGATGCTTAATTCAAAATCTGCATATAGGGTGAATTGCTTGATTCCTGATACTGTATTTCCGCATACCAATATTCAACGTAACGGTCGCTAACATGAGCTATAAAGAGAGCTTAAACCCCCAAAAGGCATTGATTTGGCGAATTATTCACAGAGATAACCTGCCTTGGGTTCTCCAAAATGGGTTTTTCGCTGGGAATAGTGATACAAAATCAGAGAGCTGGGTAGATATTGGTAATCCAGAGCTAATATCGAAAAGAGCTAACCATCCCGTTCCGATTCCCCCGGGAGGAACACTGAACGATTACATCCCATTTTACTTCACACCTTTTTCTCCTATGCTAAAAAACATACATAGTGGGTGGGGAGGAATAAAACGAAGAGATAACAGTGAAATAATTATCCTTGTCTCTAGTTTGCATAAACTAAATGAAATGGAAGTTCCCTTTATTTTTACTGATAGCCATGCTTACTACGTGTGGTCGAATTTCTACTCTGATGTAGCAGATCTGGACAAAATTGATTGGGTTCTTATTCAATCAAAAGATTTTAAAAGAGATCCTGATGATCCTGCCAAATTTGAACGTTATCAGGCTGAAGCTCTCATACACAACCATTGCCCAGTAGAGGCGTTCGTTGGTATCGTATGTTATGCGGAAAAAGATAAGCAATACTTAGAAAAGTTAATTAAACAATCTGGTCATGACGTTAAAGTGATCACGAGACCAGGGTGGTATTTTTCATGATTCATTATACAACAGGCAACCTACTCGACTCTGATGTAGAGGTATTGGTCAACACAGTCAATACGGTAGGAGTTATGGGAAAGGGAATTGCTTTAATGTTCAAAGAACGTTTCCCTTTAAATATGACTTTGTATGCAAGAGCGTGTAAATCCGGTGACGTTAATACTGGAAAAATGTTTGTTACTGAAACGGGAGAATTAGTTAATCCTCGGTGGATTGTTAACTTCCCAACCAAACAGCATTGGCGTGCCCCTTCTCAGATGGAATGGATTGTTGATGGATTACAGGATCTTAAAAAATGGCTTATCGAAAATAACGTCAAATCTATTGCTATTCCCCCCTTGGGGGCTGGCAACGGTGGCCTTAGCTGGAAGGATGTGAAACCAGAGATCGAAGCTGCATTATCACCTCTGACTGGTATCAACATTTACATTTATGAACCTATCGCCAAGTATCAAAATGTGAGTAAAAAGAAAGGTGTTGATACATTAACTCCAGCTCGTGCCATGATCGCGGAACTTATTCGCCGTTACTGGATTTTAGGTATGGAATGCAGCTTACTTGAGATTCAGAAACTGGCTTGGTTGCTTTCCAGGGAACTTGAAAAGCAAGGTTTTCAAGACATTCTCAAACTCACGTTTGAAGCAAACAACTATGGACCCTATGCACATAATTTAACCCATTTACTCAATGCGTTAGATGGTAGCTACCTTTGCTCTGATAAACGTATTCCTGATAGTGATCCGTTAGATGTGATTCGATTTAATGATGCCAAAAAAGAAAAGCTACAAACTTACTTGAAAACCGAAGCGAAAGATTACTTATCCGTACTAGAAAAAACCTCAGAATTAATTGAAGGATTTGAATCTCCCTATGGCATGGAGCTGTTAGCTACGGTCGATTGGCTCTTGTATAAAGAGAAATGCGACAACAATATCGAATCTATTAAGAAAGGCTTGAGCCATTGGAAAGGTGGTGCTAAATGGGCTGCACGGAAGCTATCATTGTTTAAAGATCGCCATGTCAGTATTGCTATAAATAAGCTGGCCTCATAACCAATGAACCAGTACGTATTATTTCCCCGAACACGGCGTCCCCAGCGTTCCGGCCATTCAGCTTGTTTTGACAATCGCGTCTCAGGGTGAATTATATGCGCGTTTCTCTGACTACCTACACCGTTCATCATCAGAATAAATACCGAAATAAAGTTACGCCTGTCCACAAGCCGTTGCTCTCGGTATAATCACCACGCTATTTTTGCGTATTCCTCTGGGAGATAACCATTTTGACCATCAAAAACTACAACTATCATATGACTCACTTTATCACGAGTGCACCTGACATTCGCCACCTGCCTCAAGATGTGGGCATTGAGGTCGCGTTTGCCGGTAGGTCAAATGCGGGTAAATCCAGTGCCCTGAATGCACTGACCCGCCAGAAAAGCCTTGCGCGCACAAGTAAAACCCCTGGCCGTACTCAGTTGATTAACCTATTTGAAGTGGAAGAAGGTGTACGTCTGGTGGACTTGCCGGGCTATGGTTACGCTGAAGTACCGGAAGAGATGAAGCGCAAGTGGCAGAAAGCCTTGGGGGAATATCTCCAGAAACGTGAATGCCTGTTGGGGCTGGTGGTTTTGATGGATATCCGCCATCCGCTGAAAGATCTGGATAAGCAGATGATCGAATGGGCTGTCGTGATGCACGTACCTGTCATGGTATTGCTGACTAAAGCCGATAAACTGGCATCCGGCGCCCGTAAAAGCCAACTGGCGAAAGTCCGTGAGGAATTGGCTTCTCTGGATGGCGATGTCCAGATCGAATACTTCTCTGCCCCGAAAAAAATCGGGATCGATAAACTCGAACAGAAACTCGACCTCTGGTTCAATCAACCCGCCATTGAGATGGAATAACAGCAGCGGAATAACATCCGTCAGCGTTCACCGCGTTCCCGCCTGCATCAATCGGACATAAAAAAACGCCCCAGTCAAAAAAGATGACTGGGGCAGCTAATATTCAGCTAAATCCGATTACGTGAAGTAAAAGGTCTGAAAGATAGAACATCTTACCTCTGTACCCTACGCCGACAACTTTACCCTATTCCCTGAAGCAAAAAAAGACTTTTTTGTAATTAATTTTCACAAATTACCGCGATTCAGCCGCTATTGTTTGACTAATTCAGGTTATAACGCCGTCATTAATGTAGTTTAATTACATATTTATGAGATCTAGATCTAATCCTGAACCTAACCCAAATTACTGTCACCCGCCTCTTCACCGCGTGATCCGGAGAGTTTTAGTTTATTAAACCAACAATGTTTTCATAAATATCATTCAATAAAAGATCAATGTGCCTGATCCCAGTTATCACCCACTCCCACATCCACTTTCAATGGCACATCAAGCTGCATACTTTGTTCCATCAATTCCCTGATTTTTTCCTCTGCGGTCTCCAGCTCCGATTCGTGCACCTCAAACACCAGTTCATCGTGAACCTGCATGATCATGCGTACATTTGGCTGCTCATTGACTATCCAATCATCCACCGCAATCATCGCCAATTTGATGATATCCGCTGCCGTACCCTGCATCGGTGCATTGATGGCTTCACGTTCTGAAGCCTTACGGCGCATGGCATTACGTGATTTGATCTCCGGCAGGTACAGCCGACGCCCTTCCAATGTTTCAACAAACCCATGATCAGCGGCTTGCTGGCGCGTGCGCTCCATATAAGACAGCACGCCCGGATAACGTTCAAAATAGAGGTCCATATAACGTTGTGCTTCGCCGCGTGGAATACTTAACTGACGGGATAAGCCGAACGCACTCATGCCATAGATCAGACCAAAGTTAATCGCCTTCGCACTGCGGCGCTGCTCGCTGCTCACTTGCTCCAATGGCACACCGAAAACTTCCGCAGCGGTTGCACGATGGATATCTTTGCCTTGTGCAAATGCTTCCAGCAATCCCTTGTCTTGTGACAGATGCGCCATAATGCGCAGTTCAATCTGCGAATAGTCTGCCGCCATAATGCGGTAACCTTCCGGCGCGATAAATGCCTGACGGATGCGTCGCCCTTCCTCATTGCGGACCGGAATGTTTTGCAGATTGGGATCACGGGAAGAGAGACGCCCGGTCGCAGTCACCGCCTGATGGTATGAAGTATGAACACGGTTTGTCGATGGGTTAACCATCTGGGGCAGTTTATCCGTGTAAGTGGATTTCAGTTTCGCCAGACCACGATGCTCCAGAATCACCCGAGCCAATTCGTGGTTTTCCGCCAGCTCTTCCAATACTTCTTCGTTCGTCGAGGGGGCACCATTCGGGGTTTTTTTCAGCACAGGCAAGTTCATTTTTTCAAACAAAATGACTTGTAGCTGCTTTGGTGAAGCCAAGTTGAATTCTTCACCTGCCAATGCATAAGCCGATTTTTCCAGCTCACCTAAACGCGCAGTGATTTCCCGTGAGTGTTCCGCCAACGTTTTGGCATCAATCAAGACTCCCGTCCGCTCCATGCGGGAAAGCACCGGCACCAACGGCATTTCAATTTTCTGGAAAACTTTTTTCAGCGCTTCGACACTTTCTAGCTGTGGATACATGGCCTGATGCAATCGTAAAGTCACGTCCGCATCTTCTGCCGCGTATTTTGACGCTTCTTCCAGTGGAATTTGATTGAAGGTTAACTGCTTTTTGCCTTTGCCCGCGATTTCTTCAAATGTGGTGGTTTTATAGTCCAAATGACGATCCGCAAGGCTATCCATATCGTGTCGTCCTACCACGCTGTTCAGCACATACGATTCCAGCATGGTATCAAATACAATCCCGTTCAGAGCGATGTCATAACGCGCCAGAACGCCCCGATCAAATTTCAGGTTCTGACCAATTTTAGGCCGGTCTGCATCTTCCAGCAGCGGTTTTAACGCTGCGAGAACGTCATGCAGATCGAGCTGCTGTGGCGCATCCAAATAATCATGTCCCAACGGCAGATAGGCGGCTTCAACCACTGATTCCTCTGCAGCAATAGCAAAAGACATCCCGACCAGATTGGCGGTCAGAGTATCAAGACCATCAGTTTCAGTATCAAAGGAGAATGCTGGAGCCTGTTTCAGTTTCTCAATCCATTCATCAAGGGATTGGCGTTCAAGAATGGTTTGATAGCTTTCTGGCGAAATAGGGCTTTTGGGTGACATATTGACAGCACTGGAGGCGGCCACCGCAGATTCTGCCTTGGAACCCGCGTTGGCCGCTTTCTGTCCATTGCCTTCCAGCCAGCAACCATTCTGTACGTCATTGATCCAGCGTTTGAATTCGTAATGGCTGAACAGTGCCAACAGTTCATCCGCATCCGGCGGCACAACAGAAAGATCCAAACAGGTCTTATCTAATTCCACATCCGTTTTAATGGTCGCCAACTGGTAGGAAAGATAGGCCACCTCTTTATGCTGCTCCATTTTCCCGCTCAGGGTTTTGGCACCACGGAAGCTGAGTGTGGCAATTTCGGCAAGCCTGGCGTAAATATCCTTCAATCCACCAATGCCCTGCAACAGTCCCAGTGCCGTTTTCTCACCCACACCCGGCACACCAGGAATATTATCGGAGGAGTCTCCCATCAGGGCGAGAAAATCAATGATCAATTCAGGGGGAATGCCATATTTCTCTCTCACCCCTTCCGGCCCCAAAATGGTGTTAGTCATGGTATTAATCAGCGTGATATTCGGTGTCACCAACTGGGCCATATCTTTATCACCGGTACTGATCAGGACGGATCGGCCCTCTTTTTCAGCCTGCAACGCCAATGTCCCGATAACATCATCGGCCTCAACGCCCGGAACAACCAGAATCGGTAACCCCATTGCCTTAACCATAGTGTGCAACGGCTCAATCTGAGCACGCAAATCCTCCGGCATGGGGGGGCGATGAGATTTATATTCAGCGAATAACTCATCACGGAACGTTTTGCCCTTGGCATCAAACACGACCGCCACATGACTGGGTTTATACTGCATGATCAAACTACGCAGCATGTTCAGCACGCCATACATGGCGCCCGTAGGTTCTCCCGCACTGTTTGTCAGTGGAGGAAACGCATGGTATGCACGATAAAGGTATGAAGAACCATCAACCAAAATCAGGGGATTGTCTGCTATCTGTGCCATAAAATTTTCTTCGTCGTTCTGTGGGATGAATAAAGAATAGAATGCCACACTGTGCCGATATAGACGAATTTTGCGAGAATTTTCTCGTGCCGGCCTGCATTTTCTGACAAATATCCTGATGGGTGCTCTGTGGATAACTTTGTGCACAAAAAAATGGCATATAAAGCAGATTTATGTTTATCGCTGTAAAGAATGAATAACAGAAGGTAAAAATCAATGAATTACGCTGAATATTAAGAAAATATGACAACCACTTAAAAATCACTGACTTGTGGATATTACCGGAGTTTATGTTATGAAAGGGCGTTTTCAGCAAGTATTGTGCCAGTCTTATCATAATTGGCACAATACCCATGTTATTTTATATTCATCCTAACGTTTTGGTTACGTTTGGCTGTACGATGGTGACTTATTTTTTTGTCACCAGATAATTCACGACCTCAGAGAATTTTTTGCCATAATCCAGCTCTGACTTGGCGTCAATGCCACCATTATTAATCAAGTACTTGCCATTGACAAAAATAGCCGGAACGCCGCGCAGTTCAAAATCTTTGGCTGCCTGACGCTCTTTCGCTGCCACAGATTGTACGATAAAGCTGTTCAATGCAGCGTCATATTCCTCACCCGATATACCGGCCTTGATAAAGGCATTGCGGATATCCTCTTTGCTCCTGATGGTTTGTGTTTTCTGAATACCTTCAAACAAAATCGGCGTGACTTTATCTTCAAGTTTCATGACGATAGCAACGGCCCAAGCATCCGTCAGATCTTTTCCCAAAGGCCCGATAAAATCGACATGATAACGATCATGAGTCACACCTGCCGGCAGGTTTTTCTCGACAGTCGAAGGAACATGATACACATTTTCAAACTGATAACAGTGAGGACAATAAAAAGAGAAAAACTCTAAAACCTGCGGCTGCTCCGCTACCGGTTTTTTTAGTTCCGTAAACTGCTTGCCTTCAGAAAAACCGGAAGCGAATGCATTAAATGCCATCAACGCTCCCACCAGTGCTAGCCAAAATTTTTTCATAATGGTCTCCAAAAAAATTAATACATCGGATTAAGCTGTAAAGGGGGTTCCTGTAACAGCCGGGTTTGTTCAGAAAAAAGATTTATTTGCTTACACCAAAAATCACTGTCAGCCATCCATGGAAATGCTTTAGGGAAAGCGGGATCTTGCCAGCGGCGGGCAACCCAAGCTAAATAATAGACCATTCGCATTGCACGCAGAGGTTCTATCAAGGCCAACGTTTTGGGGTCAAAATCCGTAAACTGGGTATATGATTCAAGCAGGATATCCAACTGAATCAACCGCTCTGACCTTGAGCCATTGAGCAACATCCACAAATCCTGAACCGCAGGGCCATTGCGGGCATCATCCAGATCCACAAACCATGCCTCATCACGCCACAAGATATTACCCGCATGGCAATCACCATGCAGACGTAAAACTTGCCAGTGATCATGCCATTGACTGGCTACTGCACTGTTCAATTCATCCAGTGCGGCCAAAAAGCCTTTCTTATGTCCGGCAGGGAGCAATTTACATTCAGCCAAATATTGATAGGGTTGATATAAATATTCATCCAGATTAAGCGTGGGGCGAACAGAAAATGTTTTTTGACCACCAATTTGGTGCATCCTTCCCAATAACCGCCCAACATCTTCTAGCTGGTCAAAATTGTCTAATTCGTACTGACGTCCCCCTACGCTGGGGAAAATAGCAAAAAAGAATCCACCATAATTCAATACCGTCTGCCCATCAAACATCAGTGGCGCCGCAACAGGCAAAGCGGCCTGCTGCAATTCACGGGCAAGATCATGTTCCTCTTGGATCTGTGCCTGGCTCCAGCGCAAAGGACGATAAAATTTCACGACATAGCGCTTGCGATTTTCATCCATGAACTGATAAACACGATTTTCGTAACTATTCAGCTCAGTTAAACCGGAATCAATGTACAAACCCGATTGCACCAGCGCATCCATGATTAGATCCGGGGTGATATTCTGAAAATTAAAAGCCTTTGGTTCCGTCACAACACAATTCTCTCTTTATCAATCTTTAATAATGCCACGGGCGCGCAATAAAGCGGTCTTGAAATCGTCTTCATAATCCTTTTTCAAACCGGGAATTTCAGCCTGACTCTCCGTACCGCGCATTTTCAGGTGATAAATCAGAACGTCATCACTTAACTCAGATAACGGCCCTGTGAAACCCGCTTCATCAGCCAGCTTTTGCAAAAGTTGCATCAAACTTAAATCCGGCTCATTCTTCCATACCGAATGTAAAAGTTCGATAACTTCATTGAGGCGGTGATACTTCATTGTTAGTTCCTTATAAATAACGATACAAATTAACAGGATTAATCGCTCTGAGAAAGAATTGGTCTGTCAATCAGCGTAAAGTTATACTCCCACACCAAAGCAGCATCGTTAAATATTGATTCACAATGGTTATATATACTCAAATACTCAATATTTCATTGCCCAATATTCAGGTGATTTAACATGACGCATCAAAAAATCAGTGGCGCAATTCTGGCTGGGGGGCTATCCACCCGTATGGGGGGAAATGACAAAGGGTTACTGCAATTCCACGGCGCACCATTATACCAACACATCGCCACAAGATTGCAGCCGCAGGTTCATGAGCTGTTGATAAATGCCAATCGCAATCCAGGCATTTATCAGCAAAGTGGCTACCCCATCATACCGGATATCATTACCGATTTTTCCGGGCCACTGGCCGGTATGCTGGCTGTTTTGAAGAAAGCCATCAATGAGTGGGTGGTATTTGTTCCCTGCGACGTGCCGGATTTTCCCGCCGACCTCGTTGAAAAACTTTGGCACTATAAACAACACGCCTGGGCCGCTTATGCACATGATTGTAAACGCGCCCACCCCACCGTAGCCTTAATGCACCGCAGCCTGATCCCCCGGTTGGAAAGCTATCTTGCTCTGGGAGATAGAAAACTCATGTTCTTTATGCAGATGATTAAGGCGCAAGCCGTCTATTTCCCCGACTCCCGGGCTTTCACCAATTTAAATACACCAGAAGAATGTCATCACTGGGAGTACCAACATGGGGAATTTCTTCAGGAGACTGCATGAATCACCGCACCAACGACACAAGACTGCCCATGCTGGGTATCACGGCTTACAGTGGAACCGGAAAAACGACATTGTTAAAACAGGTTATTCCATTGCTGCGCCAGCAACTTATCCGCGTTGGGCTAATCAAACATACTCATCACAATATGGATGTCGATAAACCGGGCAAAGACAGCTATGAACTACGCAAGGCAGGAGCAACCCAAACGTTGGTCGCCAGCCAGCAACGCTGGGCGTTGATGACAGAAACACCCGATTTGCCGGCGTTGGATCTGCACGACCTCGCCAGCCGATTCGATGCAAACTCGCTGGATTTAATTCTGATTGAAGGCTTCAAACAAGAACCGATCCCCAAAATTGCACTTTATCGGGACGGCCTGAACCATACCGTCGATGAGATCCTCGATCCCTATGTGATCGCAATTGCCAGCGATATCACGCTGGCAACCTCTCTTCCACAGCTCAATATCAATCGGCCGGAACAAGTCGCAACATTTATTGCTGAATGGTTAAAGAAGCAGAAATCATCATCTACGGATGGCATAAAAACGATAACGGGAACAATACCATGAAAGATCCAATCCGTGATGCCTCACTGTCTGCGGTTAAAACCGCAAGTGAAATCGCGTACAACTACGTCAGTGAAGTCAGAAATCAACGCGTATTTCCCGATGGCGACGCGTTATCAGGTCTGAAAAATTTTGATAAGCCATTACCCCAAAAGGGAAGCCATTGCCAACAGGTGCTTGAGCAGCTCCACGCATACGGCTCACCCGCAACAGTCGCGACAACAGGAGGCCGATATTTCGGCTTAGTTGTCGGGGGTTCAACACCTGCCGCTATGGGCGCAAACATCATAACCAGTGCGTGGGATCAAATCGCATTGATGGAATCATCTTCACCGGTCGCCAACCAACTAGAAAAAATCGCCGGGCGTTGGGTACTGGAACTCTTGAATTTGCCATCAGAAGCATTCGTCGGTTTTGTGACTGGCACAACAATGGCGCATGTCAGTGCCTTGGCCGCAGCGCGACATTACCTGTATCAGAAACAAGGCCATGACCTTGCAGAACAGGGGCTACACAACGCCCCTGAATTAAAAGTTGTGCTCTCTGAAGCAGCCCATATCTCCGTTTTGAAAGCGCTGAGATTACTTGGCTTTGGTCGTTCACAGTTTATTTTTGTACCCTGCGATCACCAAGGTCGAATCATAGAGAGCGCCGTTCCCGCGTTTTCAGACAATATGATTCTGGTGTTACAAGCCGGTAATGTGAATTCTGGCAGTTCAGATAATTTTAACGCTTTAATCCCCCAAGCCAAAAAAGCGGGCAGTTGGGTGCATGTGGATGGGGCTTTTGGTCTTTGGGCACGGGCATCAAGAGAGAAATCCGCCTTAGTTGAAGGTGTTGAAATTGCCGATTCCTGGGCCGTTGACGCACATAAATGGCTCAATACTCCCTACGATTGTGGTATGTGTATCGTGCGCCATAAACAGGCATCAAGAGAAGTCATGACAACTTCGGCAGCCTATGTGGAAACACAAGATATGTGGCAGGCAAAGGATATGCTGCCAGAATTCTCCCGCAGAGCCAGAGCCGTCGAAGTGTGGGCGGCAATCGCAGAGCTTGGCTCACAAGGCATTGAGGAGCTGGTTGATCGCTGCTGCTTATATACAAAAATGCTGGAAAAGGGATTGAAGTCACTCGGTTTTGATGTTCTCAATGACGTTGTACTTAATCAGGTGGTCGCTTGTCTGCCTGATATCAACCTACAGCGCGCAATGTTGCAAAAAGTTCAGCAATCCGGCGAATGCTGGTTTGGGCACACAACATGGCAAGGGCGAGAAGCCATCCGACTCAGTGTCAGCTCTTGGGCAACGACGGAAGACGATATTCAGCGTAGCCTGACAGCAATATCTGCCGCCATGGATGAAGTTAAACAACCAGTTAATTAAAACTTGATATTTCAACCTTGCCGCCTAAATGCACAACGCCCCCGACATTCATGTCAAGGGCGTTATTCCTGCGGTCAGACAACGGCTTCTGTCTTTATTTCCCTTCCGGCATCAAGCCCACAAAAGTGGTTTTCTTGCGGGGTTCAGTCATCAATGCCGCCAGTTTTTCAACACAACGCAGATAATGAGGCGTTGTCTTATGTGCTGCAACGGCCGCTTCATCGACATAGGCTTCATAGATATAAAAGCGAGTCGGGATATCCTCATCACGCAGTACATCAAACCGCAAATTGCCCGGCTCTTTAACAGAACCGAGGTGATTATCCCGAAAAACCTCAATAAATTCGTCAACCTTGTCAGCCTTGACATTAATCTCAACCAATGTGACGTGCATATTATTCTCCCTTGGCTTTTTCACTCAGGAAAATCTCATAAGCCTGAGCGGGTTTCTCATTGTGATGCACCACGGCCTGCACCGCTTTCAGCATTGCAACCGGCGCCTCTGACTGGAAAATATTACGTCCCATATCCACCCCCGATGCTCCCTGATCAATCGCCTGATAGCACATATTCAACGCATCCAGCTCCGGCAATTTCTTACCGCCGGCGATTACAATCGGCACCGGACAACCCGCCGCAATTCGCTCAAAACCGCTATCAACATAATAGGTTTTGATGATGTTCGCCCCTATTTCGGCGGCAATGCGGGTTGCCAACGAGAAGTAACGTTGGTCACGCGCCATATCTTTACCGACGCCCGTCACCGCCATCGTTGGCATACCATAACGGGTTCCCTGATCCACCAGCTTGATAATATTCTTAATCGATTGGTGTTCGTGTTCTGAACCAATATAAACCTGAGCCGCCACCGCGCAGACATTGAGCCGCAGTGCATCTTCCATCGCCACGGAGACAGCTTCGTTGGATAGCTCAGTCAGAATCGAGTTAGCACCAGATGCACGCAGCACCACGGGTTTATTCGTTGCAGGAGGAACCTGACTACGCAGGATGCCACGGGTACACATCAGCACGTCAGTATGTTCAAACAGTGGGGCAATATTAATATCAATACGCTCCAAACCCGTCGTTGGCCCTTGGAAATAACCGTGATCAAACGCCAGCATGACCGTTTTATTGGTCGTGGGATTAAAAATTCGTGACAAACGGGACTGCATGCCCCAATCCAGCGCACCACAACCTTTCAATTCAAACAGGGTATTCTTTTGTGGCTTATCAATGCCAAAATCTTTACCATCTTTGATATCATCTAAATCTGCCATTTCTCCCTCCAGAAAAGTATCAGAATCAGGCTGGATATCAGCCTCATGAATCAGAAATCGTTTTGGTTAGAAATCATATTGATTGATATTGTCTTTGGTAAAAATCACCCGTTCCGGCATGACAACAATGCCATTGCCTTTTGCTTCATAACGATATCCCTGCACGCTGTTGGGTGAAATCTCAATATTGCCAATATCAGGAATATTCAATTTATCTCCCACATTCAGATCACCTTTTTTCAATATTTCATTGGCAACATGAATGGCTATCTTGCCCTGTTTGACCACATCCCACAGGGCGAACTGTTTGACGGTACCGTTTTCAACATAAGGGCGCATCACATTCGGCGTACTGAATCCAACAATCGCCACATCCTGACGTTTCAGATTCTCCGCCGCTTGTGCCGCCGCTGGCAGGGCGTTGGCATCTGGAGCAATAATTGCATCCAAATCCTCCCACGCTTTCAAAATGCCTTCCGCAGTCTGCAAGGATTTTGTGGCATCATTATAGCCAAACTGTGTAGTGACAATTTCCCAGTTCGGATGCTCCTTGGCAATCTTGGACTTAGCTTCTTTCACCCATTGGTTCTGATCCGTCACCGTCGGGCTGGAATAGAAAAAGGCCACCTTCGCCTTTTCTTTTTTTACCTGATTGGCGGCCATATCCACCAGAATCCCGCCCAACTGTTTTGGCGTTCCCTGATCAATATAGATAGAGCGGCATTCAGGCGAAGTATCGGAATCCCACGTCAATACCTTGACACCCCGTTTCATGGCACGTTTCAAGGCCGGGCACAAACCATGCGTAGACACGGCCGACACTACAATCGCATCATAGCCTTGATTAACGAATTTATTGATAAGCTGAACCTGTTCTACCATGCTTGACTCTGTCGGGCCATTGTAAGTAACTTCAACGCCCAGAGTCTTGCCGGCTTGCATCGCACCTTGACCGCCACTGGTAAAGAATTCTACACCGACTAATTTAGGAATAAACGCTATCCTTTCTGCCGCCTGAGCCCAAGAGAGGCACATCAGACTGACTGCAACAGATAAAGCCAGTGTTTTTATTATGGGTGCTTTCATTCCTATCTCCGTCTATTTTTATTTCAGTATCGTTTTTTACGTTTCAGAAATTTGTTGTTGTGAAACAGAAGCCCATTGACGTTTCCCACAGACAGCTAAAAACGACTATTTATCAACGGAATTCAAAAAAGCGGAGCGGTATTAGTGGCGGTATTGCTCTGTGACATCACATACCTCATATAGCATTTTAGGCTTGCGTTTCTGACACCGATGCCAAATATGAACTTTTATTTATTAAAAATACATTTGTTCAATACTCTAATTCAAAACTTAAGATTTTTTCAATGATTAGATCACATTTTGTGAAAAAGTTAGATCTACATTAAAATATGTTCAAAATGTTGCGATAAGCCTCTAGCACATTAGGGGCTTTAATGATTATCCTTTCCCTGTGGATCAATAAGTTGTTATGTCGATCAAATCAAGCAAGAAACAATCAGTATCAGAGAAAAGCGTCTTATCCGAGGAAATTGACTATTCAGGTCACAACTATCCAGGAAATTGCATGAGTGAAGAAGAACTAATGGCCCGTATTGCCTGGTTTTACTATCACGATGGTCTGACTCAAGGGGACATCGGTGAATTGCTTGGCTTAAGCCGTCTTAAAGTTTCCCGCTTGCTGGAGAAAGGGCGTCAGTCTGGCGTGATCCGCGTTCAGATCAATTCACGCTATGAAGGGTGCCTTGAATTAGAAGATGCTTTGCAAAAACGTTTTCATCTCAAACAGGTTCGCGTGTTACCCACCCTTGACGGCATAAACGTGAATGCCCGTCTGGGTATCGGAGCAGCTCACCTGTTGATGGCGCTGATTGAACCTCATCAACTGTTGGCGATTGGGTTTGGTGAAACCCCCATGTGTACGTTGCAGCACCTGAGCGGTTTTATCGCATCCCAACAAACTCGGCTGGTGACGCTGTCCGGTGGTGTTGGCCCTTATATGACGGGCATTGGCCAACTTGATGCAGACTGTCCTGTCAGCATTATTCCGGCACCATTGCGGGCTTCCACCCATCAAGTCGCGGCAACATTCCGCGAAGAACGCAGTGTGCGGGATGTGATTCTGGCCGCCTGTGCGGCCGATATCGCGGTTGTCGGGATTGGTGCCATCAACCAGAAACAGAATGCAACCATTATGCGTTCCGGTTATGTCAGTGATGGTGAACAACTGATGTTTGGCCGCAAAGGGGCAGTCGGGGATATTCTCGGTTACTTCTTCAATGCGGACGGAGAACTCGTCAGCGATATTGATATCCATCAAGAGTTGATAGGTATCTCCCTACCAGAAATGAAAACCATCCCGAACGTGATGGGTGTGGCAGGTGGAATCGAAAAAGCCGATGCCATTGTTGCCGCTCTGAAAGGGGGCTATATCAGTTCACTGGTGACAGAAGAACAGACCGCGAGAGCTATGCTGACTTGATCGACTAATAATATCTATCCATCCCCTGTGCCATATCGAATAAGAAGATAACAACAGACGAGGATAGCATCATGAATCAACGCGCTCATGCCCACCCATCAAGGAAATATCTGATGGCGCTTGATGCAGGGACTGGCAGTATCCGTGCAGTTATATTTGATCTCGAAGGAAATCAGATCGCCGTCGGACAGGCTGAGTGGATACACCAGCCCGTACCGAATGTTGCGGGTTCTATGGAGTTTGACCTGAAAACCAACTGGCAACTGGCCTGCCAATGTATCCGGCAGGCACTGCAAAAGGCGGAACTGCCCGCCAATGCCATTCAGGGTGTTGCTGCCTGTTCAATGCGGGAAGGTATCGTCCTTTATAATCGCGAGGGCGACCCTATTTGGGCATGTGCCAACGTGGATGCCCGCTCCAGCCATGAAGTCAACGAGCTGAAAGAGCTTTACAACAATACCTTTGAGTATGACGTCTACCGCTACTCCGGCCAAACCTTGGCATTGGGTGCCATGCCGCGTTTGCTTTGGCTGGCACACCACCGTGCTGATATCTATCGGCAAGCCAGCACCCTGACGATGATCAGCGATTGGCTGGCGTATATGTTGAGTGGTGAATTGGCGGTTGATCCTTCCAACGCAGGCACAACCGGTATGCTGGATTTAGTCAGCCGCGATTGGCGTCCAAGCCTGCTGGGAATGGCCGGGCTGCGCTCCGATATCCTTTCCCCCGTCAAAGAAACGGGCACCCTGCTCGGTTATATCACAGAGAAAGCGGCGGCTGAATGCGGCCTGAGCAGTGGTACACCCGTGATTATGGGCGGCGGCGATGTCCAGCTTGGCTGCCTCGGCATTGGCGTCGTCAAACCGGCTCAAACCGCAGTACTCGGCGGGACATTCTGGCAACAAGTCGTCAACCTGCCAGCCCCGATTACCGATCCCAACATGAACATCCGCATCAACCCCCATGTTATCCCCGGCATGGCACAAGCGGAATCCATCAGCTTCTTCACCGGACTCACCATGCGCTGGTTCCGCGATGCTTTTTGCGCAGAAGAAAAGCTGCTGGCAGAACGTCTGGGCGTTGATACTTATAGTCTGCTGGAAGATATGGCGGCCAGGGTTCCCGCTGGTGCGCATGGCATCATGCCGATTTTCTCTGATGTCATGCGTTTTAAATCGTGGTATCACGCCGCCCCCTCCTTCCTCAACCTCTCGATTGATCCGGAAAAATGCAACAAGGCAACCCTATTTCGTGCACTGGAAGAAAACGCAGCCATCGTCTCGGCGTGTAACCTCGACATGGTTTCGGCCTTCTCGGGTGTCCAACCGGATTCACTGGTCTTCGCGGGTGGCGGTTCAAAAGGCAAACTCTGGAGCCAGATTCTGTCTGACGTCACCGGACTACCGGTAAGAGTTCCCGTCGTCAAAGAAGCGACGGCGCTGGGTTGTGCAATTGCAGCAGGTGTCGGCGTTGGGTTATATGATTCCCTCCCTGCAACAGGGGAAAAACTGGTGCGCTGGGAGCGAGAACATCAGCCAGACTTAAGCCTCCGTGAGATTTACCAAAAAGCGAAAAAAGATTGGCAGACAGTCTATGCTGATCAGTTGCATCTGGTGGATGATGGTCTGACGACGTCATTGTGGAAAGCACCGGGGTTGTGATCCCCCATTTACAAAATAAAACAGAGCAAGTGTGGCGGCTTGCTCAGCTATGATAAAGGCATTACTCTTACAAAAACAATTGGATAGGAATGCGCTATGTTTACCGCCTTATACTTAGAAAACTTCGGTGCTTTCAAACAAGCCGAATTTAAATTTACTTCTGGAATCAATGTCTTTATTGGTGAAAACGGCACCGGTAAAACACACTTGATGAAACTCCTATACTGTGTGCAACAACAGGGGCACAGCTCTGATGCTTTAAAAAAGAAACTAGCCAATGTCTTTCGCCCAAGTGGTGGTAACGTTTCCAGATTAGTGACACGTAAAAAAGGTTCAACCAGCGCATCTGTCACTATTGATAGTTCATATGATGGCATGTCAATTAAGACTCTGAACTTTAAGTTTGATAATACTCGCCACAATCTCTTCGAAATAATAAAAGGCGAGTTAGATTTGTCTAATGCGCCTGTTTTCATTCCCGTAAAAGAAGTACTTTCATTTGCACCTGGATTTATTTCGTTATACGACAAATATGAGCTAGCGTTCGAAGAAATCTATTACGACATCGTCAAACAGGCTTACTTACCTGCCCGTAAGGGAATGCCACTTAAAGATGAGCAACCCTTGTTAGAATTAATTCGTAAAACAGTGGGAGGCCGTGTCAGCCTCAATGGAGAGGAATTCCAACTCACTTCAGGTAACTCTAAATTAGAAATTTCTCTTGTTGCCGAAGGTCATCGCAAATTAGCTTTAATTTGGCAGCTCATTCACAATGGCTCCCTATTCAGTAACAACACCCTATTTTGGGATGAACCAGAAGCTAACCTGAACCCTTCGCTAATGCAGAATGTTGCCAAAATACTCGTGATGCTTGCCGAGCGTGGCGTACAAATATTTATTGCGACACATAACTATGCTTTTTTGAAAGAACTGGAGTTTGCTAAGCAGCAAAATGAATCTATACGCTATTTTGCACTGGAAAAAACCAAACATGATGGCGTCGTAGGCCATATGTTTAAACATTATAAGGATGTGACACCCAATAAGATTGCCGATGAATACTTACGTCTGTATGACCTTGAAATTCAACATTCATTAGGAGGCGCAAAATGATAATACATACGCATCCTGAATGGATTGAAGGTGACCTCTATTTTGATTTTTCTAAAGCTCAATCAGTAAGAAAATTGGATGCAAAAGGCCCAGAAGGTCATGGTCTAAGCCATTTACTGAAATCCGTCGATTTTGTAGTCGAATGGTCAAACCAACTTTGGCTGATAGAAATAAAAGATCCTGAAAATGGAATGATTCCTAGACATCTTAAGGTAAAAGAACAAGAGGAATTTCGCCTTAAACTGCAAAGTGACAAACTTGTAAATAACGAATTATTTCCCAAGCTACGTGATAGCTTGATATATCTCAGTCTGGAGCAAGGTGTAGCAGATAAGCCTATGCGATATATCGTGCTTATCGGTTTGTCATCATTGCAGCCTGCTGAGCTTGCTGGTTTACAAAACAAGCTTTGGAATACTGAATGGATTAAAGGCCCAAAACGAGGATGGAAAAAATCTTTTGAAGTACACTGTATGACTGTACAACAATGGAATCGGACATTAACTCAATGCCCAATAATAAGAAATAGTGAAAAATCCATATCTAATAATAAATAGAAAAATAACTACTGAAAGTAAGGAATTATTTGTATTAGCCGAGATTTGAGCTGGCAGACACTCATTTGACTATCTCACGACTTAACTTAATCCGTAATTCCATACGACCGTTCTTACCTTCCTAATTTTATTTTTTAAGTTTAAGAATAATTTTTATTAATAGACCTTTCATTCACATATAAACACAAAAAACAGCCACTATAAATACGCGAAAAAGGCCAGAATAACCTGACCTTTTCTTCAGAAATAAGTGGATATTCTTCCTGCATCACCCCACTATCTCATAGTAACAAACTCTTCCGCCGCAGTCGGATGGATCGCAACCGTATTATCAAAATCCTTTTTGGTTGCTCCCATTTTCAGCGCAACCGCAAAACCTTGCAGCATCTCATCCATACCAAAACCAATACCGTGGATACCCACAATCTTTTCATCGGCACCCACACAGACCAGCTTCATGCGGCATGGCTGACGATGTTGCGTTACTGCAGTGTACATCGCGGTAAATGATGAGGTATAAACTTTAACCTGATCGTCACCATACTGCGCCTTTGCCTGCGGCTCCGTCAAACCGACAACACCGATTGGCGGATGGCTGAATACCACCGTTGGTACGTTGGTGTAATCCAGATGCTCTTCCGGTTTATTATTAAACAAACGTTCGGATAAACGGCGCCCTGCCGCAACCGCGACTGGCGTCAATTCCACTGCCCCCGTGTTATCACCAACGGCATAAATACCCCGAACATTGGTGTTCTGATATTTATCAACCTGAAGATATCCTTTCTCACTCAACGCAACACCGGCTGCCGCCAGATTCAACTTATCCGTCATCGGTTCACGCCCAATCGCCCAGATCAACGTATCTACTGTCTGCTCCCTGCCATCCTGCAATTGAACAGTCAGGCTGCCATCACTATTTTTAATCACGGACTTTACTATTGCTTCCGTATGTAGTGTCGGCCCTTCACTTTTGATGACATCCAACAATGTCTCCACAATCATAGGATCGAAAGAACGCAGCGGAGCATGTTGACGAACAAACAAATGGGTTTCACTGCCCAGCGCATTCAAGACACCCGCGATTTCAACCGCGATATAACCGGCTCCCACCACGGCAACACGTTTCGGCATCTCATCCAGTTCAAAGAAACCATCTGAATCAATGCCGTATTCCGCACCGGGAATAGCCGGGCTTATCGGACGGCCGCCCGTCGCAATCAGAATATGGTCAGCCGTAATGTGTTCACCATTCACTTCAACCGTGTGCGCATCAACAAAACGGGCGAAACCCTGAATCACATCCACCTTATTGTTACCCAACACACGCTCATATGACTGATGGATGCGATCAATATAGGCCGTGCGGTTGGCAATCAGTTTTTTCCAGTCAAAACGATTGACGGTGGTATCAAAACCATAATCGGGACCATATTGATGAATAGATTCCGCAACTTGAGCAGCATGCCACATCACTTTTTTCGGTACACAGCCCACATTGACACATGTTCCACCTAATGCTTTTGCTTCAATCAGGGCACATTTCTGCCCATACATGGCTGCACGGTTAATGGAAGCAATGCCGCCACTGCCACCCCCAATTGCAATATAATCGTAATGTTTACTCATCTTAGGTCACTTCCGTCTAATCAATTAAGTTACTGCTAAAGTTCAACCTGACGCCTATTATTACAAAAAGTTATCACTGACTGTGGATGATTCTAACTCTCATTGCCATAGGCCACAGCTATTGGGAAATAACATCCCTCACCTTATTCAGGTACGATCCACTCCACTAAAGTATGTCCTGTACCTTCAGGCACCAGCACCTGATGCAGCCACGGCAATACTGCCTTCATCTGCTGTTCCAATTTCCACGGTGGATTAATGACAATCATGCCCGATGCCGTCATACCACGTTGATCACTGTCAGGACGCACACCCAGTTCAATTTGTAAAATATTGCGGATACCTGTCGATTTTAGGTTCTTCACCAAGCGCTTAATCTGCTGGCGCAGAACAACGGGATACCACAATGCATAAGTGCCGGTAGCAAAGCGCTTATACCCTTCCTGAATGCCATGAACGACATTCTCATAATCTGACTTCAATTCATAAGACGGGTCGATCAGCACAAAACCACGACGGCTTCTTGGTGGGAGTTTTGATTTCAACTGCTGAAAGCCATTTTCCCGCAGGACACGGGTACGATTGTCACGAGAAAATTCGGTGCGTAACAAAGGAAAATCACTGGAATGCAATTCACTCAGGTTAAGCTCATCATATTCCCGCAATAAATGACGGGCAATCAGCGGAGAGCCGGGATAATAGCGTAGAGAACCATGTGAATTCAGTGTTTTCACGACATTGATATACGCCGACAACTCCTCAGGAATATCATCACGCTGCCAAACACGGGCAATACCGTCCAGGTACTCTCCTGTACGCTCGGCATGTTCCCCACTCAATTGATAACGACCAGCACCTGAGTGAGTATCAAGATACAGGAAAGGTTTTTCTTTTGTTTTCAGTGACTCAATGATCAGGCTTTGCACCGTGTGCTTGAGCACATCGGCATGGTTGCCGGCATGGAAGCTGTGACGATAACTTAACATTCAATTTAACCCCGGGAGCAGAATATTGATAACTTGCCTGATGCCCTACCAGACAACTAAAAGGGCATTATAGCCTTATTCTCAACAAAAAAGATAAAAGCCTCCTCCCGTCACTTTTACAGTGTAAACCCGGGTGAATTTTCAGGATCAAATCGGGATCAAAGTATAAAATTTTGGATAAGTGCTCTCAATAACCTTAGGAATGATTCATGATGTCGAAAACTTTGATCTTATCAGTGTTGATCGTTTTCAGTATGAACGTGGCCTACGCAAGCCAAAATAAATCAGGATGTAAGATAAAAAGGCAAACACTGGAGAAACAGCTCCAATATGCCCGGGCAGATAAAGATGAGCGCTTGATAGCCGGATTAACTCGAACCTTAGAAAACATAAAAACCACATGTGATTTGGAAAAGCGTTTAAAAGCACAAAAAAATAGACCAGAAGCGGTAAAAGGTCACTTAACTGACAAGGCTCCACCATCAAAGCGGAAAAACAGCAAAAAGCCGTCTCACAAACCCACTCAAAACAGCACAACAAAAACAGGCAAAAAAGTGCAGGCGAAGCAGAAATAACGCCTGCACCCCATTCTGTATCAACTTGACTCATTTTCCTGAAAAGGCCGGAGAAATTTAAAAATTTTTGCCCCTAACTTGCTGCACATTAGAAGGGGAAATCTTGTAGTAAACTTTATCGCCCATAAATGGCTTATGCTCAATTTCTACTGAAAGAATGGAGTTATTTTTCGAGATAGCATAATGGCTAAAATAATTCCCAGTTCTTTCATGAGGATAGTGAAAATTAGGTTGGATAAACTTTTTCTTATAAGAATCATCTGAAGGATGATACTCATCTGAATAAACCACTTTTTTATTTCTGACAAAGATAACCTTATAAAAAAGACTGGCTTTTTCCTTGAATGCAGCCCCGATAATGCCCTCAATATCCTTCGGTTTCATTCCCTTATCGATAATATACATTTTGTCCCAGTCAAAAGGCGTGATTTTATTTATATCAATCAAACAGGCGGTGTTCTTCTGACAATGTTTATCAGCATAACCAATAATCCCCAATCGACTGTTATTAAGAGATAAAAATGCAATGACCACTCCCAATATTAAAGCAAATACGATAATATAATTTTTGTTGACAACATGGAAAAACATCATTCCCCCTTCATAATCAAATTTGATATGAGAAAACGGTTTTGGAATTTTAACCTTGAAAATCAACTCATTAATGTTAAATTCGCAACATCAGCTTTACTACTGTTCTTTTATGTCATGACATTAGTCAATACAACCAGAAAAAACGACCCTCTGCCTCTCAACAGCAGCCTGATATTTTCCTGAGTTTACAATATGTCATGAAGGTATATCTTGAATTGTGGAAACAACACCACATCACTTATAAGCGACTGTTTTACAATTGCTATTTGGTATCTTAAGTGCGGTTCTTACAAGATAGAAAATTGACACTTATTTCTATTTCTCGACCCTAAGAGTGCTATGCAAAGAACTCTGGACAGCGAAAAAGTATAGTAATTGTACTAGCGTTTGTTTTGATTTCAAATAGAAAAATATGGTTATCAAATAATAAATCAGATAAATAGTTGCTAACGTGATTTTGTGATAGTTTTAGCAGAATTAAGTACGCGGGATTTAAAAAATACTGGCAATACATACAGATAACACAAACGATTGATCAATAACTTTTTGTTTCAGTTAGATAAAAATTCATTGGCGGATATATTTATTAATATTTAAAAACACCGTCTTCTGAAAAAAGCCGTTTCCCTTTTCTTGAAATTTCCAATCTACCGTGTTGGTAGATCGTGTATGTTACATCTTTATTCTTAAACTCATAACCATAGAAGCTGCAATCTCCGGTTTTAAAATTTCTATTCAGGGTGGCTCCTTTTAATGTAATAGAAGCGTTATCTTTCTTCCTTACCCCGGTGTAACTCACATTAGCACAACTAACATTTCCCTCAGGGCAAAGCACATTAATTGTAATGTAATATGTCTTGGTCTCGAATACAGTCGTATAAACAGCAAGAGATAAAGATGAAAATGTCATCAGCATGACAGCTAAAAAGGATAAAAATAACTTTTTTACCATCTTCCATAAGCTCCTTCATTATAGATTTTTAGCTCAACTGACCGTCTGTTTATTAGGACTTGGTGGCTGATGGTGTTCAGCAAAATGTAGTCCTCTTTCTTCAGCAACAACACCTCAAAGCCGTGCAACCGCTCAATTTTGCTCATGACCAGAGTGACATGATAGAGAGGCCAAATATGCATTCATTATTGATAAATTACTAGCATTTTCGGCGAAAAAAGCGGATTTATTGAGTAACGTAACACGCTTTTTTGCAACAAATTTAATTGGATGTACATCCAGTATTTATTTTGCGAGCGGCTTCGCAAAGGCAGTAATTGATGATGGAATGTTGTTCAGGCGAGCGATAGAGTAGGCGATGAAATGAACGCGGCTTTACCGTGTTGGTAGCACGATAAAGCCGCTAACCGCAACAACTACGAGGAATAGTTATTATGGCTAACACGCATTCTAATGCAGACACCCGCATTTACAAAATTTCTCAACCGGAACGGTATCAGAAAGTCGTTTACCGCCCCAAAGGACTTAACCGCAATACGCCTGCCATTAATTTGAGCGGAAATTGGCTCAGTGAAGCCGGATTTTCTATCAATGATCCGTTAAAAATCAGAGTGATGCCGGGCTGTTTGATCATCACCGCCCTGAATTTTCATGAACTGTGGCACTGCCTGAAAAGCCTGAGTGACGGTGAATGGGACGATATCGAGGTGGCACACTGGCTACAGCAATTTCCCGGCCAGCTCAATAAAATCAGCTTGAAGAAAAATCGTTAACTCATTGTTTTATAGTTAAAATAAAACAACAAGAACAAAAAAAGCGAACAGTTTTCCAACGATTGATGGCAATATTTTCGTTTTGGGAAGCGGTTCGCATTTATGCCAGTAAAAACAGCCTCAAACGACACAAGGAACGTATCTATGAACCTACATCTTTCCTCTCATCCTGATGAACTGCCGGAATGTATTATCAGTGGTAACACGCTGAATCAGATTGGTTTTACGGCCGATGCGTTGTTTCATATTGAGCAATTCGCCAATGGGCTAATCCTGTCCCTGATTAAGCCAGAAGCCGAACCGGATATCGCCACGCTGATTCAGGAAACAGAACTTGATCCCCATCAGGGGGTCGATTGGGTGCGTGAAAATGGTGAGCTTTATCTGGCAGGCGACTGGCTGGCAGAGAGTGGATTGCTCGATCACCCAATTACTGTTGAAACCGCCTATGGCACGATTGTGCTTCGGGCTGAACTGCCAATATTATTGGCTTGATAACAACAAGAATAAATAATCCGGATGCTGAATTCAGCAATCCGGTTTTTTTATTTTCTGGCGGTATTCCTAAATGGTTATTGACACTCTGACTTTTTAATAAAATCATTTAACAAGTGAATAAATTCATTCAGACAATCTGTTGTGTGTTTTTCTGTAAATAGGCAATCACCATAACCCGATGTATTTTTATCAAAATTGAATTGTTTAAATGTTAAAGTAAAAACACCCTCAACCCTTTTCTTAGGACTATACTCATTGCCTTCATAACGCACTTCAAAATAAGACCCCGTCTTCTTGTAATAGCCAATAATACGATCAAAGGCTTGTTCTAATTCAATGGTGACAGGAGTTTCATCAGAATAATAAGGACAATTACCAAACACAATAAACCAATCCGATTGGCATCTTACTTCAGGCAAACGTCTTTGTGACAATACCATATTATTTTTTCCTTTTACTGTTTTTTATGTTGAACTGAACAGGTAAAACCGTGTTCAATTGAGTAAGAAATAATTATTTATAAAATTAGTTCATTATCACGAATTCTATTTTCACTAACCTATTTTTCTGTCTGGAGTCATTCCCTCATGGCATCACACAAGCTAAAATTTTCAGGAATAAAAACAGACTCGTATGTTTCTTAGACGTCAAAAATAGCGAGCACATATCTTTGCCATTGACGTAAAATCGCGCTTTATCAATCTGTTCAAATTTAGATAACAAGACATCATCCGCATTTTTTATAATTCTTTCTTTGAGATGATTTTTCCTTATTCTGCATGATATAACTCAAGCAAGGTAATATATACTTTTGAAAATAGATCATCCAATGAGGATTCAAGCAAGGAAAAAATTATTAATATTATTCTCTCTTTTATAATTTATATGATAATTGATATACACTAATAATTTCTCTTCCTCACTCTCATAACATAACCGATTTTAAAGACTAAGTTTATAAATCTAAAAATAAACAATCTCAATTAAATCATGCATTCTTAAAATTTAAAATAAACATTTTAATCTATTTTTATATGGAATTCATAAAAATACAGAGAATTAAATAAACAATAAAACTCTTTATCATGCAGCGATAAGATAGTTTACTGGTAACCACCAAACTTAACGGCCATGAGCCGTCAGGGCGCGAGCATACTTTGATTAATATTTACCCTTAAAATGTAAATTTTAGTCTTTAACTCTATATCCTCCTATAAAAGTTTAAAGAATTGTTTATCTGGTTGCATTTTACTCGACTAAAACACTAAAAAACTGTAATCTTGAAAAATAATAACCTTTAAAAGGTGGCTAAAATAGTGTGCTCGCGCCCTGCATGAGCCGTGGGTCTGGTTACGTGATGTTCTCCGTCGATTGCCTGTCCGGCCGAAAATAGGTTGAATGAGTTGCTCCCCTAGCCTGATAATTCCTCCAGTTAAAATCCCATTTTGGTGTTGTCTGCCAACGCAAGGTGAGATCACAGGAGCCTTACCAACTAAAGGCAGGGAGTGGGTCGCTCTTAAAAAAACAAAGCCGGAAGATCACGAGGATCTTCCGAATTTATAACATGAACCATATTTCAGTCATTATTAATTTAAAAACTACCACATGGAAATAGCTTAGATAAATTACTCTTATAAAATTCTATTTCATCTTGGTTTTTAAGTTTACAACTTGATTTATAAAAATAAAGACTTAACCAATAAACATGGACATAAAAGAAATAATCATGCCTATTTTTTTCTGAAAAAGCAATGATTGAGTCTAAGGTTTTTTTTATTTCATCATTATTTTGATGTTTATTTAAATCCTCTTTAATTAGTCTTTTAATAGTCATGTAAGTATCTTTAAACTCTTGAGCACTTAAATGATTTTCCGACTCATCATAATTAACAAACAAGGCTGACTCGATATCATGAATAAGAACATCATCAATTAAATCAGGTTTTTTATCTCTCATATTTTTCATTAAATCAATTAGTTCTCTGCTCTGGGTAGACTCGATCACAGAAATAATTACTGGTTCGTAACACAAGATTTCAAGATATTTATCTTCAATAGAACTATAGATATTTATAATAAAATTATTATCAACATCAATTAGTTCAATGATTGGCCAAAAAAAACTCTCATGAAAATTAAACCACATATCAAAAGAGAGTATTTCATCACACTTTCTTTTAATCTCACGAATGTTATGTTCTATATTCATATAATCCATCATGCATTAAGGTTGAATTGAATTATCTGGGAAAATAGAACCGCCCCCTTTAGGGTCACGGACAACCCGGATAAAGACTCCATTATGTGTTCCTGAAACCATAGTTCCGCCTGAAAGCATAGTTACTGTCGAGCTATTTGGAGAGTTCCAAACTATTTTCCCGGCATGTTTGATATCTGCATCAGTCCAGTTTTCTGGGAACCATGATTGGCCTGTTCCTTTACGTTTTGCTTTAGATGCATGGTTAGGTATATTTCCTACCCGTACCCCATTAGGATAAGTATGCTCTATATTGTAAGGGATTCCTCTAGCTTCCAATTCCCTAATAGCTGACTGCCCGTGTCCTCCACCGCTTAATCTTCCGTTTGGAAATGTTTTTCTATCCCTCGGAGGCATAGAACTAGCTTCTTTCCAATCTCCTTTACTAGAATGATTAACAACATCATCATTTATAAATGATGTTGTTGTTAATCCGAACGGATCTACCCATCCGGTGGGGTTATGAACGTAAGAATAAGGATTCACCCCGCCCATCAGCCCTATCGGGTCTTAGGGTGGGTTTGGGTGCGGTCATACTTTTTTAAGGGATTTTTCCCTTGATTATCAGATTATTAAAGAGCCACTTTTACCCATTCCATTAACGACCTCGAACCTAAAACGCCGATGTGCGCTTTCAGGCGGTTTTGCTGAACTGCCCTGATGAACTTTTGCTACGCGACTGTCGTAACCCATGAGGCAGTATAGCGGCCATTCTCTGCCGTGATTCACTGAACAGTCTGTTTTTGTGATGCTTTTCACTTTCGGCAACGGGCGAACGTCGTCCGGCTCGCCGGACGGCAGGCGGCCGTTCTGCGGGTGCGGGCGGCATAGAGCCTGCAAGCGGCGCCCCTGCGACGCTCTGGATCACCCCCGTTTCAGATCGGGCACGGCCTTGCATGACCCCGCCTTGTTCAAGGGAAGCCCCCTCAGGGAGCTGCACGGGGCGGAGATGGCGAGCACGGCAACGAGCAACGGAGCGCAGCGCAGTGCGAGCCGCGCGCAGCCAGTGCAGCAGGGGTGGGGCGGGGGAGGTAAATTAACGGAGGCCGCAGGCCGACCTGCCTACAGCGTAGTTGGCCGGATGAGAGCAAGGCCGCTAAAGAAGAAACCAGTTTGAATGCAGATAAGACCTGATTTTTTCTTACTACGTTAAATATCTATTTAACGTAGTAGAACCTTACGTTGGCATCATGTTCAGATTCGACGCGGTTTTTTGCCAGGGACTGGCTCAGGTGATAAGAGCAGAAGGCGCAGCCTTGTGCGCCACACCCCGCGATGCCGAACAGCGGGGGCGAAGACATAATGTGTATTATACGCTGCGAACCGCTGCTCGGTGTGGATTCGGGTCGCGCCGCCGCCCGGTGAGTGGCGTATAATTCCCCCGCATTATGTTGAGTGGGCTTTGGGCGGCCTGCACTGGCTCAACGGGGACACGACTGCGCAGGCCGGCCATTGCCCACGTACCCCCGCCAACACCGAAGCCGACGGGCAGTCCGGCCACGGTCTGCCCCCGCACCGAACGTCAGCGAACTCAACGGGGGTTATCGGGCTGTCCGGTGCGGCGGGGGCTGGGTTCGGTATCCGGCTCTCCGCGGGCACGGTCTGAGCGGCTCTCTGGTGTGCTGGCATGGCTGTCCGACTCTGACTGTGTCTGAGTGTCACGCTCTGCCGGATGGGTCTGGCTGTGCACCCGCTTGAGCTGTTTGATGGCGACCCGCGTATAGACCTGTGTCGTGTTGAGCTTTTCATGCCCCAGCATCGCCTGGATATGGCGGATATCCGCGCCGTTGTCCAGCATCTGCGTCGCCATTGAGTGTCGAAACAGGTGGCAGGCGCCCGGCTTGTTCAGTTTCGCTTGTTCACGGATGGCCTTGCCCGCGATTTGCGTCAGGTGCCCCAGACTGAGCGGCCTGCCCTTTTGCGAGATAAACAGGTAACCGCTGTCATAGTGTGCCGCCAACTGGGGCCGGACATGCACCAGATAGCGTTTCAGCCAGCCCAGCGCCCGCTCACCGACAGGCACCACCCGGTCTTTATTGCCTTTGCCCTGATTCACCACGACCGCACCACGTTCGAAGTCGATATCTCCCCGCCGGAGCTGGCGCAGCTCCATGCGCCGGATGCCACTGCTCCAGAGGATTTCCAGTATTGCCCGGTTGCGCAAGCCCATCGGCGTCTGCGTGTCCAGACTGTCCAGCACCTGCGCCGTTTCACTTTCACTTAGCACCTGTGCGGGCAGGCGTTTCTCTTCCTTGGGTAACACCAGGTGTTCCGCCGGATTGTAGAGAATGTGGTGTCGCTGTAATAAGTGGCGGAACCACAGCCGCAGTGTGCCCAGCCGTTCGCGCTGGCTGTTATTGCTGTAAAGTTGCCCATCCGGTTTACGGTAACTGCGCAGGTAACGCTGCCAGCTCTCCAGCAGGGGTAACGAGACTTGCGGTGCGTAGTGAACTGCCCGCTGTTCGCACCATTCGATGAAGGGGCGCAGTTGGGCACGATAGGTTTCCAGTGTTTTGGGGCTGCTTCCCTGCAATGCCCGGACATCCAGCCAGGCTTCCAGTTGCTGGCGCAGTGTCATCAGCGTGCTGTCGTGTGAAGTTGTCATGCGGATTTTCCTTTTTGTCGTGGATGTTATCCGGCGGTACGGTATGACGGGGCGATTTTAATGTGTTTCCGAAACAGTGATTTTTCGTTTTGTCAGACTTGCGAGCGCCTAACCCTCTCTGGCTGTGGCTTTATGGCTATTTTGCTTACCCAGACTTAGCCCAGACCTGGGGCAGACTTAGCATCGACTTGCCTCTGTTCTACCCAGACTTGCGGAGATCATACAGGCACAATCAGACCGTTTAAGTGGCTGCTTTCGCCGTCACCGTCCCACAGCAGTTCGTACTGCAACAAGTGCCCGCGGCTGCCGCCGTGGATCAGCAGGTACTCCATGTCACTTAAGCGCTGGCAATGCAGCTTAAGCTGGCTGTCACTCCAGTTCGTATCAGCGCGGATATCCCGCCGGGTAAAGCGAACGGCGTTCAGGGTGCATTGCTGTTCTGCTGCCATCTCGTGCACCATCTGCCGGATCAGCAGCAACAGCTTGCGCGTCTGCGGCGGCATCTCGTCCAGCGTCCGGCCTAAGATTTCATGTGCCAACTGATTGGCCAGCCGGATATCGTCTTTCGTCACTTCGATATATTCCAGTGTCTTGCCGCGATGCGCCGCCGTTTTGATTTCCCGCTGATACTGGTGTAACAGGGCGATACTCTGGATCAGCGTCAGATATTTCATATGGTCACGGCGGGTACGGGTTTTGTCTGACATAAAGGTCAGTTGGTGCGCATACGGATTCACCACATTCAGCGGTTTCAGCAGCCGCTGCGCGTTCTGGTGAAGCTGTGTCAGATAGTCGCGCTCGTTCTCGGCCAGCAAGCCTTCGAGCGTTTGTTTGTGGCGCTGCACCGCATGGATGGCTTCGGTTTGTTCGCGGGATTCATTCACCGTCAGTACCAGACAGCGATTGAGCAGCTCTTCATCGACATCGATGGCGGTCGTGGTCAGCATCAGCATCACCGGGCCTTTCACCGTGTAGCTTTTGGTGACCAGATTGCCCGTGGCTTCATCCTTGCCCGTGCTCGCCATGGTCAGCTCGCCATCACTTTGCAACAGCTTGAGCGCATAGGCGGCCTGCCGCACCCCTTCTTCTTCGGCAATGGCGAGGATTTTATGCTGGAGATTGGTTTCCCCCAGATAAAACAGGCTCTGGCCGGTCATGGCGCTGTACTGGATGCGCTCTTCTTCCGGTATCAGGTTCAGCACCGCGTCCATCAGCGAGGATTTTCCGGCGGCGCTGCTGCTTTGGATCAAAACAGCTAAGGGTTTGGGCAGTTTGCGACTCACCGCCGCCAAGAAGCCTGCCAGTAAGTTAGTGGATTCGCCGACAACCCCACAGGCGGCTAAGTCAGCGGTAATACGGGCGGTCAGGTACGGCTCTTGCAGCAAGGCCAGTGCGGCTGCCTGTTCGGTGTCGCTCATTTTCGGTGCTTTGGCGGCGGAGGCCGCGCCGCCTTGCTGCTGCCACTGTTCGATCGCCAGTAACACCTGACCCAGCGCCCGCCGGAGATCCCCTTCGGTCAAGCCCAGCTCAGCGGCGGCCATGCGGGCGTAACTGGTGCGTGAGCGTCCGCTCATCAGGTCAATCCCGTCAGCGAACAGCACGCCGCTTTGGCTATCAACAACCTGCGCATTCAGTTTCATCGCAGCCGCACCGGCTTTCACCGTCCCCATGCCGCGCAGACACCATTGCAGTGTCCCGACGGAGATCAGCAGCTCGCCATGCTCACCCGACTCACAGACCACATTCGGCGTCACACCGGGCGCGGGTTCAGCGGCTAAAGGGGAAGCGGGTGCTGGCACGGTGTCCGGCTCAGGTGTCTGGCGCTCAAGTGTGACCATGTCCGCCGCCGCCTGCATCGGTATGGCACCCTCAAGCAGCAGGGCAAAGGCGGTTTCCGGCTCGCCAACCTTGCACAGATAGCCGTTCGCATCCACGCCCGGCGGGAACACCACGCGCAGGGGGGTGATCCCTTTGGCAACCAGTTCTGAGGCCAGTTTCACCGCCGCGTCATTGCCTGATGTGCAGCAACACACCAACGCCGCTCACCACAAACAACTATCTAGGAGTTGAATATGGCTAAGGCGCATTCTAAGCAAAACGCGGTACAAAATAAAGCCGCGAAAACAGAACGTTATTACACCGTGGGATACGTGCCGCAAAATGACAAAGCGAAAGCCCCGCCCGCGATCCACCTGAAAGGCCAGTGGCTTAAGGCGGCGGGGTTTGAGATTGGCGGCACGCTCACCGTTAAAATACTGGAAGGCTGTCTGGTGCTGATTCCTGACAGTGACGAAACCCACAACATCAAACAACAGTACCAGCGCCAGCAAGCCCAGCTCAGTGAAATTAAGCTACGGATGCGGGAACTAATTGGCGACTACAAGAGCAACTAAGGGCAGGGAGTGAGCGGCTCTTAAAAAGAAGAAAGCCGGAAGATCACGGGGATCTTTCCGGCTGTTTGTAAATTAATTTTACTTAACTTGGATATATTCTTCTCCAATGTTCAGAGTCTTCTATTTTTGACCAAGTCGCATATCTCCATTCTATTTTTCCTTCCTTTAATATCTTGATTATTTTATCTTCAAATTCGAAATTAAAATATTTATCAGAATCAATAGTTATATACATGACATGATAGTCATCGCATAAAAAATCACCTTGCTGATCAATTCTATCAACAACTTCAATATCAAAATCTTGTGATTTTGCTTTAGAAATATAACGACCTTTCACATCTTGGTATGGCAAAATAATATCAAATGCCTTCTCTAATTTAGGTATTAATTCCTCAAATGGGATATCTTCCAATAAAACAATATTTAATTGCCTTGTTTTTTCTATGTGCATTTTCTTCACCTTATTTGCACGTAACTATTTGTTGAACATCGCCCTTTCTGGATAGCTCATCTAACTCATGAGATTTAAAAATCCTAAATCCAAAAGGTTCATCTCTTAATCCAGGTATAGCCGCTCTTAATTTTTTATCTATAGAGGCTTCTATTTGTTTCATTCCTTCAATTTTATAAGCATCACGACGTCTATTATCAAACACGGGGTTATAAGCCAGATAATCAGATTTAATAAACGCATCCACATCAAAACTTTTTAAATTAACAGGCCTTGCTATGCTCGGATCATGAGCCTTACTGATTCCACTCGCTGCACTCCCCCGATAACCAATCTCTGCATTCGGATCTATTTTACGTATTTCCGGTAAATGCTCACGAAGTATTGCATTGATCTGCTCCTGAGTCGCAATTAGTTCTGAATTCAGACCAAGAGGATCAACACGCCCAATAGGATTATGGACATACGAATACGGATTAAATCCCCCAAGCAGCCCTATGGGATCAGGCGAAATATATTGCCCGGTCTCGTTACTGTAATACCTAAAACGATTATAGCAAAGCCCTGACTCGGTATCTTCAAACTGCCCCATAAACCGGAAGTGACAATCAACATGATAATCCGGGTGGTTAGAGGGTATCACCTGCGATTTCTCTGCCTGTCCCCACGTTTTCAGCCGCTGCGCCCAGACCAGTACCCCTTGCTCGTCCAGCATCTCGCGCGGGGTGCCCTGATGGTCACTGATAATATAGTGTAGCTTGCCTTTTTCAAAGCGGGCCGACGGCGTGAGTGAGCCGGGTTCATAGAGCCAGCGGACGCGCTGTTCTTCTACCGGCGTGCCATCGGCATAAACCGGCACTTCCTCAATCAGCTGGTCGCCGCTCCACAGGAAATCCCTGCCCATGAGCGCATCGGCTCTTGGCGCGATATCCGGTCTGCCGGCCAGCCACAACTGTAAATTCGCTGCGGCCAGTTTGCCATCGTGCACTTTCAGCTTCCGAATTCTGCGCCCGAACGGATCGTATTGATAGCGCCAGCGCGAGCCATCCGGGGTCTCGAAGTGG
>NZ_MUBK01000180.1 GCF_002127545.1 Xenorhabdus beddingii
TACGGTCTTACGGTTATGGCAGGCGTGGCATAAAGATTGATGGTTGGATTCAGGCCAGAACAACACATCACTATCACCCTCTATCGGGATAATGTGATCGACGATGGTGGCAGGTGTGTAACTGTTCTGCTTAAGGCAATGGACGCATAAGGGATTCGCCTTGAGATACATCATCCTGTATTTACCCCATTGATTACTATAACCACGCTGGGTACGTGTGCCGCGTTGCTTGTCCTGCTGTCGGCTGGTTTCTCGTCTGTGCTGCTCACAGCGTCCTGACTTCACCCGCTGGTTACAGCCCGGATAATTACAGCGTCTTAACGGTTGCCACGGCATCAATACACTCCCACATCACGATAAACAGACCACAATGATTTAATGGTGAACGGGATTTCTTTCAGTTCCTTATCTGCCA
>NZ_MUBK01000181.1 GCF_002127545.1 Xenorhabdus beddingii
CACCGATGCCCTCAAACAGCAGACGCATTATCGTTACAGCCCCGACCATGCCAGCCTCAACGGCAGCCTGACCGAAGTGGAACGGGCGGACGGCACCACCCAGCAACTGGCCTATGACAGCGAGCGGCGGGGGGTGGCCGTGACCGACGGCGAAGGCCGCACCACCCGCTACACTTACGGCGCGTTTGACCTGCTCAGTCAGGTGACCCGCCCCGATGGCACGATCCTGCGCTTTGGCTATGACCGGCTGACCCGGCTGAACTCAGTCACCGCCTCCACCGGCGAAACCTATCGCTATGAGCGGGATGCGGCTGGGCAGATTACCCGCGAAATTGATTTTACCGGGCGCACCCTTGACTATCAGTACGATACACTGGGGCGCCGCACGCAGGTGCAGTATCCCGACGGGCAG
>NZ_MUBK01000182.1 GCF_002127545.1 Xenorhabdus beddingii
CACCGATGCCCTCAAACAGCAGACGCATTATCGTTACAGCCCCGACCATGCCAGCCTCAACGGCAGCCTGACCGAAGTGGAACGGGCGGACGGCACCACTCAGCAACTGGCCTATGACAGCGAACGGCGGGTGGTGGCCGTGACCGACGGCGAAGGCCGCACCACCCGCTACACTTACGGCGCGTTTGACCTGCTCAGTCAGGTGACCCGCCCTGATGGCACGGTCCTGCGCTTTGGCTATGACCGTCTGACCCGGCTGAACTCAGTCACCGCCTCCACCGGCGAAACCTACCGTTATGAGCGGGACGCGGCCGGGCAGATTACCCGCGAAATTGATTTTACCGGGCGCACCCTTGACTATCAGTACGATACACTGGGGCGCCGCACGCAGGTGCAATATCCCGACGGGCAG
>NZ_MUBK01000183.1 GCF_002127545.1 Xenorhabdus beddingii
GTGGGTCATTTCGGGGAATTCATCCTCCACTTTATCCCGCAGGTTGGAGGTCAGCAGGGCAAAGCCCTGAAAGATCCGTTCAATATCCGGGTCATGGGGATTATCCAGAAAATCCGCCAGATGCGGAGATGCTTTCGCCACCCGCCGCGCCAGCTCCCGCAGGTAGGCCAGTTCTTGCAGGTACAGTGACTCTTTTTTGTTTTGCATTATATTGTACTTTCTTTCTAATGTTTGGGTGAATACTGAATCGGTAACTTAGGGATAAATTTGATAGAAAATGCATGTTCAATCAGTCAAGGCGGTTTATTGTACATAAATATCAATAAAATTAATTAACCAATTAAGTCCGGTTTTTGTCTGATTTTGGCGGAATGTGGGGGGATGGGCGGAATTTGCATG
>NZ_MUBK01000184.1 GCF_002127545.1 Xenorhabdus beddingii
AATCACTGTGGCATCGCCGGTCTGGAGATGCTGGCTGCCGGCTATCCGGTGGGAGACGTCGCCGTCGGTGGTGATTTTGCGCGAACCCGCCACCTGATGATGGTCATCGGCGCGGATATCGTGGTAACGGTTGTTGTCGATGCGGCTCTTCTGGTCGTGTTGGATATGCCAGTAGGCATCGTTTTCGATATGCGCGGTAAAGTCTTTCTGGCCGTGGATATAAACTTCCTCGCTGCCTTTCGCATCCTCAAAACGCAGCTCATTGAAGCCTTTGCCCTTGTGGGTCTTGGTTTTAAACGTGGTGCGGGTTTTGGCTGCCGGTAAATCCAGCGGCGGGCGGTTCAGGTCGTTGTAAACGCAGCCGGTGACAATCGGCCGGTCGATATCGCCGTTGAGG
>NZ_MUBK01000185.1 GCF_002127545.1 Xenorhabdus beddingii
GAGTGCTCACACAGATTGTCTGATGAAAGAAGAGACGGTATCGGCATAGGCTTGTAGCTCAGGTGGTTAGAGCGCACCCCTGATAAGGGTGAGGTCGGTGGTTCAAGTCCACTCAGGCCTACCAAATCTTACTTATGCGGCGTGATGAACAGACTCGCTTATTTGCAATAAGCGTTGCCCGTTCATGCCTGACCTAAGCAGGATTGCAGTGCAGTATAACGATACGGTTTTTTATGGGGCTATAGCTCAGCTGGGAGAGCGCCTGCCTTGCACGCAGGAGGTCAGCGGTTCGATCCCGCTTAGCTCCACCATACTCTTCGCGCAATACCCTATTTCAGAACACATTAAGCGAAATGTGTTGTGAAATATGTGCTCTTTAACAATC
>NZ_MUBK01000186.1 GCF_002127545.1 Xenorhabdus beddingii
GGTTACGGCGCATGGTTCAGTCTCCAAAGGAAAGATAAATTAGCCGTAGCGTGCACGCGCCTGATGGCAGGGACAAGGTGAGTTCACCGGACGCTTACAGAAGAGCCATTGAGGACAATTAACAATCAAATCAGGTTATTGCAAATAAGAAAAACCCTGAGATTTCTCTCAGGGTTTTTCTTGAAATAAGGTGGCGGTGCGGACGGGACTCGAACCCGCGACCCCCGGCGTGACAGGCCGGTATTCTAACCAACTGAACTACCGCACCACCGAATTTCTTTTCCCCCGCTGCCTTTTGGGCCGGCAACCGGGCTTAATTTCATGTCTGGCAGTTCCCTACTCTCACATGGGGAGACCCCACACTACCATCGGCGCTACGGCG
>NZ_MUBK01000187.1 GCF_002127545.1 Xenorhabdus beddingii
GATAGCCGGCAGCCAGCATCTCCAGACCGGCGATGCCACGGTGATTGACAGCGGGCAGGAAATCCACCTGAAAAGCGGCGGCAAAGTGGTGCTGGAAGCGACATCGGAAATCACCCTGAAAGTGGGCGGCAGTTTTCTGAAAGTCACGCCGGGCGGCATTCTCTGTTCCCCGATGAATGTCGGGCAGGGTTCAGGGGGCAGCGGGCGCGGGTTGGAACTGCAACTGCCGGAGGGGGTGGCGCCGCTCGCACAAGTGGGGCAACTCCCGATGGCGGAAACACTCCCGGCAATCGAGTTTCCGGTGCAACCGGCTTGTGCCGAACTGGCGCAACAGGATGCGGGTTTAGTCATTAAACCGGTTAAAGGGTAAACACAAT
>NZ_MUBK01000188.1 GCF_002127545.1 Xenorhabdus beddingii
CGGCGTGGAACGGAAGAACCGATGGGTAGAGGCGCTATTGTGCGGTGCCTTGTCATGGTGTGCTTCCAGCGGTCTGGAAATGTTCGGCATTCCCGGTAGTTTTGCACCGGCTATCGGTGGCGCTATTGGTTTTATTGGTGTTGAGAAGATACGGGGATTTGCTATCCGCGCCATCAATAAACGTTTGGGAGGTAAAGAATGAGCAGAGGCATTCGCAATAACAATCCGGGCAACATTGATCACAACCCTGCCAATAAGTGGCAAGGTCAGTTAAAGCATGACCCAAAGATTGAGAAGCGGTTCTGTCGGTTTGAATCCCCTGAGTATGGTATT
>NZ_MUBK01000189.1 GCF_002127545.1 Xenorhabdus beddingii
CCTCAACGGTGATATCGACCGGCCGATTGTCACCGGTTGTGTCTATAACGACCTGAACCGCCCGCCGCTGGATTTACCGGCGGCCAAGACCCGCACCACCTTTAAAACCAAAACCCACAAGGGCAAAGGCTTCAATGAGCTGCGCTTTGAGGATGCGAAAGGCAGCGAGGAAGTTTATATCCACGGCCAGAAAGACTTTACGGCGCATATCGAGAATGATGCCTACTGGCATATCCAACACGACCAGAAGAACCGCATCGATAACAACCGTTACCACGATATCCGCGCCGATGACCATCATCAGGTGGCAGGTTCGCGCAAAA
>NZ_MUBK01000019.1 GCF_002127545.1 Xenorhabdus beddingii
GCTGCGTGCCAATCCGAAAGAACGCTTCCAGAGTTATGAGACGGCGATTAAATCCGGTGTGATGTGCCCGAATGAAGCCCGTGAACGGGAGGGATTATCCCCCCGTGAGGGCGGTGATGAATTCAGTCAGGCATGGAAACAAACGGTGGAAATCAAGCAACAACCGGAGGGCAAGGCATGAGGGCAGGCAAATTACGGCATCGGGTGATGATTCAAAAGAATGAACCGACCCGTGGTGAATACGGCACGATGGTTAAGCATTGGGTGGACGTTGCCACCGTCTGGGCAGAAGTGAGATTTATCAGCGGTCGGGAACTGGTGGCCTCCGGACGGATGCTTTCCGAAGCCACAGTACGTATCTGGTTGCGCTACCGGAACGATATCACCACCACACACCGGATTATCTATCAGGGTGATAGTCCCCACAGTCAGGCTTTTGCCATCGTTGCCGTTATCCCCGATCCGAAACGGACTCACCTAGAGCTACTTTGCAAGGGAGGCGTGAAATATGCCTGATATTGAAATCCCCCTGAGTGAAATCAAGCAGCATTGCCGGATAGATGAGGGCAATGATTTAGAGGATGCCCTGCTTCAAGGTTATGCTGATGCGGCATTGGAAGTCTGCCAGCAACATATTGGCAAGCGGTTTGATGCAGGCTTGACCTTTACCCCCGCCATTAAGGTGGGCTGTTTACTCTATATCGGCTTGCTGTATGAGAACCGGACAATGGTGGCTGATAAGGAACTGAAAGAAATCCCGTTCACCATTAAATCATTGTGGTCTGTTTATCGTGATGTGGGAGTGTATTGATGCCGTGGCAACCGTTAAGACGCTGTAATTATCCGGGCTGTAATCAGCGGGTGAAGTCAGGACGCTGTGAGCAGCACAGACGAGAAATCAGCCGACAACAGGATAAGCAACGCGGCACACGTACCGAGCGTGGCTACAGTAACCGATGGGGCAGATACAGGCTGAGGTATCTCAAAGCGAATCCGTTGTGTGTGCATTGTCTCAGGCAGAACAGCTACACACCCGCAACCATTGTGGATCACATTATCCCGATAGAGGGTGATAGTGATGTGTTGTTCTGGCCTGAATCCAACCATCAATCTTTATGCCACGCCTGCCATAACCGTAAGACCGTACAGACAGACCCGATCACCAAACAGAAGCGCAAGAACGGTGAGTATCGGAAGCAAGAAGCAGAAGCGGCAAGGTTGGTGAGTTGCGGAATAATAACCCAATGAAATAGGGGGGTGGGGGTAGCAAAAATGACAAATGCCCTGCTAAAAGGAACCGCCGCCTCCTCCAATTTTTATGCACGGCACTTTTTTTGAAAATAAAATCACAAGGAAAACAGAATATTATGGCAAGAGCACCCAAACCCCCGATGTATCTGAATGAGATTGCCGCCAGCCAGTGGAAAGCCAAGGCAAAAACCTTAAGCGAACGGGAAGATCTGACCGCCGCCGACTGGAACAACTTAGAGCTGTATTGTGTCAACTATGCCATTTACCGAAAGGCGGTGGCAGACCTTGATATGCGGGGCTTTAGCATCGTCAACAGTCAGGGCAGTGAAAGCCGAAATCCGTCACTGAGCGCCAAAGCCGATGCCGAAAAAATCATGATAAAAATGTCCTCGTTATTGGGTTTTGACCCCGTCTCACGGCGCAAAAATCCGGTAGAGACCGAGGAAGAGGACGAGTTAGACCGCTTATGAATGCATGGGAGCAGTACGCTTTTGATATCGAAAACGGCACCATTCCGGCCTGTAAACGGGTAAAACAGGCGGTAAAACGCTACCTTAACGATCTGAATAACCCGCTTTATGTGTTTGATTCGGAGGTGGTGACACGATTTATTGCGTTTTCCCGTCACTGTCCACATGTCAAAGGGCACCTACGCGGCAAACCTATAGTCTTGGAACCGTGGCAGCAGTTCGCCTTTGCGAATCTGTTTGGCTTCAAAGTCAAAACAACCGGACGCCGAAAATACCGCAGTGCCTACATTCAGGTGCCACGCAAAAATGCCAAGTCCACCGTGGCCGCGATACTGGCGAACTGGTTCCTTGTGATGGAGAACGGGCAGCAGGATATCTACACCGCCGCCGTGAGCCGTGATCAGGCGCGTATTGTATTTGATGATGCCCGTCAGATGTGTCTGCTTTCCAAGCCACTCAAAAAGCGGGTCGCTATCCAGCAACACAAAGTGACCTATCCAAAGAGTAACAGCCTGTTAAAGCCACTGGCCGCCAAAGCCGCCACGATTGAGGGGACTAACCCCAGTCTGGCGATTGTCGATGAGTACCATTTACACCCGGATAATGCCGTGTACTCTGCTCTTGAACTGGGCATGGGCGCACGTCCCGAAGGCATATTGTTTGCCATCACCACAGCGGGCAGTAACGTGATCTCCGCCTGTAAACAGCACTATGATTATTGTTGCCAGATACTGGAGGGCGAAGAGCAAAATGAATCGCTGTTTGCCCTGATCTACGAACTGGACGACGAGCACGAGATTGATGATGAGCAGCTTTGGATAAAGGCCAATCCAAACCTGAATATATCGGTAGACAGCGCCGCCTTGCATGACACTATCCAGAAAGCGCGCGGTATTCCCTCGCAGTGGACAGAAATGCTTACCAAACGCTTTAATATCTGGTGCCAGGGCGAAACGCCGTGGATGGGTGACGGCGCATGGAAAGCCTGCCAGACAGAATACGATGAAAACGACCTCAAAGGGCTGGAGTGTTACGCCGGACTGGATTTATCCTCAACGGGCGATATCACCAGCATTTGTTACACATTCCCAGTGGATAATGAGCTATTACTACTGACCCGCCATTACCTGCCGGAAGCCCAGTTACAGAACCCTGCCAACAAGAATCGGGCAGTGTATCGTCAATGGGCACAATCGGGTTGGATACGCACCACAACAGGCGATTGCATTGATTATGACCGTATCCGTGATGACATTCTTAACGACAGCCAGCACTTTGATATCAAACTGGTGGGCTTCGACACATGGAACGCCACGCACCTACGCACCCAACTACAGGGCGCAGGGCTGGATGTTGAGCCATTCCCGCAAACCTATATGCGTTTTAGCCCGGTGGCGAAATCGGCCGAGGTGTTCGTTAACCGCAAGATTATTCGTCACAATAGCGATCCGGTTCTCGCATGGGCAATGTCCAATGTGGTGATGGAAACCGATGCGAACGCCAATATCAAGCCGAACAAGAAGAAATCGGCGAACAAAATAGACCCTGCGATTGCGTTTTTGATGAGTTTTGGCACATGGCAAGTAGAGCATGAAGATTTTGCTTTCAACCTCAATGATGAACAGAAACGGAGGCTGGATAACTTTGATGGAATTTAGGTAGTTAATTGATTTTTTAATACTTATATAGTATGGAAATTAAATGCTCAGAAGGTTAAATATCACACTTTTTTGGATTAGTCGCTACTTTATTTGGCAATGTTCTGTATAGCTCTGGAGCAGCACAGTGTGGTGGTTATTATGCAATCATAGTCATGACTCGCACTTTATGAACTATTTTCTGCATCAGATATCACTCTGGGTAAAAGATTAACGTTATGTTCGGCATTACTCAGTCCAGCTGAGAGTTATGCTTGGTCTGGAGAATGCCCAGATCACACAATCCGGATTTAGTCCTCTTAAAGCAATCTACTAATATTTCGATGTTTTAAAACACTTAACAATAATGAGTAAGATTAGATTATAGCAATTGAAAGTTTGCTCCCCATCCCCTGAATCACCTACACTCCACTTTCACTTCATTTTATGTACAAGAGAAATAATAACTTTTCATAATAATGAGACACTTTGACTAGGAAACCTATTTAGGCCGAAACCGTACAGTTACTGGGTTGAGAGGACATAAATAGTAAAAAACAAAAACATTTTAGCATTGTTTTGCATCAAAAGTGATATATAATTACTGCGAGATAAAAATGATCTTTCTCACTTGACTTTTAAATACAAAACATAGTTATTAAAATAAAGTGTAGAATTTCATGAAAATAATAAAAGGCAAAATAAATAATGATATATTGTTTTTTATTTTTTAATAAAAACCTAAAAATTAATATTTTATAACGCAATGGAATTTGATTAAAATGACTATAATACTAAATTTTTTGAGAATGATTAGAATCAACTTAAGAAGGAAAACATCTTATTTAGATTTTTGTTTTATTTTTCTATGTATTTGGACATTAACTTCCGTTGGTTCGGAAGCACAATATTATTTATTCAAATTTATTAGTAGCGATAGCTCAACACTTTATGGTAGCGCGTTTGAAGATGCTATAGCAAAAATACCGACGCTCAATCAATATATATTGAAAACATATTCATTGGCAAATAATTATAATTATGTAGCTGTGTTTTTTATAGTCCTGTCCTCTTTGTTTTTTCAGTCAACAGTCCAAATATTTGTTGTTTGTATAATTAGTTCTGTTTTTATGCTGACAGCTACAGATATAACTTTCCTTCTTGTAAATAATGCATTATCAATTAAATCTATAGTTGAATGTATAATTGCGAACACAATTGGATCACCAATTATTTCCACTTTTGTTATTTTTCTATTTTATATTAAGCGTGTTTTTTTAAATTTAAACAACGTAAGTATCATTTTTCGCCATGTGGCGAGTTATATTTGCTATATATTAACTTGCTTTGTTATATTGACAGTTAGTTATTATGTGATTTGCTTTTTTTATAGACCTACAAATGTTGATTTCTCTGTGTCAACTTCACAATATTTTTCTGGTAGCTACTTCATAGATAAAAAAAATATTCAAACTGACATTAATAAAACCAATAGAAATAAAGAATTTTTTTCAATGCTAGGCAGTCCTATAAAAATAAAAAAAGAGATCCAGGTTTATGGGGATATTGGAATGATTCAATCTCGTTTTAAAAAAGATGAATCATACAAAGTTAGGATTTATTTTCTTCTTAATTGTTTTGATGGTCTAAATAGTAATGTTTCGCATTCTAATCCATTGATTTTTAATGATGTGAAGAACTTTACTCTCAAATATTCAGAATCTTTTTCTACTGTTCATATAAATGACAACTCTGGGTATATTAAAAGCACTGATGAGATTGTTAATATGTTTTCCGTAAATAATAATAAAAAGAATGGATATAACATTAATAAGACTAATGATGGTACTCTTTCATATTTCCCATCAGACTCTGAAGCAAGCCTATATATTACCATTCCAGTTGTTGAATATAATAAAAATCAAATCAAGAAAAATACTAATTTTACATTATTTATTAATGGCATCCAAAAAACCTTAAATATTGAAACAGAAAGACTACGTTCAAGCAAAAAAAACATCCCTATAGAATGTAAAATTGCATCTTTAGATAGTTTAAATAACCAGTTGGACTTAAAAGTAAATGATGCAATTTACATTGGCCTTCTTATCAAGATAGAACCTGATGCTAAAAATGAGTTTTATACACCTATCAATGATGATAGCAGTCGTATTGAAATAAAAGGTAAATTATTACATATCTTAAGTAAAGATATAATGGAACATGATTTATTTAGTGAATATTTTAAGAATGGATATATAAGTGGAATCCTTCTTCATAATTTTGATAAGTTATCCTTGAATGGGAAGAGTATAGAATCAAATGAAATGGATAACTTGATGATAATGGGGAGTAATATTTATGCTAGCACATCATCAAATAATAACTTAGTTGTGGCCGGCAAGGCTAATCTATTTTATAGGAATAGACTCCGTGAAAATAAAACATTATGGGAATCTTCTAGTGATAACACTCTTATATTGGGTGGAATTGGTGCTTTATTTTTAAGTTTACTAGCGTGGGGGATAAAAAAAGTAATATCTACGCTTCGTAAGGACGAAAATATCAATTTATTCTAAATCGAATAGGATGCGGGATTACTCCCGTCGTCCTCTCATACAACTTTAATACAGTTTCGTGAAACTGTCAGTATTGCTGCGTCATATCAAGCCATATGAATCGCTATTAGTTCAACAGACACATTTTTACTGTTCTAGGCAGGACATGCTGCATAAGTGCGACCAGTTCTATATCTGGCACAAAGCCAACTGTCATATTTGCTTGAACTCAGAGTAGCAAGGGTATCAGATCTCATCTGGACAGCATATAACGTAAAAAGTTAAGCGTTTATACTGGTTCGCTTATTGAGTCCGATAAACCAATCAGTTAAAGTAGCTCCGCCACTGGCAAAATCCAGTGGTCAGGGCTTCGCATCCCTGAGCTAAGAACACTGGTAGGATGTTTCTACCAGTGACCTCGTTCACCCTTTCAATGGTGATTCAGGCAGGGGAGGCTTCGGCCTCACCGGAATCTTAGCCCGGTAATGCGAACCTTGCTTGAATCGCCACCATCAATTTTCTCAATTAATGGAAGGGGTAGCAGGAATGAATAACGTTAGAAATGACTGGCATCAAGCCGACATTATTGCTGCATTACGTAAGCGTGGTACTACCTTAGCGGCTGTCTCCCGTGAAGCGGGACTTAGCTCATCAACATTAGCAAATACTCTCAGTCGGCCTTGGCCTAAAGGCGAATGGATAATTGCTAATTATCTCAAAATACATCCCTCTGAAATCTGGCCTAGTCGCTATTTTGATATGAACGGTCAACTCATTGAGCGTAAGGCTCGCAATAAGTCGTAAAAATAGCCAATCCACAATTTGAAAATCGCCGGGAAGATAGCCGTAACGGGGTATCTTCTCACTAGCAGTAACATTCGTAATTACCACCTCAATAGCTTTTGACGAAATGCACCACACCTTCTTCACAAGGTCGGAGCGTTTAGCATACTGACCTCTTTTTATTGATCCCAAATTCACTCTTATTCTTTCTTTTCTTTCACATTGTTCTTATCTTATGTTTTGTTTATAGGTTCGTTCAGCATTCTATGTATAAATATTTATATAAACAAACAAAAACAATCTCGTTGAAAAATGAGAATTATTTATTTAATATCAAATGGTTATGTTTAAATCATGAATATACCTAATATATCTCAAGTTAAAGATTTTTTCCTCTCATTACAGGATCAAATCTGCAATCAACTGGAGCAAATTGATGGTCACTCAACATTCATCGAAGACTGCTGGCAACGGGAAGAAGGAGGTGGTGGGCGCAGTCGTGTGTTAACCGCCGGCAGCGTTTTTGAACAGGCTGGCGTAAACTTTTCCCACGTTATGGGGCAATCAATGCCGGCTTCTGCCACCGCCCATCGCCCGGAATTAGCAGGTCGTAGCTATCAAGCGATGGGGGTTTCCCTCGTTATCCATCCGCTGAATCCTTATGTCCCAACCAGCCATGCGAATGTACGCTTTTTTATTGCTGAAAAAGAAGGAGAATCCCCGTTATGGTGGTTTGGCGGTGGTTTTGATCTCACGCCTTATTATGGTTTTGCAGAAGATGCTATCCACTGGCATCGTGTTGCCAAAACTTTATGCCAACCGTTTGGTCATGATATTTATCCAAAATATAAAGAATGGTGTGATGATTACTTTTTTATAAAACACCGAAATGAACCCCGTGGTATTGGAGGTCTGTTTTACGACGATTTAAATACCCCTGATTTTGAGACTTGCTTTAACTTTACACAATCTGTGGGTCAGGGATTCCTGCCGGCTTATTTGCCCATTGTAGAGCGAAGAAAAGATATAGCTTGGGGTGATCGTGAGAGGCAATTTCAATTATATCGCCGAAGCCGTTATGTCGAATTCAATTTAGTTTGGGATAGGGGAACGCTCTTTGGCCTGCAAAGTGGTGGAAGAACGGAGTCAATATTAATGTCCATGCCACCTTTAGTACGCTGGGAATATGGTTATACTCCAGAACCTAATTCGCCAGAATCTGAACTATATACCGTCTTTCTGATAAAAAAAGATTGGGTTTGATAATTCAAAACAGGAATATATAAATCACTTCTGTATTCCTGTTTACCTATTGCTAAAACCCTCATTTGCTAACATCCTCATTTGCAAAAAATCAGATAAATATCAGAACACTGATAAAATCATTGATTGTTTTTCATTGGTAATACCCTGCCATAAAAAATCAACATTCCCCCTAATGACTCCCCCTTTAATTAAAGCTAGTATTCAATCCGGGCCCGAAAAAATAAACACAACATCTAACAAAAAAATGGGGTATTATCATGAACAATAATCAAATTAATAAATATAGTCTAATTCCTCCATTTGTTTTGGAGCAAATATCAGACGATTATGATGAATGCACTAACCAATATGTGGCAAAAACATTGGATCATGTTTATCATTTAATGAGCTACCCCATTGAGGAAAATATTCTTCATCAGGAAGATGAAATAGGCGCAGATGATAAATTATATCGCTCAATTTATGATGCTAAAAACCAAGAACAGTTTCCAGGAGAGAAATTGTCTCGAAGTGAAGGCATGTCTGAAGACGCTGATATTGCTGTTAATGAAGCCTATGAACATCTCGGAAAGACTTATGAATTCTATAAAAATATTTTTGGCCGTCATTCGATGGATAACAAGGGGCTAAAATTAATCGCCACTGTACATTATGGTGACAACTATTTGAATGCATTTTGGTCTAAAAGACAAATGATATTTGGTGATGGAGATGGAAAGTTTTTCAACCGCTTTACTTCTGCCATTGATATCATAGCTCATGAGTTAACTCATGGTGTCATTGAAAGTGAAGCTGATCTTTATTATCTCTACCAATCTGGTGCACTCAATGAATCCATCGCTGATGTGTTTGGTATTATGGTAAAACAATATGCCAATAATCAAAAAGCCAGTGAATCCGATTGGTTGTTAGGGCAAGGTTTATTAGGTCCCAAATTTAATCCGGAGAATAAGCCTGATATTGCCTTACGCAGTTTCATTCATCCAGGAAAAGCCTTTTCCGGAGATAAGCAAGTTGGGCATATGGATCAATATGAAGAACTTCCTTTCACCATAGACAATGGAGGGGTTCATATATATTCCGGCATTCCCAACAGAGCATTTTATCTGGTAGCGATAGCATTGGGAGGATATAGCTGGGAGCGGGCGGGGAAAATATGGTACGAAACGTTATTGGACGAACACTTATATGCAGATGCAAATTTTGATGATTTCGCCAAACTGACCGTTGCAAATGCTGAAAAATTGTTCAATAAGGAAATTTCGAACATTGTAAGTCATTGTTGGAAAGAAGTTGGCATCCTTCTTTCCAAGGATTAATTAAACCAATATTAATACACTATTAATTGATGTTAAAAATAGTAACATATAGATAAACCTAAAAAAAACAATAAAGGATTAAGGACAATCCTTTATTATATTTACACATTAATATTATAAAGCCCAACAAAAAACCTTCCTATCAGTAGCGGATACCACCATTTAGATTAATACTTTATTAAGAACCCAGGGAATTAAAATACATAAAACATCTAAAAAGCGGGGTATTATTATGCGCAACCATCAAACTAAATTAAACAAATCGGGTATAATTTCACCTTATCTATTGGAATATGTCGTTAAAATTTGTGGTCAAAGTGATAAAGCGTATATATTAAAAACATTAGATCATGTTTACAATCTAATGTATAACTCTGCTGAAATGGATATTACCACTCCCCAATACCAACCAGGGCATTATAATAAATTAAGCCGAAAAATTTATGATGCAAAACATGACGACCAGTATCCAGGAAATACATTAATTTTAGATGAAAAAATAATCATAAGCAGCGATATATCCGCCAATGATGCCTATAATCACATTGGTAAGATATATGAATTTTATAAAAAAATTTTTGGACGAAATTCGATTGATAACCAAGGTCTTAATTTAGTTGCTACCGTTCATTATCAGAAAAATTATATGAATGCATTTTGGGATAATAACCAAATGGTTTTTGGTGATGGTTATGCTCCCTATTTTAACCGCTTTACTTCCTGCATTGATATCACGGCCCACGAGCTTACTCATGGCGTCACGGAAAGTGAAGCAAACCTTGATTATGCCTACCAATCCGGCGCGTTAAATGAATCCATTTCAGATGTATTCGGAATTATGGTGAAACAGTATGCAAACAATCAACAGGCAAGTGAATCTGATTGGTTGATCGGTCAGGGGATATTTGGCTCCGCACTTAATCCAGATAATGACCCCAATATTGCTTTGCGTTCATTCAAAAACCCCGGAAATGCGAATCCCAAAGATAATCAAATCGGCCACATGAAGCAATATCAAGACTTGTCCGTTCGGGATGACCATGGAGGCGTCCACAAGTATTCTGGCATCCCCAATAAGGCATTCTATTTGTTGGCAATTGAGTTGGGAGGCTATTCATGGGAACAGGCAGGAAAGATTTGGTACGCAACATTGCTAGACAAACGCTTATCTCATAAAGCAAGTTTCGATGATTTCGCAACATTATCTGTTGACAATGCAGAAAAATTATTTGGTAAAAAAATTTCAGCTATTGTCGCTCACTCCTGGAAACAAGTCGGGATTTTACTTTGAGGATAAGAATACTTCTCTGATAATCAAGGCTAGGGAAGGCATTGATTATACATATTTTTTATTTTTAAACCCCATCGTTCAGCCATAAATTTTTATTTATTCCCCGTCACCAATTTAATTATTCCATTCATTAATCTTACACCATAAAAATTTACATTTTTAGTCGTGACTAACAATGTTAGTTTAGCTACTATTATTGTTAGAATAATTTTTTAGTTAAGCTAAAAATAGTCAGACGTGACAAAATATAAAATGGGGCATTGCTATGAGCAACAATAAAATAGAAAAACAAAATATAATCCCTCCTTACTTACTGGAAAGCATCGCAAAAAATTGTGATTCTGACGACGATAAAGAATGTATATTGAAAACATTAAACCATGTAAATCAATTAATGAAAAACCAATTAATGAAAAACCAATTAATGAAAAACACACCCAGGGAAAATCAGCCTTGCTCCAACAAAGATAATTAGTTTTATATCCGTCATACTTCAGGTTGCCTCTTTGTTGGCTTCACCCAGCCACATAGTTAACTATGCCCCCATAGATTTACAAAAATATTATAAAGAGTTTACCATAATTCAAATAAAGGGCTAAAAATAGCCCTCTATTCTCTTCATTATTTTTACTTAATTAACGTTTCTTCAAATGTTCCATCAAGCGCTTACGCTTACGAAGCTGAGTTGACGTTAACGTATTTTTCTTATCTGCGTAAGGGTTAGCCCCTTCTTTAAACTGGATACGAATAGGTGTTCCCATCACTTTTAAAGAGCGACGGAAGTAATTCATCAAATAACGCTTATAAGAGTCGGATAAACCTGTAACTTGATTACCATGGATAACTACGATAGGCGGGTTATAGCCCCCGGCATGAGCGTATTTCATCTTAACCCTACGACCCCGGATCATCGGCGGCTGGTGATCATCTTCTGCCATGCGCATAATACGGGTCAGTAAGGCCGTGTTAACACGACGGGTTGCACTTTCATAAGCCTCCTGAATTGACTCGAATAAATTGCCAACACCACTGCCATGCAATGCAGAAATAAAATGAACACGGGCAAAATCGACAAAGCCCAAACGCAGATCCAGCATATCCTTAACATGATCTCTGGCTTCCTGATTCATGCCATCCCATTTATTGACGGCAATGACCAGCGAACGACCACTATTAAGAATAAAGCCCAGTAAAGAGAGATCCTGATCAGAAATACCTTCGCGAGCATCCACGACCAATAACACCACATTAGCATCTTCAATGGCCTGGAGTGTTTTAATAACGGAAAACTTTTCAACAGGTTCGGTTACCTTACCACGTTTACGAACGCCGGCAGTATCAATCAGGATATACTCACGGCCATCACGCTCCATGGGAATATAAATACTGTCACGGGTTGTGCCGGGCATATCATAAACGACAACACGCTCTTCCCCCAGAATACGGTTGGTTAATGTGGATTTACCCACATTTGGCCGGCCAACAATCGCAAGTTTCAGAGGTAAGCTGGCAAGATCAAATGCTGCCTCTTCTTCTTGTTCAGCAGTAGCATCCAGCTCGGCCTGTTCCATCTCAGCCCAATAAGCTGCGTTAGCCTCTTCTTCAGTTAATTCAACTTCTTCCGTTTCTTCTTTATCAGAAAAAGGCAGCAAGACACGTTCAATGAGCTGTGTCACTCCACGACCATGAGAAGCGGCAATGGAATAAACATCACCTAATCCCAATGAGTAGAATTCTGCAATGGCAATGTCAACATCAATGCCATCCGTTTTGTTTGCCACCAAAAAGGTTGCCTTCTCACGGCTGCGCAGATGCTTGGCAATCGCATGATCCGCTGGCATTAATCCCGATCTGGCATCAACCATGAATAGAACAATATCCGCCTCTTCGATAGCCATCAAAGATTGCGTAGCCATATGCGTTTCTACACCATCTTCCGTGCCATCGATACCTCCGGTATCAATGATAATGAACTCCTGTCCTTCAACCTCTGCCCGTCCATATTTACGATCACGGGTTAAGCCAGGGAAATCCGCTACCAGCGCATCTCTGGTTCGGGTTAAGCGGTTAAATAAGGTGGATTTTCCAACATTGGGGCGCCCAACCAGCGCAACGACAGGTATCATTTTTTTGATGCCTCATGACTAGATTTAAATCGATATCCTGCTGGACGTGATCCAAACAATATGATCCACCACTACAAGATACTAAAAAGACGAAACGGCCCCTGTTACTTTCAGCACAGGAGCCGTATGATTTCGTGTATAAGCGTTACATCTAACGCTAAAACACATTCTGGAATTAACGGGTATACAAGTAAACTGTCCCGTCTTTCGCTTGTACCATCAGTTTATCGCTGGCAACAACCGGGCGACTCAATAGGCCGGAACCATCAACCTTATGTTGAGCCACAAATTTGCCATCAGCCATATTTAACCAATGTAAGTAACCTTCACTATCTCCGACAACCAGATAGCCATTATACATTTCCGGTGCAGTCAAGTTACGGTGCAAAAGATCATTTTGCGTCCATAATGTCACCCCATCTTTCTTGCGCAGGGACAAAATCCGGTCATCCTGATCAACAACGAAAATGTTGTCATCCGTCACAACCATATCATTTACCGAACCCAAATCACGTTTCCAGATGATTTGACCCGAACGCATATCCATTGCGACCAGATTGCCATTATAGGCAATGGCATAAATCATATTGTCAGAAATGACTGGAGTCATATCAATGTCATTCAGGCGGTCAATTTCCGTGGCTCCCGTCACCTGGGAAATGCGCTGCTGCCAAATGAGTTGCCCTTGAGAAAGCATAACCGCACTGACCCGACCATTGTCACCACCGACAACGGCTGCACCATAAGCCACGGCAGGGGCAGATTCACCGCGAACTGACAATGAAGGCGTATCCATATTAACCGACCACGCGACACTACCATCACTTTCATTCAACGCCTGCAACATACCATTGCCTGTATGGATCAGGACAAAACCATCACTCACCACAGGGCGCGATAATGCTTCACCGGCAACCGCTGATTCCCATTCAACTTTACCGCTTGTTGTATCCAACGCGATGACTTTTGCCTTTTCTGTCCCAACATAAAGGCGATCACCAGAAACAGTCAGACCGCCAGAAAGCAGTGCTGGCAGGCGGGATGACAGAAAACCTGCTTTATCTGATAAATCCGTTGCCCACACTTCTTTGCCGCTATCTATATCAAACGCTTTGACAACCCCATTTCGGTCAGCAACATAAACCGTTGAACCCTGCCAAGCGGGTGACAAGTGAGAATAGTAGTGCCCAACGCCGCTTCCAACGGATTTATCCCAAACAACACGGGGGCTGAATTGATTTTCAACCTTCGGCAACGGCGACATTGTTACCGTATCCTGTTCGCTTGAACAACCCGCCAGCAGAACAGAAGCAACCAGCCCAACCAAGAGTGTTTTTCGCAGTTGCATTAGATGTTGGCTCCCTTAGTTGGATAAATTATTGAGTTTAATTTTAATGAAATCTTTCATCGTCTCAGGGCCATCAGATTCAAGCCCTTTGGAATATGCTGCACGAGCGCCAGCAGTATCCCCTTTTTTCGCCAGAATATCTCCACGGAGATCCTCAGCAATAGCCAACCAACCTTTTCCCTTGACCAACTCTAACGTTTTCAATGCAGCATCGGGTTTATCTTCCGCCAATTGAACCCGGGCCAAGCGAAGGTTAGACAGAGTTTGCATGTCTTCATCTTTGGTTTTGCCAGATGCTGACAGCAAATTTTTCTCTGCCTGAGCCAATTGATTCTGCCCAATAGCCTGTCGTGCCAGTTCCAGATCAGCCATGAAACCATAGATATTATTCGTTTCATTCGCGAACTTTTCTGCGGCAGCAACACCTTCTTTCGACCCCGACGTCAGCGATACGTTCACTTTCTCAAAGGCAGCCGCTGTTTCATGCAATTGGTTTGTTTGATGAGTCTGCCAATAACGCCAGCCAGCCAACACGCCAATGCCCAGAACTAAACCAACAGCCAGGTATTTACCGTTGGTGGCAAAAAAACGCTTTATCGCGTCAACTTGTTCAGTTTCAGTGGAATAGACTTGCACAGAGTCTCCTTAGCCTAACAATTCGCTCAAACGTGCCGCAACCGATTGTTGTGACAACGTTTCTTGTTCACCGTTACGTAAATCTTTTACTGTGATGTTGCCCGCTTGAATTTCATCTTCTCCAAGGATCAAGGCAACTTTAGCGCCATGCTTACCCGCACGGGCCAATTGTTTTTTAAAGTTACCACCGCCGTGATTGGTCATCAGGCGTAACTCTGGTTGTTGATCACGGATTGTTTCTGCCAGAATCAAGGCTGCCTGTTGGCTACCTTCACCAAAGGAGGAGAGATAAACATCGGCAACCGTCAAATCGGCAACAAAGTCAGGATTGACTTCCTGTACCAACAGAACCATGCGCTCCATGCCCATTGCAAAACCCACTGCGGGTGTTGCTTTTCCACCCAATTGCTCAACCAGACCGTCGTAACGCCCACCCGCACAGACGGTTCCCTGTGCGCCCAATGCCGATGTTACCCATTCAAAGACAGTACGGTTGTAGTAATCAAGACCACGAACCAGACGCTGATTGATGCGATATTTAATGCCCGCCTTATCCAGTATCTGACATAAGCCATCAAAATGTTCTTTTGATTCGATATCAAGATAATCAAACAGTTCCGGTGCATCATTAAGCAGTTGCTGAATTTCAGGATTTTTGGAATCCAACACGCGCAAAGGATTGGTATACATACGACGCCGGCAGTCTTCGTCCAGCTTTTCTTTATGCTGTTCAAGAAACGCAACCAGTGCTTCACGGTAATTGGCACGCGCTTCCAATGAACCAATCGAATTCAATTCAAGCGTAACATGGTCAGCAATACCCAATTCACGCCACCAACGTGCTGTCATTAAAATGACTTCCGCATCAATATCCGGCCCTTGCAGACCAAATACTTCTGCACCCAATTGATGGAATTGGCGGTAACGGCCTTTCTGTGGACGTTCATAACGGAACATTGGCCCGATATACCATAAACGCTGTTCCTGATTGTACAGCAGACCATGCTGAATACCGGCACGGACACATCCTGCGGTATTTTCCGGGCGCAGGGTCAGGCTTTCCCCGTTGCGGTCATCAAAAGTATACATCTCTTTTTCGACAACATCGGTCACTTCCCCAATGGCACGTTTAAATAACGGGGTCTGCTCTACAATCGGTGTCCGGATTTCGCTGAAACCATAACCTGACAGCACACGCTTAACCGTAGATTCAACTCGTTGCCAGATGGCTGTTTCAGCGGGAAGACAGTCGTTCATGCCACGAATAGCTGGGATATTTTTTGTCACGTTTTATCTCTTATTAATATTTATACAATGGCGTCGATTATAAAAGCGAATGAATGCCAAGACAAAGAGCATCGCCGGCACATGATAACATGCGCCAGCATTCGGCATATTACTCATCAAGCTGACTGATATTAATCCGATTATTCGCATCAAGGATCGTAGCTTTCGCCCGGATCTTCGCTTCGAGCTGATCAATCAGGTCTTTATTATCAAGACGTTCTCTCTGACGAATGCCATCTTCATAAAAGCCACTTTTCGTTTTCGCACCCGTGACGCCAAGCGTTGAAACTTCAGCTTCTCCCGGGCCATTCACAACGCAACCAATGATAGAAACATCCATTGGTGTGATTAAATCTTCAAGACGCTGTTCAAGCGCATTAACCGTACCGATAACATCAAATTCCTGACGCGAGCAAGTCGGACAGGCAATGAAGTTAATGCCTCTCGAACGGATGCGCAACGCCTTCAGCATGTCGAAACCGACTTTAACTTCTTCCACCGGGTCGGCGGCTAAAGAGATACGCAACGTGTCACCAATTCCTTCAGACAACAAAATGCCAAGGCCAATTGAGGACTTCACCGCGCCTGCACGGGCTCCACCGGCTTCGGTAATGCCCAGATGTAGCGGTTGATCAATTTTTTGCGCCAATAAGCGATAAGCGCCAACCGCCAAGAAAACATCGGAGGCTTTCACACTCACTTTGAATTGGTCAAAATTAAGACGATCAAGGATGTCCACATGACGCATCGCTGATTCAACCAGCGCTTCTGGTGTCGGTTCGCCATATTTTTCCTGTAGATCTTTTTCCAGCGACCCGCCATTGACCCCGATGCGAATGGGAATGTTATGGTGACGAGCGCAATCGACAACCTGACGGATACGCTCCTCATTACCAATATTGCCGGGATTAATGCGTAGGCAGTCAACACCATATTCGGCTACCTTCAATGCAATGCGGTAATCGAAATGAATATCAGCAACAAGGGGGACATTGACCTTCTGTTTGATGGATTTGAACGCTTCAGCCGCATCCATGGTTGGAACGGAAACACGAACGATATCAACGCCAACCCGCTCTAATGCCTTAATTTGATTGACCGTAGCCTCAACATCAGTTGTTCGTGCATTAGTCATTGATTGCACCGCGATGGGTGCGCCATCCCCTATGGGCACCTGACCGACATAAATACGTGTGGATTTGCGTCTTTTTATCGGTGATTCATTATGCATTTTTACATTACTCCCCTACATCCCTGTATTTTGTTTATAAAAATTACAACTATGCTGTGGTGAATTATGCTGTGGTAAATAATACACACAGGCGAACATGAATGCTTATTCAATGTTCGCCCAAATCCTTCCCAAGATAAATTTGCCAAAAATCCGGTTGATGAGTTTATTTCAGGGTCAGTTTGGCAGCCACCCCTTTCTTAATAAAGGCACTCAAATCCACCGGTTTCCCCTGAAACTGAACCTTAACCACAGCAGGCACACCAATGTTCAATGAATAAGGCAATTCACCAGAAAGTTTTAGATGATCACCTTTGTTTTTCATACCATTGAACAGCACCTTACCTTTGGCGTCTTTGACTTCTAACCAACATCTTCCCTTAAAGTCCATCACCAACGCATTACTGCTTACAGCGCTAATATTATTGACGTCGGCTGATGATGTACTGACAACGGAATTGGCCGTGGCGGTATTTTCTGAAGTCGCATTGGTTTCAGGTTGATTGGTTGCAGGTTGATTGGCTGACAAAGAGGCTGATTTTGGCCCTGTTGCCGTGGAGACCGGCGCACTGGCATTGCTGCCTGGAACACTATTTTCGGTTCCCGTGCCATTTGCCTGCTCTGACGCCGCTACAGGTTGATTTTCTTTAAGGAATGCGGATGCATTATCCGTGGCTGGGCTTGAAACACCTGAATCATTTTCAGCATCTTGTGCTTGAACATTTTGAACGCCAGACTGCGCGGCCATTGAAGACAATTCTTTTTGTTGCGTCTTGTAATTCTGCCACCACCATAGGACAGTCATGCCCAACAGCAGAATGATGATAACCCATGTTACCTTCATTAACCAACCATCACGCTTCTTGCGTTTCTTTCCCGATGAAAAACTTTGCATGGGAGAAACTTTCATGGCTTTGGCAGGCATGTGCTTATCCAACATGCTTAAAATATCAGATTCAGGCACCTGAACCAATTTTGCGTAAGCACGAATATATCCACGAAAGAATGTCGGTGTAATATTTGATGGAATATTATCTTCTTCAATATCACGAACAGTGGACAGTTTAAGACACAAGCGATCTGCCACAGTTTGCTGAGAAAGCTCAATTTTTTCACGAGCCTGGCGCAGAATCTGACCTATTGTCAGATTGGCTTCTTCTGGGTAAGTTTCAGTCTTCATTAGCTAAGGACACTGGTACTGTTCTGGGTTAAAGAATTTACGCAAATTAGATCTAACTAATTTGTGCAGCGAAATCATCTCAAACTGCGTTACACGCAGAAAATCATCTATTATCTATCACAGCTATAACGGTTTGTGGTGCTTTCCTTATTTTCTGTGATCAATTGATTAGCTTCTTCATATCGCTTTTGTTCACAGAGAAAAGCATAATAATAATGTATTACAGTATCACGTCCTACCGCCCGCTGCATGGCTATTCTATAATGCTGGTTGGCGGTTTCCGCTCGCCCGGCATATTGCTCATGCAGAGCCATACCTAAATGAGCCTCTGGATGATGGGGCTCCGCCAGCAAAACTTTCTGAAAGTGATATTTGGCGGCCGGTAAATTCCGTTCCACCAAATAAGCCTTCCCTAGCTGTAATCGTGTATCGATGGCGACGACCTGATGAGCACGATGCACCGATTGTTCCGCGCAACCCACTAACAAGCCAAAACAAACTATAGACCAAATTATTGATTTCCGTATCATACCATTTTCATTTATCAGAATATGTTAAACTTCGCCAAATTTTTAGCCATTAATCGATATTAAACAGAAAATTAGACTGTTTTTACCTGAATAGGTTCACCTGCCAGACGTTTTTTTAGCGTCCGCTTTGTTCTATCAATGACTTCACCGGCAAGCTGTCCACATGCAGCATCAATGTCGTCCCCTCTCGTTTTACGCACGATGGTTGTAAAACCATACCCCATCAGAACTTTGGAAAAACGGTCGATTCGACTGTTAGAGCTGCGGCCATAAGGTGCTCCCGGGAACGGGTTCCAAGGGATCAGGTTGATTTTGCTTGGCGTATCTTTCAGACATTCCGCTAACTGGTGAGCCTGTTCAACACTGTCATTAACGTGATCAAGCATCACATATTCGACCGTGACACGCCCCTGATTTGCATTAGATTTTGACAGATAACGGCGTACCCCTGCCAAAAACTCTTCAATGTTGTATTTGCGGTTAATCGGCACAATTTCATCACGGACATCATCAGTAGGCGCATGTAAAGAAATTGCCAATGCAACGTCAATCATATCACCCAGTTTATCCAATGCCGGAACAACGCCAGATGTTGATAATGTCACCCGACGTTTTGACAGACCAAAACCGAAATCATCCATCATGATTTCCATTGCAGGCACGACATTATTCAAATTGAGCAAGGGTTCACCCATTCCCATCATCACGACGTTGGTAATAGGACGGCGACCACTGGATTTCAGTGAACCAATAATCTTGGCGGCACGCCAAACCTGACCAATAATTTCAGATACCCGCAGGTTACGGTTAAAACCCTGCTGGGCCGTAGAACAGAATTTACACTCTAAAGCACATCCCACCTGAGATGATACGCATAATGTTGCGCGGTCATCTTCTGGGATATAAACCGTTTCAACCTGTTGATCACCAACAGTAATTGCCCATTTGATGGTGCCATCAGAAGAACGTTGTTCTTCTGCAACTTCCGGCGCTTTGATTTCAGCGACTTGTTGCAATTTAGCCCTGAGCACTTTGTTAATATCTGTCATCTGCTCAAAGTCGTCATAGCAATAATGGTACATCCATTTCATGACCTGATCGGCACGAAAAGGTTTTTCGCCCATATCGACAAAGAATTGACGCATTTGTTTACGGTTTAGGTCGAACAGGTTGATTTTGCCGTTTTTCTTTTCAGGCGTGACAGATACGACGGAGGTTGAAGGTGATACGGTTTCATTAAGTTGGGACATTTTTTACATCGCCTCGTTGTTACACTTTCGGCTCTGTGCTGATTTCATGTCAGCACTAAGTTTTCATGCGGTGACTGCCAATTCAATGGACATTCTATTGCTGGCAATATCGAATTCCAGAAATATCAAATAGACATTGAAATAAAATAATAAACGCCCCACTGAATCAAATCAGCGGAGCGCGCCATTGTACAAACTTTACTGTTTAGATGCTACGGGTAACTGAAGTTCAGTGACGAGGGAAGATCTCATCATCACTGAAAAAATACGCGATTTCACGGTTCGCAGATTCAATGGAGTCTGAACCGTGGACAGCATTTTCAGTAAAGCTGTCAGCATAGTCTGCACGCAGCGTACCCGCCAGCGCGTTATCAGGGTTAGTGGCTCCCATCAGATCACGGTGGCGTTGAACGGCATTTTCACCTTCCAGAACCTGTACCATAATTGGGCCAGAGGTCATGAACTCCACCAGACCATCAAAGAAAGGGCGGCCTTTGTGTTCAGCATAAAAACCTTCCGCTTGTTCACGAGTCAAATGCAGCATTTTGGCCGCGATGATTTTAAACCCTGCGCTTTCAAAACGAGCATAAATAGAACCGATAACATCTTTCTTTACTGCATTGGGTTTAATAATGGAAAAAGTACGTTCAATTGTCATTGGATAACCTCTTTGGCACTTTCAGCGATGATTCATTTTAATTTTTATGCCCCGGATAAAACGGAGGGGCAAATCGACCCTGTATCACACAGGAACAAAAATAGGCGTTGATTATAGGAGGAGAGTTTCTGCTTGCCTACAAAAAACATAACATTTCATTAAAACTTTCTTAGCGAAAATTATCATTTTTTAGCATGAATCACATTTTAACTCAGAATACCTGTTCAGATGATTAAATCCCAAACAGGCATTCTGACCAAGATCATTGAATTTGCATTTTAAACCCAATATCAATTATAAAACGGTCTCTGTAACACATTGAATAAAAGGTTTGACCTCTTTGGCTCTTTTCTGGTTTAAGGTTTGTTTAGTTTCATCAGAGACTTCAAATTTGCCTGTAAACTCTCCCTTGGCATTTTGCGTCGTTTTATCCGATGTACCCACAATACTAATGGTATATTTATGACCGGCCGGTAATAAGTCTGTACACTTTCTCAATGCTCCCTGATGAGAAGATCCTTGCACTGCTATTTGTTGATGAGCTGTTTTTTGACTATTGCCTGTTGCTGATGTATCAGCAAACGAAGTGGGTATATAAAATGCGCCCAGCAGCAAAACGTATGAAAAATTTTTCATTCTTTCCTCACTGTTTACGTTGAATTAATAACTAGCACAATTTAATCACTGATTAATCATCTTTAAACTCCAATATATCCCCAGGCTGGCAATCCAAATATTGGCAAATCGCATTCAGAGTAGAAAATCGAATTCCCTTAATTTTTCCTGTCTTTAGTAAGGAAAGATTCTGTTCAGTAATACCAATAGCCTGTGCTAACTCTTTGGATTTCACCTTTCGTTTCGCCATAATCACATCCAGATTCATAAGAATTGCCACGGTATCTCCTATATAATGCTCTGATTTTCATCGTATATATCACATGCTTGATAAAGGATACGCGAAATGATAGCCAGGCAAACTGAAATGAAAATAGCGACAAAATGACCCGCAGTAATGCTCAATGAGATTAAACGCTCACCGACTGGCGCTCCCATTGTTAACCATAGTGTTAACAGGGGCTGACAAAGAATATCTAAAATACTCCATGCAATTACCCCCCAACCTGCATATTCCAAATATTTAACGGTACGCTTGGAAAAATAATCGCCTTTTTTGTAATTACCGAATAATCGATGAAAAGCCCAAAAACTACCACTCAGCGATAATAAAGGGATCGTCGATATCAATATTCCCCCGGCTAATTTCCATGCACTAAAATTATCACGATAAAGATGGGACAATATTCTCTCAGTCAACGCAAATCCTAACCCATATTTTTCCAAAACTAACTTTGGCTCCAGCCAACTGAAAATATTAATTGCTATCACAATGATGATAAGCAACAACGATAATTTAGACATGACTAAACTGAGTGTCGCTGTACGTGTGGGGTTTGCTGTATGCTTCATGCGGATGTCCCGTTGTTAATTTAGATCTAATAATAGACAAGAATTAACGTAAAACAATAATTTTTTACTGCAAAACATTAAGTGAAAGATGCGCACGTTATGTGAATAAACAAAAAAACATGGCTAACACCATGTTTTTAATGAAAATGATATCTAAGGTAGGCTGCCAAAACTGACAGATAAATTACTTCAATACAAAATTGATCGAACTGATTTGTCCGCTCAAGTCCAAAACACTAAGCTGATATTTTCCCGGTTGCGATAATGTCTTAAGCCATGACTGATTCTTTTCTGTTACTGCAACCTGTTCACCATTTAAAAACCACCATTGCTTACCACTACCTCCTTGGGTTGTGATTCGTAAGTCCACGTCTTTTTGACCCGGAATGCGTTTCAGCACATCACCTTCACGCACCCCAACAATCAAGAGTGGTATCTCATCCACTTTCATCGGCGGACATTGGTGATTAATGGGGGGGAGCCGATTTGCGCGTCGCTCTTTGGCGGGTAACCATGCTTCCAGTGCGATTGGCCACAAAATCACGGTCTCTGGCCGGGCATCAGCGCAGTCAGGAGCAACACGCATACCCTTTTTATCCAACCATATTCGTTCGTTGATCCCTGAAAGCCCTTCCTGCCCAATAGCAGACAGTGTGGGAGGAACCGTATTATCCAAAATCCAGCTCAAGCGACGCTGGCGACAATTATTGTTTTCTTTGCCAACGTGTTCTTGGGAAAAGGCCGTTCCACCAGGCCAACAAATAGTGGCCTGACTGACGCTGGCGGGTCGTGGGTCAATAAGGGGGTGCTTTGGGCTATAGCGTAAACTTTCCATCAACAAGCCGTTGATTTGATTCATGACAGGGATCGCCGTGGCATAACCAAATTGGCCGACAACCGGCGTTCCATCTGGCCTGCCAACCCAAACCCCTATGGTATAGCGGGCATTCAGACCAATCGCCCAGGCATCACGATAACCATAGCTTGTGCCGGTTTTCCATGCCAGCGGGACTTCTGCGGGTAAAACACTATCTGGTTGAGGGCGTCCCTCTCCTGCCATGATCCTTCTGACGATCCAAGCCGCCCCCGCAGAGAACAGCCGCCTGTCCCTGACTTTTTGTTCTGGTGTAAAACGCAATGGGGAGGCATTTCCCTGACGGGCAAAAGCACTGTAGGCTGCAACTAATTCATCCATACGGGCGGAAGTTCCCCCCAAGATAAGGGATAAGTTCGGTTCACTGCCTAATGGGAAATGCAATCTCATGCCAACATTGCGCAAGTTAGCGGTAAACCGTTTGGCACCATAGGATTCAAGAAGCTGTACCGCAGGTAGATTCAATGATCTGACCAATGCTTCACTGGCACTCACTGGCCCATTAAAACCACTGTCAAAATTACCCGGCCGGTAATCATTAAAACGGCGAGGTACATCCTGCAACAAAGACTCACCATGAATTAATCCATCATCCAACGCCATGGCATATAAAAAGGGTTTCAGTGTGGAGCCTGGTGAACGCCACGCACTTATCATATCCACATGCCCAAAACGGCTGTTATCCTGAAAATCGACAGAACCAATATAGGCTTTGACAGACATATCCGTGTGATCAACAACCAAAACACCCATTGATGTTTTGGCCGCCAATTGATATTTCCAGTTAAACACCATATCTTCCAGTTGGCGCTGTAAACGGGTATCAATCGTCGTCTGAATCACTTCCTGCTGATGTTCATTAACCATTCGCCTTGCCAGCAACGGCGCAAGGTGCGGCGACTGGCGCGGAGCCAGCCACACATTTTCTTCCCTGATATCAGCCACTTTTTCCGCTGACCAGACGTTATATTGCTCCAATCGCTGCAATACCTTGTCACGAGCGGCCTGTGCCCGTTCTGGGTAGCGATCTGGCCGCAATCGGCTGGGCGCTTGTGGCAATACCGCCAATAACGCAGCTTCACCAGACGAAAGCTCTGACGGTGATTTGCCCAAATAAGCCCAACTCGCCGCTCCAATGCCCTGCAATGTGCCACCAAATGGCGCACGGTTCAGATACATCGTCAAAATTTCATCTTTTGAATAATGCCATTCCAGTTGTAGGGTGCGCCAAATTTGTTTGAATTTCCCAGTGAAAGTGCGTGGATGTGGATCAATCAATCGGGCAACCTGCATCGAAATAGTACTGCCTCCCGATACGATTTTTCCTGCCCGAATATCCTGCCATGCCGCTCTCAACAAGGAGACAGGATTGATACCCGGGTGTTTGTAAAACCAACGGTCTTCGTAAGTCAACAATGCCTGAAGATATTCAGGAGAAACTTGATCTAAGGTGACGGGATAACGCCAAATTCCCTCGCTGTCAGCAAAACGCCACAACGGTGAGCCATCAGCCCCCACCACGACACGCGCCATTTTGACGTTATGTATCGGTAACGGCCAAATTTTATCTGCCAGCCACATTGCGGCGGGGGGCACCAACAAAATAGTCAGAATCATTGTCAAAATTAGCAGATAAATGCGGGAGGATAATTTTCTCATTAAACCGGTATCCAAAAACCTGTCACCGAAAAACGGTATCCGAAAGAAAAATAGCCCCTATCTTTAATGATAGGGGCTGATGATTAGCGGACAACTTCCAGTTTTGCGTTGGTTGCACCCACGGCACGCCAATTAGGGACATACATGGATTCAACCTGTGGTGCAGGCACTCGGTAAACGCCCGGTGAAACTGCGCGGGCTAAATACAGCAATGTCACTGATTCATAAGATGGAACAGCAACAGCGGCAACAAAGCGATCATCACGGTATTCGATGTGACGAACATCCGCTTTTTGCATCGCCTCAATCAGATCTTGTAAATCTGCTGCACTTTCACTCAGGCTGGCACTGCTCGTTGCCAGATTTTGGTTTTCGATTTCCAATCCGGCTGGCAGCAAATCGACCACCAGCGCATCTGGCACTGATTCGCTCGCCCCCACTTCCAGCTTCACGATCACCATTTCTCCACTTTTCATGCGATCGATGTGAGCAGGTTTTCCTTTCAAATCAAGGTAAGTACGCTTAATTTTCAGAACGTTTGAAGAAGGATTCGGCGTATTCTGTGGATAACCCACCACATTCAAGCGTGAATACAGTGTCGTATTGCCACGATTACTGATGTCTACGCCTTTCGAAAGCTGCTCCGCCGTTAACATTTCGCTCAAGGCACTGTCACGGTTAATCGGGGGAACTTGCTGATTAATCACCGCCTGCCAGGGTTGTTCAGCAACATCGATAAAGTAACGTCCTGCCAGATAGATAGAATTACTTTCCTGTGTTGAGAAATAACGACGTTCTATCAGTTCATTCGATAAATCGAGCAATTTATTGTCGCGCTCTTTCTGCAACATCATATTGCTCTGAGACATATTGTTCTCTGTCAACAGGGCAACAATCAGTGCGTTATCCCGGATAGTACTGCCATAATCACCCAATCCATAGCCGGGCTTACGTGATTTGTTAACCCCTAAATGAACCGCTTCATTGCCACGGGTGTTATCCCCCATCATTTTCAGGGCAATACCTAACTGCACCAAAGACAGGCCACTTTCAGCCTGTGCCCGGCGTTCGTAGAGCTGTCTCAATCCACTCAGCGGTGCTTTTTGTTGATTGGCCAATACCAATCCGGCATAAGCCTGCACAGAAAATTGGGTTGCAGCCGATGAGCGACTGTAACGATCACTAATAATGGTTTTATCCTGTAAGTAACGCAGTAATCGATTGTTGGCCGATGTCAGAGCATCAACGGGAACGCTGTAACCTTGCTGAGTTGCACGGAACAGGAAATCTGTCGTATAGGCTGTCAGCCAGAACTCTTCATTGCCATTGCGGTTCCACAATGAAAAACTCCCGTCACTGCGCTGCATACTCAATAAATGTGCAATCCCGGCATCAATGGCTGCCCGACGTTTTTCATCGCTTTGGGTATGGATACCCAGTTTTTTCAATTCAGCTTCATTGGAATAGAGCGACGGATAAAGCCCGCTCACGGTTTGTTCCAGACAGCCGTAAGGGTATGCATACAATTCCCGGATATAGCGTGCGATTTGCAATGGCGGTCGGCTGGTCAGCAATAATTGACCTTCCAATGTTTCTGGTGCCAACCCAGAAATAGCGGTCATCGGTAACTGCCAATTCTGCCCTTGGTGGATCACGTCAGCAAATTGCAGGGTATTGGCTGGATATGCCGGACGAACACCAATTTTCCAGCTATTTTTATACTGTTTCAAATTTTCGCCAGGCAGGTTCAAGCCATTCACCGTCAAGAACACTTCACCTTGTCCAAATCCGTCATCGGCCTTGACGGGAACTTGAATTGTTGCCCGTTTCCCTTTTTCCAGTGTCAGTTTTTGGCTGGTCACGTCCTGTAGTTTAATCAGCCCTTCCGCAGAGAAGTTCAGGCTCAATACTTGTGGTTGTTCAGTCAAGTTGGTGAGATCCAACGACAGTTGGGACTGATCCCCTCCTGCCATAAAGCGCGGCAACGACATCTGGGTAATGACCGGCGCAGCGACAATGATGTTGCGTTCACTGTGACCAAATTCATCGCCACTCCATGCCTGCGCCATCAATCTGAGTTCTCCATTGAAATCCGGGATCGGCAGGGTAATTTCCCCCTCGCCATTGGCGTTCAATGTGATGGGTTTGGCTTGTTCTGCGATGATTTTGACTTCCGTCAGGGGTTTTTTACCTCCCCGATCGAGTGAGTCATCACTGCCATCGCCCCCAAAGCGCAAATTAGCCTGACGCCCTTCTGCTTCAATCAGATGGCCATAAACATCATATTGATCAACGCCATAACGTTTGCGACCAAAGAAAGCGTCATAAGGATCGGGAGTTTTAAAATCAGTAATGCTCAACACTCCGGTATCTACCGCTGAAAGTAGAACATAGACTTGCTTAGGAAGCGCGTATCCCTGTTGGGGTGTCGCCTTGATTTTGACAGTAACATCCTGATTTGGCCGCATTTTATCAGGCGCATTTAAAGTCAGGTCTAACTTACGTCCTTCATCCATCAGTGGCAGATGCAATACGCCAATCGCGCGCTTCGGCGTTGCCTGACGGGATTTATCTCCCGGACGTATCACAACGGCAGTGAGGTACAAATCATGGCGGGCCCAAGCCTGATTAATGGGAACATCAATATCCAAGCCTTTTTCCGGTACATCAACTTCCTGCCACCACAATGGGCCATCACTGGATTCCACCAGCAAGTAACCTTTACCTTCCTGTGGTGCAGCCATATGCAATTTCACTTTTTCACCCGGTTTATAAGCCGGTTTATCCAGTGATAATTTGACCTGATCCGGACGCACGGCGCCGGTGCCTCCGGTATTATCTTGCCATGAATAACCCGCCCAGAAATTTAGGCTAGTCACAAGCTGATTTTGCGGATTGACGACTTCAATGCGATAAGATCCCCAGTCAACAGGAAAACTCACTTTCGCCATACCCTTTTCTGCAATCTGCACAGGTTCATCAGCCATCACCAAATCTTTCTGGTCATAACCAGAATCCCAACCGGCACTGTCTGACCAGCGCCAATAATAATCACGCCGTTCATAGATCAAACGTGCCCTTAATTCTGATATAGCGTGTTTTTTGCCATTGGCATCCGCATAAACTATTTCGAATTCTGCCAGTGAATTCTCATCCACGTTATAGCGGTTTTCATCACGGCCAGTGCTGTAATTATAAATCGTTTTCTTGTTGAAAAGTGGCCGTACCCCAACGAGCTGTTCAGCCGGCCAGATGGCTTGTTCAGCACGACGTGTCACCGGACGGCCGCCAGATTCCAGCAAACTGGCCTGAACAATGACTTTTACGGGAGATGTCACCGACTTCCAGTTACTATTGCTGACAGGGAGGCTTGCTTTCCCTTCATTGTCTAAGGTGAAATCAAATTCATCCAATGTACGTGTCAAATCAGTTTCTTGTTCGGAGCCAAATTCATATCCCGGTAATTTTGCCACTGCCTCACGAACAGGACGCAGGAATAGCTGCCCTTGCAGACGATTATCAGCAGCAGGCGCGCCATACAGGTAACGACCGGCTATAGCGAACTTAACATCTTGATCTTTTAATACCGGCTGATGTTCAGCATTCCCTTTGATGTCCAATGCCATCCGTTCAGGCATGAAATCTTCAATATGAAATTTGTAATAACGTGGCGTGTTATCACCTAAATCAAATCGCAGTGACCACATCCCCGTTTCAGCCTGATCAGGAATTGGAAAACGGTATTGGTACAAACCGTTTTCTGCTTGCCAAACAAAACTGCGGACAACCTGGTTATCTGCTTTCAATATATCCACTTTAACGGGTTGTGGTTTCAGTGGACGGCCATCCGCGTCACGCAATAATCCATTAACTATCAGCGTTTCCCCGGGTCGGTAGAGATCCCGTGGCCCAAAAACAAAGAACTGTTTGCTATATCCCTGAGGGCCACCAATATCAAATTCAGAAAGATCCAACGCCGGAGCATTTAAGTCGATCATGCTGGTATGGCTACCCTGAGTTGCCAGCAATAATTTGGCTTTATCCGTTTTTTCGAGCAAAGCATGCCCGTCACCGTCCGTTGTGGCCTTTGACAAAAGTTGTCCTTTTGCATCCAACAGGCGAATTTCAACACCTTTCAGACTGGAGCCTCGCGCCAGTGACTGGGTAAATACATCGATCCGGTTCAGATAGCGGTGCATCGAGACGCCAATATCACTCACTGTGAACAGGGTTATCGGGTTGCTATCCGTGTATTTTCCCGCTTGCTGTATAACGGCCAAATAGATGCCATCGCTTTGCAATTCTTTGATGTTATTCAGTGGCAACAATAATTTTTCACGGGTATTGGCAGTAGGGTTAAGGTCAAAACGGCCCGTGTAGACTAATTCGGTTTCTTTTAATAAATCTTGGGATTCCCAGGAATTCATATTACTGGAGTATTGCCAGTTAGCAATGAATGAGGGTAATGCTGCATCCTTGATTCTGAAAAAGTTGACATCAACGCGATCAACGTTGAGCGCCAGAATCGGTAATCCTTCCGCCGCCTTGCTGGGTAGCAATAAACCTTTGCTGGCAAAACCCACCGTTGGCGTAATAGGCGCGGTCTTAATTTTTTTTTCATAGGCGGTTGCCAACCGGCGCTCATTTACCCCTTTGACACCTTCATCAACCGTTAACTGTAACTCACGGTCTGGCGGTAAATGACGTAATCTAAGTTCCATCTGGTTATTGGATAGTTCCCATGCACCATCCAGTTTCCCCGATTTCACATCAACAAGATGGACTTTTTGTGAAAAATCCTGATTCGGTTCTAAAGGAACGGAGAATGTCACTACCATTGCACTGGCACCCTCCAATTGCAGTTCGGAGGCATCCAGAATAGTCACATCTTTACCCGCATAACGTTGTGCGGGTGGTTGAGGTATCCGTTTTTGGGCGGCTCCCCCTGCAATGATGACTTCCTGATTGGTTAAGCCTTTATTGGCCTGATTTTCAGTGTGTTCTGTTTTGGTTTTCTCTGTGTTGTCAGATTGGTCGCATCCAGACAACACAAATAACGCAAATAGTGAAGCCAGCATTACCGCAAGGTATCGCTTTCCCCTTGCAGCCTGTTGCCGAAGTTGATATTGATACATAACCATAACCCTTGTTGTTTGCCGGATAACCCGGAGTATTGTGCTTCTTGAATATTCATTATGGTACTTCCTATTTAACTTGACCAAAGCGCAGAAAAAATAACGAAATGTTTATCCGAAATAAAATTCATTCTGCGCTTTTGTTCCATATTCTTTTAAATCTTCGGTGACTCTCGCAATTTTGATGGGACAATTGCAATTAAATTACACGAATAACACTATTGATTAATCAAACACTATTGATTAACCACAGGAATGGTATCCCTCAGCCAGCTACCTAATTTTCGCTGGTAGAAAGGTTGGGTATGCTCAATCAGGTAATGGCTGATCCCTCGTTCTTTTTCATCAAGCAAGCAGAAATCGACCGATTCATCTTCATCCAGATATTCGCAGGCCAGTTCACCCGCTGCTTGAATCACCAGATTGATCTCATCACTTGATGGTGCTCCGCTGAACTCTAAACCAATTAATAGATTGGGTTTTTCATCGACCTGTTTATCATGGGCCATGACCAGAAAAGCACGCCGGAGGGACTTATGTTGCCTGAATAAATTAATCAATGCTTCAATAAGCTGAACGGGTTGTTCTTCAGGCTGACTAAGAGTAATGCGGCTTCCACTGGGGACGTCTATTTCTGTAGCAGCACCATTTGATAAGCTCATGAAAATCTCCGGATATTGCTGTTTGAATGGGGTTAAGACGGTTGAAAAGTTCAATCACATAGCCCCCCATTAAGAGAGGCTATCAAGAAAGTTCATTTGAAGACGTTACTCTTTATTTCGCTTTAGCCAGCAATAAATTGGCAATCGTGCGCACACCATATCCCGTTGCCCCTGCAGCCCACTGTTCAACAGATGATTTTCGGTAAGTGGCTGAACAATCGATATGTACCCAGCCTTTTTTGTAGTTTTCTACAAAGTGAGACAGGAACGCCGCTGCGGTACTTGCTCCCGCTGAATGGGCGGGTGATGCAATGTTGTTCAGGTCAGCAAAGTTGGATGGCAATTGACTACGATGGAATTCAGCCAGCGGTAAGCGCCAGAACAATTCATTTTCACTGTCGGCCGCAGCCAGTAAGTCAGAGACCAGTTGATCATCAAAGCCTAATACTGAGTGGTAATCATTGCCGACTGCTGTTTTCGCTGCACCCGTTAATGTTGCAGCATCAATAATAAGTTGTGCCTTTTCCGCACTGGCGTCAATCAAACCATCAGCCAGAACCAGACGCCCTTCTGCATCAGTATTCATGACTTCAACGGATTTACCATTGCGATAACGAATAATGTCACCCAATTTGAATGCATTGCTGCTCACCATATTATCTGCCATGCTCAGGAACAGTTTTACGCGATGTTTTAAACCGCGACTGATGGCAAGAGCCAATGCTCCGGTTAATGTTGCCGAGCCGCCCATATCCGATTTCATGGAATCCATAAAATTGGAAGGTTTGAGGCTGTATCCGCCGGAATCAAAGGTAATCCCTTTACCGACCAGACAGGCAAAGACAGGGGTTGCTGCATCTTTTGTCGGGTTGAAGTCCAATGCCAGAAAAACCGGTTCACGAGAAGAACCCCGGCCGACCGTATGTACGCCCATATAACCCTGCTCACGCAGTTCATTCCCTTTGATAATCCGATAACTGACGGCATCACCCGCAACCCCCGTCAGTAAATCAATGGCTCGCTGGGCAAGCTGTTGCGGCCCCAGCTCTTCTGCGGGAAGGTTGATGGTATCACGTACCCAATCAATGAATTTGATCCGGCTTTCCAGCTCTTGTTTGTCCGCCACGGAGAGTTGCGGCCATTCAATCGCACGCAGCCCCTTGGGTGAACGGAACCCCAGCCAGAATGCCCAACTTCTTTCCAGATCCCAACCATCCCCCGCTAAAGCAACATTGCGTATTCCTTGTCCATCAATTTTATGCCCGGCACGCTGAATAGCGCCCAATTTTCCGTTGTCTGCCAAGTGAATGGTGATCCCCTGCTCACTCGAACTCATGAGTGCTTTCTCACCCCAGCAAGCATTAGCGGGTTCATAAGACAGTGTTATGGGCATGATTTGCTTTGTCATTTTTTCTCACTTCTTATCTTATTGTTCACTGTTTCACAGTGTTAGGATTGATTGATGTAAAAAAACTGGCAAATGCCAGTTTTCCATTAAATGCAGACGATGCCAAGCTATTGAGCAAGAATCGATGAGTTTGCGCTATTTTTTTGGCGCGTTACTCATATTCATCCAGCCACACGAGCAAGATAGCTTCCAATATTTTTTCGTTGGATTTCTGTGGATCATCATCAAAACCATCCAGTTCACAAATCCATTCATGCATATCGGTGAAACGCACTGTTTTGGGATCTAAATCCGGAAATTTATCATACAGTGCTTCGCCAATATCACGAATGTCAGACCATTTCATTTTCCGTTCTCCTGTCAGTGCTCACGAGCGTGGTTGATGGAATATTTAGGGATTTCTACCACCAAATCCTCATCTGTGACTTTGGCCTGGCAACTCAACCGACTTTCTGGTTCCAGCCCCCATGCTTTGTCCAACATGTCATCTTCCAGCTCAGTACTTTCTTGCAGTGAGTCAAAACCTTCCCTGACGATGCAGTGGCAGGTCGTACACGCACAAGATTTTTCACAAGCATGTTCAATTTCAATGCCATTACGCAGTGCAACATCCAGAATTGATTCGCCTTCCTTAGCGTCCAATACTGCACCTTCAGGGCAAAGTTCGTTATGAGGTAAAAATACAATTTTAGGCATAATTAAATCTCATCCACAGAATGACCCGCCAAAGCCCGGCGGATTGATGTGTCCATACGGCGCGCGGCAAATTCCTGCGTTTGTTTGTCCAATTCTTTAATTGCACTTTCAATCGCATCAGGGGAAGTTCCCTGAGCACATTCAATTAATACTTGTGCAGCCGCGTCAATGGCGGCATGTTCTTGCTGGCTCAATAAGTCAGCATCTTTCTCCAGTGCACCGGTTAAACTTTCCAGAACCCGGGCCGCTTCTACTTTTTGTTCAGCCAATTTACGTGCCTGAATGTCTTCTTGTGCATTCGACATGGAGTCTTTGAGCATACGTGCGATTTCTTCATCCGATAAACCATAGGAAGGTTTTACCTGAATGGCAGCCTCAACACCCGTGGATTTTTCCAATGCGCTGACGCTCAGTAGGCCATCCGCATCGACCTGAAAAGTCACACGAATATGCGCCCCCCCCGCCGGTAATGGTGGAATGCCGCGCAATGTGAACCGTGCCAGTGAACGACAATCACTGACCAATTCCCTTTCGCCTTGCACCACATGGATGCTCATCGCACTTTGACCATCTTTGAAGGTGGTAAATTCTTGCGCTCTGGCAACAGGGATGGTGGTATTACGTGGAATGACTTTTTCAACCAGCCCGCCCATGGTTTCCAGACCGAGTGACAGCGGGATGACATCCAGCAAGAGCATTTCGCTGTCAGGTTTGTTGCCCACCAGAATATCAGCCTGAATTGAAGCGCCAACGGCCACCACTTTGTCTGGATCAATAGAAGTCAGTGGCTCACGCGCAAAGAATTCCCCTACCATACTGCGCACCAGGGGGACTCGGGTTGAACCGCCAACCATGACTACCTGCAAAACTTCATCAGCGGTAACACCCGCATCTTTCAGCGCCCTGCGACAAGAAATTAATGTGCGTTTGACCAGAGAGGCAATCAGGGCGTTGAATTCGGTGCGGCTAATTTTGCCCTGCCAGTCAGCAATGCGGATTTCCGCACTCTCCGCTTCACTCAGGGTGATTTTGGCTTGGGTGGCAATATCCAGCAATTGACGCTGCAATCCATGATCGTTATCGCTGATCCCAGCCTGTTCCCGGACCCAATTCGCCAGCAATGAGTCAAAATCATCGCCACCCAGTGCGGTATCGCCCCCTGTCGCCAGCACTTCAAATACACCACGGCTAAGGCGGAGAATGGAAACGTCAAATGTTCCGCCTCCCAGATCGTAAACGGCGATGACGCCTTCCTGACCTGAGTCAAGGCCATAAGCAATGGCGGCGGCGGTCGGTTCATTCAAAAGACGAAGAACATGCAAACCCGCTAAACGCGCAGCATCTTTGGTTCCCTGGCGTTGTGCATCATCAAAATAGGCCGGAACGGTGATCACGACACCATCAAGTTTGCCATCCAAGGTTTCTTCCGCCCGCTGTGCCAACGATTTCAAGATGTCAGAAGAAACCTGAATAGGATCAACCAAACCCGCCACGGTGTTGATCAACGGCAGACCGTTTTCACTCGCCTGAAGTTGATAGGGCAGGTTGGGATAACGTTGCTGAATGTCGGCCAAAGAGCGTCCCATCATCCGCTTGACGGAACTCACGGTATTGGCAGGATCTGATGCAGCTTGCTGACGCGCCAGCCAGCCAACCTGAATGTCTTCTTTGCGGTATTGCACAACGGAAGGAAGCAAGTGACGGTTTTCACTATCCGCCAGGGTTTCCGCCTGACCACTGCGGACGGTCGCAACCAGTGAGTGAGTCGTACCCAAATCAATCCCCACAGCCAGACGACGCTGGTGAGGTGCGGCAGATAAACCAGGCTCGCTGATTTGTAATAAAGCCATATGTACCCCTAAATAAATCTGTTCAGCTAAAAATCATCCAGCAACCGCTCTTCCAGTTGTTCAACCTGCTGTTGCAATTTATCCAAAAAGCGTAATTTACGAACCGTATCGGCTGCAATTGACCATTCGGCAGCCTCTAGCTGCTGTTCCATCTGCTCACTGCGAGTTTTAATCATTTTATTCAGGCGAGATGAAAAATGAGTCAGTGCTGTTTCTGGTTCCGCGCTATGTTCAATGACATCAAGCTCTTCGCGCAATTCCAACTGCTGCATCAGGAAAGCGCTATCCTGCATCGTATGCTGTTCGCTGGATAGATCAAACCCTTGCTGAGAAAGTATATATTCTGCGCGTTTCAGGGGATGTTTGAGTGTCTGGTAACCCGCATTGATAGTCGCGGCTTGTTGGAGTGCCAGCATTTTTTCACGTTCTGGCTGATTGGCAAAACGATCAGGATGAAACCGACGCTGTAATTCCTGATAACGGGTCGCCAACAGTTCACGGTCAATCACATAACGCGGAGGCAGCCCAAATAAAGTAAAATAGTCCATAAGTTACTCTTAGTTTCGCAAAGTGCGGGGTCAAAAAAGGGGGTTAAACGTGGAAACTTTCTCCACAGCCGCATTCGCTGGAAACATTCGGGTTGTTGAATTGAAAACCTTCGTTCAGACCTTCTTTTACAAAATCCAACTCAGTACCATCAAGGTAAAGGATACTTTTACCATCAACGATGACTTTCACACCTTTATCTTCAAAAACCTGATCTTCCTCATTAACTGTATCAGCAAATTCAAGTACATATGCCATACCAGAGCAGCCGGATGTTCTCACTCCCAAACGCAACCCGACACCTTTTCCGCGATTGTCAAGAAAGGCCAAAATACGCTGGGCTGCACTTTCTGTCAGGGAAATTGACATACAACACCTCACTTTTAAAACTAGTAAAGGTGGATATTGAACCAATATCCACCAGAGTTATTTTCTTTTTGCGAAACTTTCTTTTTGCAAGATTCTCTTTGACAAAACACGCTTCTACAAAACGACAAGAAAAGTTATTTTGCCTGGCGCTTGCTCTTGTAGTCAGCAATCGCCGCTTTGATTGCATCTTCTGCCAAAATAGAACAGTGGATTTTCACGGGTGGCAATTCCAATTCGTCAGCAATCTGAGTGTTTTTGATCGCCTCAGCCTGTTCCAGCGATTTCCCTTTCATCCATTCTGTTACCAGAGAACTGGATGCAATCGCAGAGCCACAACCGTAGGTTTTGAAACGTGCGTCTTCGATGATACCCTCATCGCTGACTTTAATTTGCAATCGCATGACGTCACCACAAGCAGGTGCTCCTACCATGCCGCTGCCCACTGAAGGGTCTTCACTATCGAATGAACCAACATTACGTGGGTTTTCATAGTGATCAATTACTTTGTCGCTGTAAGCCATATCGTTACTCCTGAAACCGTCTGATTAATGATGAGACCATTCGATGGTGCTGAGATCCACACCCTGTTTGAACATTTCCCACAGTGGAGAAAGGTCACGCAGGTGATCAATCGAGTTGTGAATCAACTTGATTGCATAGTCTATTTCTTCTTCTGTGGTAAAACGCCCCAAAGAGAAACGAATAGAACTGTGTGCCAGTTCATCATTCATGCCTAGTGCGCGCAGGACATAAGAAGGCTCCAGACTCGCGGAAGTACATGCCGAGCCAGAAGAAACCGCCAGATCTTTCAGTGACATCATCAATGACTCACCTTCAATATAGTTGAAGCTGACATTCAGAATGTGTGGCGCACCCAGTTCTAAATCACCGTTCAGATAAACTTCTTCGATATCTTTGATACCGTTCCACAAGCGCAGACGCAAACCACGCAGACGTTCTGCTTCTGATTCCAGCTCTTCTTTTGCGATACGGTAGGCTTCACCCATGCCAACGATCTGGTGAACAGGCAATGTCCCTGAACGCATACCGCGCTCATGACCGCCACCGTGCTGCTGCGCTTCGATACGCACGCGGGGTTTGCGGCGAACATACAGCGCACCGATACCCATCGGGCCATAAAGTTTATGGGCAGAGAAAGACATCAGATCAACTTTCAGTTTACTGAGGTCGATAGGCAATTTACCGACACTTTGCGTTGCATCCACATGGAAAATAATGCCACGGCTACGGCACATGTCACCAATGGTCACGATATCTTGCACAATGCCGATTTCGTTATTGACATGCATGATCGAAACCAGAATTGTCTCTTCACGCATGGAGGCTTCCAGCTCTTTCAGATCAATCATGCCATTGCTCATGGGGGCAAGGTAAGTGATCTCAAAACCTTCACGCTCTAGCTGCCGACAAGTATCTAAAACCGCTTTGTGCTCAGTTTTGCAGGTGATAATGTGCTTGCCTTTTTTCTGATAAAATTTTGCAGCACCTTTAATCGCAAGGTTATCTGATTCTGTTGCACCTGAAGTAAACACGATTTCACGCGGGTCTGCTCCGATCAAATCAGCAATTTGATTACGCGCAATATCAACCGCTTCTTCAGCCTGCCAGCCAAAACGGTGTGAACGGGAAGCTGGGTTACCAAAAATCCCGTCCATAGTCAGATAGTTCATCATCTTTTCAGCAACACGTTGATCAACTGGTGTTGTTGCTGAATAGTCCAAATAAATGGGTAATTTCATTGCTCACATGCTCCGTAAGACACTTTTAATACTTCTGTTTGCCGCAAGATTATGCACGCAGGTTAACGTTAATCGTCTCTTGAGGTCTGCCATTGGGTGTACGGCGCTTATCGCTGTCTTGACGATCAGCCACGTCTAACACTTCTTGGTTATTCACTAATTCTTCTAAACTGATACTGCTCAGGAAACCCGTGATGCGGTCACTGAGGTCACGCCACAATGTATGGGTCAAACAACGATCACCGCCCTGACAGCCTTCCCTGCCCTGACAACGAGTTGCATCAACGGATTCATCAACAGCAGAAATCACTTCGGCAACGACAATCTTACCGGCATCTCTGCCCAGTAAATAACCGCCACCCGGACCACGGACGCTAGAAACCAGACCATTTTTACGCAGGCGGGAGAATAACTGCTCAAGATAGGAAAGGGAAATTCCCTGACGTTCAGAAATGTCGGCTAATGGCACCGGCCCTTCTTGTGAATGCAACGCCACATCTAGCATGGCAGTTACCGCATAACGTCCTTTTGATGTCAGTCTCATAACAAAAACTCCATGGTGAAATATAATGAAATTGTGACATTCCTGAGTATTTTAGTCAACTATTTAACCTAGTAATTTACTCAACTATTATTTGATGGCCCTTTCACTTTTTTTCACCTGTCTATCCTGGGTCTTCTGGCTGTTCCTGCTGCCTTTTCCTGCCAAATATCCGTTACTTTTTAGCCCATTTTTCCATAGAAGTTAATATACCTCGCAAAATATTCAGTTCCTGAGTTTCAGGTCGTGCCCGGGTATAAAGACGTCTTAGCTTATTCATTATCTGACCCGGATGCGCTTTGCGGATAAAGCCAGATTCGTTCAATACCTGTTCAAGGTGCTGATAAAAACGCTCCATATCCTCGACAGCCGGATATTCTATCTCATCATCTGACACAATGGGTTTTTCTGGCGCTTCCTGAGCAGAAAGATGCGCCATGCGAATTTCATAGCTCACCAATTGAACGGCCATCGCCAGATTCAGCGAGCCATATTCCGGATTGGTCGGAATATACAGATGGTAGTGACATTTTTGCAGTTCTTCGTTAGTCAAGCCAACACGTTCACGGCCAAAGACAACCGCAACCGGAGAGTGGCTGGCCGTTTTGACGCAACGCTCACCACATTCGCGTGGTTCAACCATTGGCCAAGAAAGGGTTCGGGAACGGGCGCTGGTTCCAATGACCAGTTCACACCCTGCCAGTGCCTCATCCAACGTATTCACAATCGTCACATTGCCAATAACATCACTTGCACCGGCTGAAAGTGCAATAGAGTGAGAGTCGGGTTGAACTAACGGATTAACCAGATACAGATTGGTCAACCCCATTGTTTTCATGGCCCTGGCGGTTGATCCCATGTTACCCGTGTGGGAAGTTTCTACCAGAATAATACGGATATTCTCTAACATGACGGCTTTTAAGTTCAGGATAAGAGCCGAATATCTTAACACAGCATTAGTCATTTTGCCGAACTACTGCTATAATGTGCGCCGATTTGTTTCCCGTTCTTTAAAATTCTGGTGGAAGATACCCCATGCATCCGATGCTAAACATCGCTATACGCGCTGCGCGTAAAGCCGGCAACTACATTGCCAAGAGCTATGAATCCCCTGATGCCATTGAGGCAAGCCAAAAAGGCAGTAATGATTTCGTCACCAATGTTGACCGTGAAGCAGAAACGCTGATCATTGACATTATCCGAAAATCTTATCCTAAGCATACGATTATTACCGAAGAAAGCGGTGAGCACTTAGGTGAAGAAGACGATTTCCACTGGGTTATCGATCCACTGGATGGCACCACCAACTTTATCAAACGCCTCCCTCATTTTTCAGTTTCCATTGCCGTGCGCATCAAAGGCCGGACTGAAGTGTCCGTCGTTTACGATCCAATGCGCAATGAACTGTTCACCGCAACGCGTGGTCAAGGCGCGCAATTGAACGGTTATCGTCTGCGTGGTACTAATGCCCGTGATCTGGACGGTACTATCCTTGCGACAGGTTTCCCATTCAAAGCCAAGCAGCACGCTATCCCTTACATGAATGTTCTGGGTAAGTTATTTGGACGCTGTGCAGATTTCCGCCGTACTGGTTCTGCAGCGCTGGATCTGGCGTATGTTGCAGCCGGGCGCGTAGACGGTTACTTTGAAATTGGCCTGAAACCTTGGGATTTTATGGGCGGCGAATTGCTGGTGCGTGAATCAGGCTGCATCATTACCGATTTCGTCGGTGGCCATAACTATGTCAACTCCGGCAACATCGTTGCAGGTGGCCCACGTATCGTTAAAGACATTCTGTCTGAGATGCGTGAAGAATTGACGGAAGCGTTGAAACGTTAATTCGTTGATTATTATAAAATATAATTTGAGCAATGTTATTTTTAGGGCACCTGCTGGGTGCCCTAAAATTGCTGACAAACCTCGTTAAAAATAACGAGGTTTTCGGCAGTTATGATAAATTCATTTTTCTCTATCGAGTATCAATATTCCTTATCTCTCTGACTTTGCAAAATAAATTCCCGCAGAAGCTTATTCAGTTCAATATTGACTTTAGGTGGCGTTAGCTTTGCGCCTAATTTATCTTCTAGATAAGCCTTGGCTTTGGCTTTATCCACTGTTGCCTTGAGAGCATCAAAACGACCATAATCATTTAAGTTGGCGGTGGAAAGATTTCCTTTCATTAATGCCTTAAGCTGTTTACTATCAACTCCTAGAGCATCGACCATTACCTGCAAGGCTTTATCTTCTTCTTCTGCTTGAGCTTGGGTAATATAATCCTGTAAGGTTTTACCTGCTTCGATAATCAAATTGCCTGCCTGTATATCAATCAGTAGCTTGTTTGCCTGTTTTTGTTCCGCTTGGCTTAAGGTAGCAAAGGATTTATGCAGTTCATCAAGCGTTTGTTGCATCTCCTCTGGCGTGACATTCGGTTGATCGCATTGCTTAAGAAATTTGGTGAACTGAGCGTTCATATAGTTATGATCAATTCGCCCCGTGTTTTGCTTGGTTAAATAGCCCAAAATGGCATAAGGCACAGCAGGCGTATTGCCACCATTACCCGAAGAGGATGACAACTCTTTATAACGTTGTAACATCGCTTGATACTGATTCTCATCAAAATCAATATCCACGGTATTACCCGTTTCTTCAAATGAATAGCTGTTTTTCTGCCAGTGAAATCCTTGAACTTTCGCCGCCTCCAAGATTTTGCTGAATTCATTAAACAGACTGGCAAATTTAGCACGAGTTTCTTCATCTTTCGGTAACTGACTAAAATCGCTGATCTTCGCGTTTTTGAAAATGATTTCTATCTCGGAAAATTTTTCATTAAGAGAATGTAAGTTATCTTCCAATTTCTCCACAAATACACCATAAGGACGGTCTCCAGAATAGAGTTTGAGTGCTTTATTGATGTTGAGTTCCATGGTGTGCGGTTTGCGGTAATAACGAATATTGCCAAAAGGTTTATCGATACCAAACAATCGGTTAGTGCGAGAAAACGCTTGAATGATATTCGCGTACTCAAGTTCTTTATCCAAATATAGGGTATTCACCCATTTGGAGTCATAACCGGTGAGCATCTGATCAACAACAATTAGTAAATGTAATTGCTGGTCTGGTTGTTGCTCGACATATTGATAAGGTTTTTTGTGCGCAAGACGTGCCGCAATATCCTTTTTAAATTGCGCATGAGTGGGCAAAGTGCAGGTCGTATTGTAGGTTTTGTTATAGTCTTCAATAATCTCAATTAACCCAGCCTCTTTAGTCACGGCGTTACCTTTGTTATCAAGGTTAGGATCAAACAATGCTGTTATCTTCAGTTGAGGAGCTTGCTGTTTGAATAATCGATAATACTGTAAGGCATCAGGAATACTGTGTGTGGCAAAAATGCCATGAAACTGATTATTACGGCTAAAACGTACCCAGTTAGCCAGAATATCATTAATGACTTGCTGTTTATGCTCTATACGATCATATTGCGTTGCAGGCAATAATTCTTCAATGCCTCGCACTTTTTTACCCTTGATTTCTTGGGTCGCCATTGGTACCCGAGCACTGTCCATGTACTTTTCATAAATTTTAGTTTTTGCAGGATCGGCAAACACTTCAGCAACACTCGTTGCTTTGGCTTTTTCAAGTGCAACCGCCTCGCGTAAGTCATCATCACGATACGTCATCACTTTGCAAGGGTCGAATCCCAGCACGTTACCATCTCTAATACCATCCGCAATGCTATAACGATGTAACTCATCACCAAAAATCGTACTGGTTGTACTGTCCTTCTTCTGGTTTTCTTCTTGGATTGGCGTTCCTGTAAAGCCAAAGAACACCGCATTAGGGAAAGTGGCTTTGATGATAGAAAGCATATCGCCAAAGGTTGAACGGTGGGCTTCGTCGACAATGAACACAATGCGCTTTTGATTAATACAGTCGATATCCGCAGTTTTTAATTGTCCTTCATCGTGGATGTTGCTCATCTTTTGAATTGAAGTCACAATCAAGCCATCGCTTGGCTTTATGCTTTTCAGTTTGGCGATCAGGACATGGGTATTTTCTGTTCCTTGAACATCATCACTGGCATCGGCAAAGCTGCGATATTCTTCTAAGGATTGTGTTCCTAACTCAATGCGATCCATCAAAAACACCACCTTATCGGCATCGCCAGAGTTAGCAATCAGTTGCGCAGACTTAAAACTGGTCATGGTTTTACCCGAGCCAGTGGTATGCCAAATGTAGCCACCTTTATTTTTAATAGACCAGTCCAGGCTGGCGACTTTACTTGAAATGGCATTAGCAGCGTAATACTGATAGCTGCGCATCACTTTAAGAATGCCATCGGCATTGTCGGCAACAGTATAAAAACCAATTAATTGGTGAGCCATCGGGATGGATAGCAACCCCTCGATCACTTTCTGCCAGTGGTTGATGGGTTCATTAGAAAAATCGGCCCACTGGAAGTAGTAATCATGATTAAAGATCCCGTCCTTTCCAGGGTTAGCAAAATACAAGGTGTTATCTGGATTCATTGCAACAAACACCTGTACTAACGCCATGATGCCGCCGCTAAAATGCCCTTCATGGGTGTATTTTTCTATCTGGTTACACGCCTCAATCACTGGGACGCCAGAACGTTTGAGTTCAAGGTGGATAACGGGCATGCCATTAATCAGCAACAAAAGATCACCGCGCCTGTCGTGCTGGACGGCACTTTTGCGCTCAAATCGAGGTTGCTGAACAATTTGATACCGACTTTTCCCCGCGGCGATTTCTTGGCGGTCGTAAATATTGAGACTGATCTCTTTGCCATAGTGCAAAGTGTCTGCGGCATTGTCACGTTTAATAGAGACCGTTTTACCGTTAATAAAACCGTTTAGTTTGAGAGGTGTTTTAAGCGCAATGATTTGCTCTATAATTTGCTGCATTTCACTCTGGCTGAGTGGCACATTGTTTAGGCGATCAATGCTGTTGTTATTTTGATAAAGAATATCCGCCCAATTTTGCAGCAAATCGGCTTCAGTGAGGTTGGCTAAGACCTTATCTTCCCAGCCTTTTTTGCATAACTCGGAGATAACATCTTGTTCAAATTGGGCTTCACTAGTGTAGGTCACAGCTTATCCTTAGCGTACAGTCTAAAAAGCTCAGTTACCTTTGGTTTATGAGTGGTAACAGATAAAATTGACATCAGAGTGCGCCCCTAAACTGACGTGGTGAGCGCATCCTATTGGGTATTGATTTAGTGCTTAAACAAACATTTTTTCTAAGCACGCTTGCTTAATGTTCTTCAGCTTATCAATGTGTTGCTGCTGGAGTGCGATTAAGCGATCGAGGTTATGGAAGTATTCGCCGATTTTTTTTTGTTCATCTCCATTAGGAAATCTGATAACAATTTTTGCTAAATCAGAAGCATTAAATGAGGGTAAAGCTCCAACCTGAGAAAATGTTGATAATCTGATATTATCAAACCATTGTTTTATAAAAGTGATGTCCAAAGAAGTTGAAAATGCCATCATGTTATTATCCATTAGAAAATTCTGTGCAATTCTCTTTCGTTCTAAGAAGATCGCAGCACCAACCTTAGCAAATAATATTGAATTTTCTTTTATTAGCTTGTAATTGAGCCGCTTAATCTGTTCATTGCTTACATAATTATTCGCAGTAGTCATACTATATTGATTTTCCTTTAGGTTAAGATCTGAAACCTTAAAATAAGGTACTCCAGATTTACCACCTTGTTCAGTTTCTGGAAATCCGATACCTGAAGTGAAGTTGCCGATATTACCTAAATATTTTTCTTCCCAATCCCCACTAAACCCAGCAAAACGGACTTCTGGCACTTTTTCTCCCGCTTTTGGGAGCATCTTACCCAACATTGCCTTTTTTAACTGCTGCAACTTGGTGTATTTAGATTGATGGAGTTTTAGTTGTTGATCGATGTGTTGGAAGAACTTACCGATTTGGGCTTGTTCGCTTAATGAACAACAAAAGACAGGAATACTATTTATTGCAACTTTTGATAAGCTAGGTACGCCAGTAGACTCATCTTTATCTTTCCAATTCACTTTCTGAAAAAGACTATATGCAAATTGTAAGTCATTGTTTTGTCTAGGAACTGCGTAGAATAATGTATCAACGGTCCAAAATGGAGCGTTAAGAATGAATGGGCGATCAATTGTCCCTTTTCGCCCAATACCTATAGCATCTTCATTATAAGACAGAGCTTTATCAACGCTAAGCATATACCCGCCTGTACCATATACTGGGATGTAACCTTTGTTTAAGTGCTTATAATCACGACCACTTCGGACATCAACAACATCAGCAATGTTAGTGAACTTCCAATTATCATCAAAACCAGAAAAACGTAGCGTAGGCTGCAACACTTTTCCTTTACTCATTTTTGCCACCTTGCAGGAATTTTTGTAGCTCTTTTAAACCCTGCATATCAAAGTCACTACCTTGTAACTCGCCCATCATTGCCGCCAAGCTTTGCTCCACTTGTTGGGTTTCTGTAGCAATATCGGCATACGTTTGTGCATACTTTCCTGCCAAAGTTTCTAGCTTGCAGGTCAGTTGCTGCAAGACTTGATTTGGCAGTTTATCCAGGGAATTCACAATTGGTTTTACCCATTTAAGCAGCAATAGATGATCAATCTCATCTTGGGTTAAGTTTTCGATTTTTTTACGTGTTGCTTCTAGCAAGATCTCATTGGCGGCTTTGAGGTTTACCTTCAGTGATTTCTCTTCTGTTTGTAACTTATCTACGGCAAGTAACTTGCTTTCAAAGCTGTCATCAGCAAAGGTTTCACCTTTCTTTTTGTCGGCTTTGATTTGTTTTACTTCTTTGTTCAACGTTGCGGTAACAAATGCGGTTTTGTCGTCGTTAACGCATTCCGCTTCTTTATCGTCTTCGCTAAGCGAATCGAAGATCTCCTGAACCTTGGATTCGATGATTTGCAAACGCTCTGCCATTATTTGGATTTTTTCCAGGTCTGTTGCAAAGTAGGTTTTTTCAACCAACGCAAAGGGAAAGATGCGACCAAACCAACCGTCTTGAACCTGAACGTTTTTGCCTTTTTGCTTTTTGGTCACCCTATTCGGCTCAACCACTTTACAGGTATCCATACCTTCGGTTTGGATCATTTCCAAATCCGCACTGAGTTGCTGCCATTGATCATCAAGCAATTGGTAAGCATCATATTTATCAATCAGTGCGATCCCTTCTAAACGGCGGAAAATCTCTTCACTGATGATATCTTGTTGGCGCGAAGGTTTGACTTGTAACAACTCTTTAATCAAGCTCTTTGTCAAATAAGCCTCAAAATCACTAAAAGCTTGTTGATACGTTGCCATAAATTGCTGCATATCGCCGTTGCTTTCAATCGCTGCTCTCACATCGGCAACGCTTAATGCAGAGTAATCACTGGATGTTAGTTTAAACAGGCTTGCCTTGAGGTTAGGCATGGCTTGCCAATAGTATTTTAGCGCATCCAGTTCGTTATTAGGGATACCACCAAACATTGAAGCATAAATATCCCAGCTTTCCGCTGTATCCGAAGAGTCCACATAACGTGGAATATTGAGGTTATAACCGTTATCTCGAATGGTGTCACGACTGACTAAGGCGGCAAATTTGTCTTGTGGTTGACGGGTGACCACAGCATCCACAATACGTTTTATGTCACAAGCGCGCAGTTTGTTGTTCTTACCTTCTTTCACGAACCCTTTTGAGGCGTCGATGATCAATACATCGTCATTGTTACGTGTTTGCTTAAGCACCAAAATGATGGTTGGAATGCCCGTACCGAAGAATATATTTGCCGGTAAGCCGATAATGGCATCAATATGGTTCTTTTCAATGAGGTTCTCACGGATCTTTCCTTCATCACCACCACGGAATAACACCCCGTGTGGTAAAACGATGGTCATAATGCCATCGGGTTTCAAGTGGTACAGGTCGTGTAGCAAGAATGCATAATCTGCCTTCGTTTTTGGCGCTAAACCAAAAGGCGAATAGCGAGGGTCTTTGTCTTTAAACTCTGGATCCCACTTTTGTGAATAAGGAGGGTTAGAGACAACCGCATCCACACGCATCGGTTCATGGGTTTTATCTTCATCCAGAGGCCAATCGTCTTCGAGTGTATCGGCGTTACGGGTGATGATGTTATTTGGCAAAATACCACGCATAAACAAGTTCATACGAGTTAAGTTATAGGTGTTTTGCTTGAGCTCTTGAGCGTAATAACGAATGTTATTTTCACCATCAAGACGTTTTTCTACTGATTGACCGATGTTGATCAACAGAGAGCCGGAACCACTGGTTGGATCGTAAATTTTGATATGTTTGTGGTCTTTCAGGTGTTCAGCCATGATTTCTGACATCAATACCGAGACTTCATGGGGAGTGTAGAATTCTCCGGCTTTTTTCCCCGCATTCGCAGCAAACGAACTGATTAGGTATTCGTAGATAAAACCAAGCACATCATAATCATGCTTGCTTTTCATCGGAATATCATCAATCAGGTGAATCAGATTCATCGCCGCTTTGGTTTGTGCTGCTGCGCTTTCACCCAACTTGCTTAGTCCTGTTTCCAGGGTAGTAAAAATGCCGTCAAATAAGTCTTTATGAGCTGGATTAATCAAGCGGCTGAACGCCGATAACGCATCACGCACATAAGCAATGTCGAAATCTTTACCATCACTGATCCAAGTTGAGAACAGATTGTCATAAGCGATGAAGTAACCTAATTCGTCTTGAATATATTTGAGGGTGTCGCTATCGCCCTCATTCAAATCTTTGATCGATTGCTCATCAAATTCGTTTTGGATTAGGAACTGAATTTGTTTATCAGACAAAAACTTATAAAAAATGAAGCCTAAGATATAGTCTTTGTAGTCGTTTGCTTCGATTTTAGAACGCATTTGGTTAGCCGATTCCCAAATCTTGGCGGCCAGTTGTTGTTTATTCATGTTTTACTCTAATTACTATTCATCAATGACTGAGCAATGCGCTTAAATGAGGCAAAGCAGGTATCGAAATCGGGTGTTTTTGTATCAAACACCATTGGGGTGACAAAGTCTGTAAACCTTTGACGAAACATCGGGTTAGATTCTATCTCTTGCAAACCTAGCTGTAATTCTTGAACAGGGTTAGCAACAAACTCCGCATGCTGATTACCAAATCGCTTAACGTCTTCTTGTAACACGGTTTGGAAAAGGGGCATAAGAGTTTCAAAATCAAGTTTCTGCTCTGCGTCAATACAATGTACATCGTATATATGGCGTATCAACGTAGCATCATCTTTGCGCTCAAAATCTCGTTTGACTAGCATGGTACGGCGCAGCATAGAAATGACTTTCTCCACCAAAGTGGACTGAACGGAGATACAAGAAAATGCATTGACTTCGTGAGGCTGATGATATAGCTCAGCAACCAATGATTGAATGCTACGCTGTTCTAAGTGAAGTAGAGGAACAGTTTCCATTAGCTCCAGTCTAATGATTGGGCGCAAGCAAGGCGCTTGGCTAAATTGCTGAGGATATTTTAGTTCATACTCGACATAGCGGTATTCATCACGAACTATTTTTTCTTCAATAGAAAAATAGCTTGATTGATGAGTAAGAGATTTTTCGATTTTTTGAACTAAATCTTTACGTTCCGCCCTGCGTTTGCTTCGACCGAATGAGTTAAATGCATCTGTTGGAATGAGTTTGATATCGACATCTTCCGACATTCTGAGAATTTTTACATTGGATTTAGCCAATGCCGTCCCACCAGAAAAGACCATTTGATGCGTATCAAATTCAAGTTTTTCTAACTCAGCAAGCAAAGCCACTACCCAGTAATCCTTTTCAATAATGGCAGGATTTCCGAGCCCTAAGGCATCGGAAACCTCTAAGAATTGTTCTTTTAATTTTTTCATTTTTAACTTGGTGCGTTAAGTATACGGTTACCAATAACTAGCTTGCGATTAAACTGCTTAGGATTCCACGAATACTGCACAGATGAAGGGATTTGCGTGCTATTACCGGAAAGACTTTGCAACGATAGATTATCTACTTCGAAGTCTACGCCTTTCATCTTAAGAATTTCACGTAAGATCGCATCGGTGCCACCAGGATTCGTTGGCATTAGGCGACCTGTGAGGCTGTTCTTACGAGCCTTAGTATAAAGTCCATACCCGATTTTCATCAGTTCACCTTGCTTGATCAATTGATTAAGCGCACGGCCGATCTGGTCATAACTGGCAATGTCTTCAAAATCTTTGCGTTCAAAGACGTAACGTCTCGAACGTTTCAACTTTTGATTGATTCGAGCTGCTGCTGTCATAGAACCTCCTTCTTTATATAGAAGTATATACCAGTGGAAATAAAACAGGAATAAATACGACATTATCTAATATATAAATACGGCATTAAAATTAAAAAAATATTTTTAATACACTGATTTATAGCCAATATTTTTATTTTCGCAAATATCAGCACAAAAAACAAAACATAATGACCTTCTTTAAACATCAATATTTTCAATTTAAAAATATCGTCCTTTAGACCCTCAGCGTTATTCTGCGTTTTACTTAACCTGAAATCGCATGGGCTTCAACTTTTGGTCTCAAGAACAGGGCCGGCAATGCCACCAACGCCATCACCCAAAATATGCCATATCCGATATGTTCATACATGAAACCCGCCATCACACTCATGACTGCAATACCGCCTCCCATTGCCAAAGCAGAGTAAGTCGCTTGCAGGCGAATGATTTCATTTTCCTTTCTTGCACCAATGAAACGCATCGCAGCCAAATGACAAACCGTAAAAGTGCCACAATGCAGGATTTGAATAATAATCAACACGGGTAATTCGGTCGATATTCCCATCAGCCCCCAACGAACGACACCACAAATCCCGGATAACAACAGCAAATTACGCGCGCTCCAGCGGCGGAACAACCGGTTACTGAAGGTAAAGACCACCACTTCCGCCACCACTCCTAATGACCAAAGGTAACCAATGGTGGATGAGGAATAACCTGCCTGCTCCCAATAGATGGAGCCAAAACTGTAGTATCCCGCATGGGCGGCCTGCAATAAGGTTACGCAGGCTAAAAACTGTCGCACTGACTTTTCGGATAAAAGTTCTTTAAAAGAAACCGCATTCGTATTGGCGGCCTTGATTTTACCTACCGGCATAATGGAAGGTTTCAACATCATTCCCAATAGCATGAGGGTGATACTGAACACTAAAAAAGCCAGAATGATATGGTGTGTTCCAAATAAATCACGGCCAATCCAGCCGTTTAAACGGTCAAATGATATATTCCCGTCAAAATCTAAGCCGCTGATTGAAAAATTGATCCCATCGGCAGACATCAATATGCCGGTCAATGACGAACTAATAATAAATGCAACCGATCCCCAAACCCTGACTTTGCCATAATCAAAAGTAAACTGTTTTTGCCATGTTCCCGCCAAAGCATCCGATAAAGGCACCAACGGCGAAAAAAATAAATTGAAGCCTATCATGACTAAAAAAAGCCACGCCCAATGGCTGCCACAGACAAATCCAACGGAGAAAAGCAAAGCCAGCAGGGAAAGAAGCCGTAACGCCTTAATTAATTTTGCGGGATCTTTTACCGTAGGAGAGATGATTAAACTGCCGATAAATCGAGAAACCAGCCCGATCCCCAGCAAGATGCCTATCATTGAAGGCTCAATACCTTCACCTTTTAACCAAACAGACCAAAAAGGCAAAAATATGCCAAAAGAGAAAAAATAGGTGAAATAACTTAACCCCAACCAAAATGTTGATGGAACAACCATCCCAACGCCCCCATTTTTCAAATGCAAAAAACCCGCTCAAAACTAACGTCATGAGTCGGGCTTATGAGTAAATTACACTTTATTTTTAATTATGCGTAAACCGGATATTTCGCACAGATCGCCAATACTTTCTGCTTAACACTTTCAATCGTCGCTTCATCATTGACGTTATCCAGCACATCACAAATCCAGCCAGCCAGTTCGCGGGTTTCCGCTTCCTTAAAGCCACGGCGGGTAATGGCAGGCGTCCCGATACGAATGCCGGAAGTCACAAATGGACTGCGCGGATCGTTAGGTACGCTATTTTTGTTAACCGTAATATTGGCACGACCCAATGCAGCATCAGCCTCTTTACCGGTAATGTCTTTATCCACCAAATCCAGCAGGAACAGGTGATTTTCCGTTTCGCCGGACACCACTTTATAACCACGTTGCAGGAACTCTGCCACCATAACTTTGGCATTTTTAGCGACTTGCTGCTGATAAGTCTTGAATTCAGGCTCCATCGCTTCTTTCAGTGCGACTGCTTTACCTGCAATAACGTGCATCAGCGGGCCGCCCTGAGATCCCGGGAAAACAGAAGAGTTCAGCTTTTTATACAGCTCTTCATCACCGCCCTTCGCCAGAATCAAACCACCACGTGGACCAGCCAGGGTTTTGTGCGTTGTGGTTGTCACAACATGGGCATGGGGAACCGGGTTTGGATAAACGCCGGCAGCAACCAGACCCGCGACGTGTGCCATATCAACGAACAGGTAAGCACCAATTTCATCAGCGATTTCACGCATCTTCGCCCAATCAACCACACCGGAATAGGCGGAGAAACCCCCGATGATCATTTTAGGCTGGTGTTTTTGCGCTTGGGCACGGATATCGGCGTAATCGATTTTACCGCTTTCATCAATGCCATAAGGTACGATGTTATAAAGTTTACCGGAAAAGTTAACTGGGGAACCATGAGTCAGATGACCACCGTGCGCCAGATTCATCCCTAAAACCGTATCGCCGGGTTTCAGCAGTGTCATGTACACTGCGGCATTTGCCTGAGAGCCAGAGTGTGGCTGGACATTGGCATAATCAGCACCAAACAGCTCTTTGGCCCGATCAATCGCAAGTTGTTCAACCACATCAACATACTCACAGCCACCGTAGTAACGTTTACCCGGATAGCCTTCCGCATATTTATTGGTGAGCTGAGATCCCTGAGCCTGCATCACTCTTGGGCTAGTATAGTTTTCAGAGGCAATCAATTCTATGTGTTCTTCTTGACGACAAACCTCTTGTTCCATCGCTTGCCACAGTTCGGGATCGTAATTCGCAATATTCATTTCACGCTTTAACATTGGGTTCTCCTGACTCAGCCAACATCTCTAAAAAATACCCCTGAGGGCCAGAATGCGACACAGTGTAAACTCTTTTTATCGAATGAGATAGTCTTGACAAGATAATTTACGCAAACGTTTGCATCACATCACCATCACGCATTGAGGACTGAACAACGGGCAATAGCGCCAACCATTTCTGATTTATCAATGATATTTGTGATCTCTGTCAGAGTTTTCATTGGCGCAAATTCTGAATTTTTGATTTAAATCAAGACATTTCTCTTTTCTCCATTTGAAGTCTTCCCAAACATTATAAGTTGCATTTAAAATACAACTTATAAACTTGAGAAAAATTCAGGAGCATCCCATGCTAGATAGTCAGGTTATCGCGACCATAAAATCCACCATTCCGTTAATCGTTTCTACGGGTCCCAAGCTAACTGCGCATTTTTACGAACGTATGTTCAAACATCACCCTGAATTAAAAGATATTTTTAATATGAGCCATCAGATCAACGGAGATCAGCGTGAAGCGCTCTTCAATGCCCTTTGTGCCTATGCTTCCAATATCGATAATCTGTCTGCTTTACTGCCTGCGGTAGAAAAAATCGCTCATAAACATACAAGCCTGAATATTAAACCTGAACATTATCAAATTGTGGGTACGCATTTATTGGCGACCCTTGATGAAATGTTTCATCCCGGTGATGAAGTTCTCAGTGCTTGGGGAAAAGCCTACAACGTACTGGCGGATGTTTTTATCAACCGGGAAGAGGAAATTTACCAACGCGGTGAATCTCAGGAAGGAGGTTGGCGTGGGCTGCGTCAATTCCGTGTTAGCCGCAAACAGCCACAAAGTGATGTGATTACTAGCTTCGAATTTGTCCCGGTTGATGGTGGCGAAGTCATGGATTACAAGCCGGGGCAATATTTAGGGGTCTATATCGAAGATCCCACGTTCGAGAATCGTGAGATCCGCCAATATTCTCTGACCGCAGCCCCCAACGGACGCCATTACCAGATTGCCGTTAAGCGTGAGTCTCAGGGCAAGGTTTCCAATTTCATGCACGATAAAGTACAGGAAGGTGATCTCGTCATGTTGGCAGCGCCACGCGGTGATTTTTTCCTTGATGTGCAACATGATACACCGGTTACGCTGATTTCAGCCGGTGTCGGTTTAACCCCCATGATGAGTATGCTGCAACATCTGCATAATCAGCATCATGCAGGGGCGGTAAATTGGCTTCATGCCGCCGAACATGGTGGCTACCATGCTTTCTCAAATCCGGTCGATGAAATTGCCCAATCCATGCCTAATTTATATTCGCAGGTTTGGTATCGTGAACCCCGGGATAGGGATCAGAAAGGCATACATTACCAACATACCGGACTGATGGATCTCTCTCTCGTAAAAGAATCGATAACGGCGGAAGGAATGCAATTTTATTTCTGTGGGCCAGTGGCTTTCATGCAATATATCGCCAAACAACTTCTGGCAATGGGTATTGATGAACAGCATATCCATTATGAATGTTTTGGCCCGCATAAAGTGATTTAACGACTTTGCATCATAGTGAGACACTGAAATTCCTGATGATCCTTTACTCCCCCGCCAGGCGGGGAGTAAAGGCGTGTCTTGTACGATTAAATCGCTTCTTCGTCCTGTTCGCCAGTTCGAATACGTACCACCCTGGCGACATCGAAAACAAAAATTTTGCCATCACCGATTTTGCCGGTTTGTGCAATTTGCATGATGGTTTCGACACAGGTATCAACAAGATCATCCGGTACAACAATTTCTATTTTGACCTTTGGCAGAAAATCCACCATATATTCTGCACCACGATACAGTTCAGTATGTCCTTTCTGGCGACCAAATCCTTTTACTTCTGTCACGGTCATCCCCGTGATACCCACTTCAGCCAGAGCTTCACGCACATCATCCAGCTTGAAAGGTTTGATAATTGCATCAATCTTTTTCATGAAGTTTTCCTGTCATTACCAGTTCTTACGCCCGAAACCAGAAGTAATCGGGTAACGCCTGTCTTTACCAAAATCACGCTGTGAAATGCGTGGGCCGATAGGTGCCTGACGGCGTTTATATTCATTGATGTCCACCAGCCGGATCACCTTGCGGACAATGGCTTCGTCAAAACCTTCAGCCACCAAGTCGGCCACAGATTTATCTTTTTCAACATATCCCTCAAGAATAGCATCCAGCATGTCATACGGCGGCAAACTATCCTGATCCAATTGGTCAGGCGCCAACTCCGCAGAAGGCGGACGATCTATGACACGCTGAGGAATGGCCGGAGAGACGGTATTACGGTATTGAGACAAAGCAAATACCATCGTTTTAGGGACATCTTTCAACGCGTTGAAACCCCCGGCCATATCACCATACAGGGTTGAATAGCCGACGGCTGATTCACTCTTGTTGCTGGTCGTCAACACCAGACGGCGGCGCTTGTTTGACATCGCCATCAAAATGACTGCGCGGCAACGGGCCTGCAAATTCTCTTCTGTTGTATCTTTTTCCGTCCCGGCGAACATCGGTTCAAGCTGCGCCATAAAAGCATCAAACATCGGTTCGATGGATACCACGTCAAATTCAACACCCAATAATTCCGCCTGTTCTCTGGCATCATGGATGCTCATTTCTGAGGTATAGCGGAAGGGCATCATGACTGCCTGCACATGATCTTTCCCTAAAGCATCCACGGCAATCGCCAAGGTCAGACCGGAATCAATCCCGCCAGATAACCCCAGCAAAGCACCTTTGAAACCATTTTTCCGCACATAGTCACGTACAGAAAGAACCAGTGCCTTATAGATTTGTGCCAAGGTTGGCAATTGAGGAATGGGGTTTGCCATCGGTTCAATTTCCATGCCGTTGAAACGACACTGTTCAACCTGTTCCTCAAAAGCGGCCATACGATGGGTCATTTCACCATTGGCATCAAAGACTTTTGAACAACCATCAAAGATGAGCTGATCTTGCCCACCAACCTGATTAAGGTAGATGATGGGCAATTGGATACGCTGACAATGGGTTTTAATTAATGTACTGCGAATATTCGGTTTTTCACGGTTGTAAGGAGACGCGTTAATCGACAGGATGATCTCGGCACCCGCCTGTTTCAGGGCATCAATAGGTGCATCAAACCACAAGTCTTCACAGATCAATAAACCAAGGTTATACCCCTTGAATGGAATCACACAGCTTTGATCACCCGCATTAAAATAACGCTCTTCATCAAAGACGCCATAGTTGGGCAATAGCTGTTTAAAATAGCGGGCAACAATTTCGCCTTTCCAGAATAGGGAAAGCGCGTTGTAGAGCTTCCCATCCTGTTGCCACGGATGCCCTACCAAAATGCCAACGTGGGCGCTTGCCGCCTGCAAACGTACCAATTGTTCACGGCAGCGTTGATGTAAATCAGGGCGAAACAGTAAATCTTCAGGAAAATAGCCAGACAGTGCCAGCTCAGAAAACATAACCAGATCAGCGCCTTTTGCCTGCTGTTCCTGTACAGTCTGCAACATGCGCTCGCTGTTGCCTTCGATATCTCCCACCAGCCAGTTTAACTGGGCAAGACCAATATTAAGAGTACGACTCATAGAATGCGGCTCTCCTAGGCCATGATTCATCTCTTTGCCTTACTAATGACCTTACTTAGACTCAGCATTAAAAAAGGCAGTTAATCTATATAATTTCTATTCAATTTAAAAGGTTCTGGAATAGCAGGAAAGTTATTCCTTGAAATCGTTGGCATCCAGCTCATGGCGCGCCAGCAACTTATAAAATTCAGTCCGGTTACGTCCGGCCATGCGAGCAGCATGAGTCACATTACCTTTGGTCATCTGCAGTAATTTACGCAGGTAATTCAGTTCAAACTGCCCGCGAGCTTCCACAAATGTCGGCAATGCCGTATTTTCTCCCTCCAATGCTTGTGTCACCAAGGCATCACTAATGACCGGCGCCATGGTCAAGGCCACGCATTGCTCTATGACGTTAACCAATTGACGAACATTACCCGGCCAGCTTGCCGCCATCAGGCATTTCATGGCATTGGTGGAAAAACTACGCACAAAGGGCTTATGGCGCTTGGCCGACTCCCGCAACAGATGATTAGCCAACAGGGGAATATCTTCCGCACGTTCATTCAATGCAGGGATCTTCAGGTTAACAACGTTCAAGCGATAGTAGAGGTCTTCACGAAACTCATTACGCTGCATGGCTTTTGGTAAGTCACGGTGGGTGGCAGAAATAATTCTGACATCAATGTCTATGTCGCGATTACTCCCCAATGGACGAATCTTCCGTTCCTGCAATACCCTCAATAGCTTAACTTGCAGCGCCATCGGCATATCGCCGATCTCATCAAGGAACAAGGTTCCACCCTGAGCCGTCAAAAATAACCCTTCCCGGCTACTGACCGCGCCGGTAAATGCGCCTTTGGCATGACCAAACAGTTCAGATTCCAGTAGTTGCTCAGGCAAGGCACCACAGTTAATGGCAATAAACGGCTTTTTCGCCCTGGGGCTTACCCGATGAATGGCCTGGGCCAGCACCTCTTTACCCGTTCCACTTTGCCCATTAATCAGAACACTCACATCGGATTGGGCCACCATCTTTGCCTGTTCCAACAGACGCAGCATCAAAGGGCTGCGAGTGACGATCTTCTCGCTCCATTGTCCGTCTATGGCGGGTGTCGACAGTTCCAGTGCATCATCAATCGCTTTATAGAGTGCATCACGATCAACAGGCTTGGTCAGGAAGCTAAAGACGCCTTGCTGGGTTGCTGCCACGGCATCAGGAATAGAACCGTGGGCAGTCAGAATAATGACAGGCATACCGGGATGCTGTTTCTGGATTTCGGCAAACAAGGCCATGCCATCCATTTCATCCATGCGTAAGTCACTGATAACTAAATCCACTTTTTCTTTTACCAGTATGCGCAATGCTTCATGTCCACTCTCTGCGGTCGTGACACGAAACCCTTCGCTGGTCAGACGCATTCCCAATAGTTTTAACAAACCGGGATCATCATCCACTAAAAGAAGATGGGCGGGATGGCGCACTGTCATGGTTATTCAGCTCCTTTTGCTGCTGGGGGATTAGCTTCCGTTTTAGTTTTCGGGTCTTTCATTTCCGCACGGGTTGCCGATTCATCTTTCAGTTTGGATTGACGGGATGAATCCTCCGTGCCATTCACGTGTTCTGTTCCACCTGGCGAGGCAATACTACTTTGATCTTGTTTGCGGGAGGAGAGCTGGCGTTCAATATCGGTCAGATTTTCTAGTTTGCGGGTCATTGAATTGAGTTCATATTCCAAACGCATCCGTGTTTCGCTCAAACGGTCAATTCTATTATCGCTGTCAAGCTGGAACCGCTGGAATTTCACCCTTTCTTCGGCGAGACTGATTTTCAAATATTGCTGTTCACGCCACAATTGGAACAGTGGCCGCAAAGCCACCGGAAACTGTGTACTATATTGATTAAGATTTTCTACAATTTTCCGGCGTTCTGCCAATGAAGAAGTCGCTCTGTTTATCAAAATACTCTGTTTGAACATTTGATGCCAATCAGTCGGATTGAAATGGTTCGCCATATTGCGGGCTTCAACTGAGGAAAATCGATCCGCACAATCAATCACTCTCAGCCAGTAAAGCCCGTTTTCTATTGCCGCAGGTTTCGTCATATCCCAGATTAAATCACAGTCCTTAAAACGATAATCTGTGACATGGTGCTCTGGCAGGATAGACTGAGCCATTGCTGACAAATTGTCTGTTCCGCTGGTTTTAGCACACCCGGTCAGTAGATAGGGAATAAACAATAACAACATGGCACGGAAACGCAGGGGCGACACCCGTTCCAGCATGGGCTGCCTAACAGCCGTTTTTTTCATTGGCTGAGTCACAATATCTTGCTGTCCCGTCTTCGTCATAAAGCGGTAAGTAAACCTGTTATACATATTATTTAGTCATTCTCTGCGGTTAATGGCAGTTCAATTCGAAAACATACGTCAGCAAATTCGGATTCTATCAGATGGAGCTTCCCCCCCATTTGTTTAATACAATCTTGCGCGATACTCAAGCCAAGGCCACTTCCTTTAACCGCACCTTTTCTTTGCAGTTTTCCTTGATAAAATGGCTCGAAAATCATGCTTTTTTCTAATTCGGGGATAGGCGTTCCTGTATTGGCAATGTCAATATGAAGATTTCCTCCCGCTTGCCGACTGGAAATCCAAATGTTACCGGATTCAGCGCCATAGTGCACTGCATTGGAGTAGAGATTATCAATCACCCGCCTCAATAAGTTAGGTTCTGCCCAACAATAATCCATATTCAATTGAATTTCCGTATTAATATTTTTTGCGCGGGCGGGCAGTTGATGTGACAACACAACACCATCCACAATGTCTTTTAAAAATACGATTTGATGCTCGGCAGAGCCATCCGCCAATTTTCGGTTATATTCGAGCAATTGTTCGATAAGCTGCTGTAAATGTTTACTACTGCTATCCAAAATGCTCACAACTTCTTTTTGATCTGCGGTCAGCGGCCCGGCAATTTCATCCGCCAACAGCTCTGTCCCTTCACGCATACTTGCCAAAGGTGTTTTCAGTTCATGGGAAATATGGCGTAAAAACTCGTGGCGCTGAGATTCAAGCCAGGACAAACGTTCACTTAACCAGATAATACGCTGTGCCAGCGATCGCAACTCCCTCGGCCCCTTAAATGACTCAATCTCATTTTCCAATGATTGCCCTTTCCCCAACCGATTTATCATCCGTTCAATGCGTTTCACCGGCCCAATGATCATACGTGTAAACAGAGCCACCAAAAACGCACTTAACAAGAATAAAATGAGACTCTGCCAACCAAAAAGCTGGCCTTTATCTGCAATATCTTTTTGCAATTGTTCACCCCGGCTGAAAATGATATTCCGGGTTTCCTGTACCAAAAGATTATTAGCCGTGGAGAATTCTTCAAGTAATTTAGATATGGCAGGTTTCGGCACGCCATTACTACAGGAAATTGTCGTCAGCCCTGACAATAATTTATTAAATTTTTCCGTATATTCCGCGTTGGCCAACATTGTCATCTGATTACCGAGCATATGGGTATATTGCCGGTATTGACGTTGATAGAGCTTTTCCAGCCGGGCGTCTCCCAAGACACAATATTGGCGGTAACTACGTTCCATCTCAAGGGCAACACCAATCATGGCTTCGCTACGACGGGCATCCGACAACGTTGCACGGCTAATTTCAGCGGCTTGGGTACTCAACTGGTCAAGGCTTTGATAGGCTTGATAGGCCAGTACCAATAATGGCAACAATACCAGCCAGAAAGCCATGACAACCAATTGGCGCAATGAGCGCGGAAATAAACGCCATTTTTTTAAAGAAATCATCTCATAACCTGCAAAGACATTGATGCTAACCGACATAAGGCAGAGGAAGAAATCGGCCTGATGATAGATTCTAAAGCTATTTTTTCTCTTTTCTGAAACCAGTTGAAAACCGAAATTAATTAAAAACTGAAACCAATTAAAAATAATGGGTCATTGAGAACGATGTGGATGCAAACATAAACACGATGGACAGGGCTTGCCTGTAATAATGACGGCGGGATAGTAATCTTTTTACTATCCCGCCAGTGAGGATCCCTCATGCTACCTAATGAGCATGTAGGTGGTGCCTCACTCCACGTGTCGCCCTGTGTTTGATAAAGCCCGAAAGCGAGTATCATTGAGTTGGACGGTAGGCACCTTACTTCGGCGTCATTCTGGGCTTATGTGGCATGTTTCCACCTGATTGTGGGCCGACATAAAAAGTTGAATGAGCAACTGCCGATTATTATGCACATTACATGCCAACTTGTAAAACAATTATCAATCATTTGATTTTATTGGTAATATATAAAAAAATAAATTCATCGGCTCTCTTTACCCATATTTTTTGATACTCAATATGTATTATTGTCGCCTATTGATGACACTTAACCAAGAATAAATATTTTAATAATAATATCAAAGCATTAAATGTCTCCAATTTGAGACACCTTAAAAGGCGATTGTCGTCGTATAGAGACATCATTACAGGAACCCATCACTTCAAGGTAATGGAAAAAAATTCCTCGTTTTAGTTGAATATTATGTCGTGCAGCGACTGAAAACATCCAGATGGCTAAAAATATATAAAAATATAACTTGCTTAATATTCGAGGTCATGCGTTAATAGCCCCGTCGGTTTGAAAGACAGACCTCATACAAAGCAGTTTATTAAAGCAGTTCTCATCCACAGGCGTTATCCCAGATATCCCTTCTTTTTGAGTTTCTCCCTTAAGCGCTAAGTAGTTTCTGTAAAACAGGCCATATTCGCCTAAAAAAGGCTCAAACAAAGGAAATATCATATGTCTAGTAAAATGACTGGTTTAGTAAAATGGTTTAATGCAGATAAAGGTTTTGGTTTTATCTCCCCTGCTGATGGAAGCAAAGACGTGTTCGTACACTTCTCCGCTATTCAGAGTAACGACTACCGTACTCTGTACGAAGGCCAGAAAGTCGAATTCTCCATCGAGGATGGTGCCAAAGGCCCAGCAGCAGCAAACGTTGTGCCTGCAGCGTAAAAGCTCCCTCCAATCCTTTCCTCTGCGATAGCGAAGACGGCCTCCGGCCTGAGTGGACAGAGTTGACGGGATGTCAGGGTATTTTCAGTTACCGGTATGGATAAGACCGGACCGGTTTCTGAATTAGCCCCCCAAGTCAGTATGTTACGATCCCCGTTTTCTGAAACAGACTTCTTTGATTCCACTATCAATAGAATTTAAGCGTTCGATCCATTGAAAGTTTAACTTCCATGTCTCCTATCTTCTTGCCTTCTATCTTCTTGCCTTCTATCTTCTTGTTAGCTGATATCCAAAAAAAATTTTGTGCCATTTCTAGCCGATTTGTTCTGTGATTAGCATAATGCTATTTCAAAACATCAAATAAAAAATAAAGGCCCTGAAAATTTATCAGGGCCTTTTTACAAAAAAAAGTTTACAGGAAATAGAGTGAAAGGAATTAACCTAACTGTCTGCGTGCATTACGGAAAATTCGCATCCATGGGCTATCTTCTCCCCACTCTTTAGGATGCCAGGAGTGACTGACCGTGCGGAATACCCTTTCAGGATGCGGCATCATCACCGTAACTCGTCCATCAAGGCTGGTTACCGAAGTAATGCCGTTCACTGAGCCATTTGGATTTGCAGGATAGTTTTCTGTCGCTGAACCGTAGTTATCGACAAAGCGCAGTGCCACCTGCTGATGTTTTTCAAGTTCCAGCAAACTCTGGCTGTTTCTGAACTCCACCTGACCTTCACCGTGGGCCACCGCGATGGGTAAGCGGGAACCTGCCATCTCTTTCAGGAAGAGTGAAGGGCTATCCGCGACTTCCACTAAGCTAAAACGCGCTTCATAACGTTCTGAACGGTTACGGACAAAACGCGGCCAATGCTCTGTACCCGGGATCAGTTCATGCAAATTAGACATCATCTGACATCCGTTACATACGCCAAGTGCCAGCGTATCCGGCCTTGCGAAGAAATTCGCAAAATCATCACGTACCCGTGCATTGAACAGAATGGATTTTGCCCAACCTTCACCTGCGCCGAGAACATCTCCGTATGAGAAGCCACCGCAAGCCACCAAGGTCTGGAATTGCTCCAGCGTAATTCGTCCACTCAGCAGGTCACTCATGTGAACATCAACGGCTTCAAACCCGGCACGATGGAATGCCGCCGCCATTTCAACATGAGAATTGACCCCCTGTTCACGCAGTACGGCAACCCGTGGGCGTACTTGTTTCGAGATGTAACAGGCAGCAATGTCTTCTGCGGGATCAAAGGATAATTTCACATTCAGGCCGGGATCATTCACATCCTGTTTTGCCTGATGTTCTTGATCCGCACATGCCGGGTTATCACGCAAACGCTGCATCTGCCACGTTGTTTCCGCCCACCATAAGCGCAATATGCTACGGTTTTGACGATAAACCTCCATATTGCCACTGGAAATGACAAAATCATCACCGACCTGAGCTTTACCCAAATAATGAACACATTCATTCAAGCCATAATCCGCCAACAGATTTTCAACCTGTTCTCTGTCAGTTTGGCGAATTTGTATCACTGCACCCAATTCTTCACTAAACAGGGCGGCCAAAATGTCTTCATCAAATGCACTGATATCAACTTGCAGCCCACAATGCCCCGCAAAGGCCATTTCAGCCAAGGTCACCAGCAGTCCACCATCAGAACGGTCGTGATAAGCCAACAATTTTTGTTCTGAAATCAGTTGCTGGATCGCATTAAAGAAACCGGCAAGTTGCTCCACACTGCGAACATCGGCAGTTTTATCACCAAGCTGACGATAAACCTGGGCGAGTGCGGTGCCCCCCAAAGCATTCTGCCCTTGTCCCAGATCGATCAACAAGAGGGCGTTATCCTCCTCTGTCGCTAACTCTGGAGTGACCGTGCGACGCACATCTTCCACGCGGGAAAAGGCACTGATCACCAATGAAAGCGGTGAAGTCATTTCACGCCCTTCCCCGTTTTGATCCCAACGGGTTTTCATTGACATCGAATCCTTACCCACAGGAATGGTCAATCCCAACGCCGGACACAACTCTTCCCCCACGGCTTTCACCGCAGCATATAATCCCGCATCTTCACCCGCATGGCCTGACGCCGACATCCAGTTCGCCGATAATTTCACTCGCTTAAGATCTTGCACATAAGCCGAAGCGATATTAGTCAATGCTTCCCCAACCGCCATACGTGCCGAGGCAGCAAAATCCAGTAAGGCAACCGGTGCCCGTTCCCCTATTGACATCGCTTCGCCATAATAGCTATCCAAGCTGGCGGTAGTCACTGCGCAGTCCGCCACGGGAATTTGCCACGGGCCAACCATTTGATCACGGGCAACCATGCCCGTGATGGAGCGATCTCCAATCGTAATCAGGAATGTTTTCTCCGCCACCGCCGGTAAATGCAGGACACGTTTTACCGCTTCCGCGAGATCAATTCCTTTGCGATCCAAATGTTGTCCCTGTGCTTCCAAGACCTGAACATTTTTTAACATTTTGGGCGTGTTACCGAGCAGCACATCCAAAGGCATGTCGATTGGCTGATTATCGAAATGGTTGTCATTCAGCAAAAGGTGCCGTTCTTCCGTTGCTTCCCCAATCACCGCATAAGGGGCGCGTTCACGACGGCATATTTCTTCAAATTGGGCGAGCTGCTCTGGGGCTACAGCCAGCACATAACGCTCCTGGGATTCATTGCACCATAACTGCAATGGGCTCATTCCCGGTTCATCATTAAGAATGTTACGCAATTCAAAACGCCCACCCCGGCCGCCATCACTGACCAATTCAGGCATGGCATTCGACAAACCACCCGCGCCCACATCGTGGATAAACAGCACGGGGTTTTTCTCTCCCAGTTGCCAGCAACTATCGATGACTTCCTGACAACGGCGTTCCATCTCTGCATTGTCACGCTGTACGGAGGCAAAATCTAAGTCAGCATCAGATTGACCAGACGCCATCGAAGAGGCCGCACCGCCCCCCAGACCGATATTCATGCTTGGGCCACCCAGCACAATGAGTTTTGCACCCACTGAGATCTCGCCTTTCTGGACGTGCTCTGCACGAATATTTCCGATTCCCCCTGCCAGCATGATGGGTTTGTGATAACCGCGCAGTTCCGTGCCATTATGGGAGTGCACTTTTTCTTCATACGTCCTGAAATACCCCAACAACGCCGGGCGCCCGAACTCATTATTAAACGCCGCGCCTCCCAATGGGCCTTCCAGCATGATATCCAACGCACTGACAATCCGCTCAGGCTTGCCGAAATCTTCTTCCCAAGGCTGTTCAAAGCCGGGAATTCTCAAGTTTGAGACTGAAAAACCCACCAGACCGGCTTTAGGCTTGGCTCCCCGCCCGGTTGCCCCTTCATCACGAATTTCACCGCCTGAGCCGGTTGCCGCTCCCGGCCAAGGCGAAATTGCCGTTGGATGGTTATGGGTTTCAACTTTCATGAGGATATGGGCGGGTTCTTGATGGTAATCATAGGCTCCGGTTGCCGGATCAGGGAAAAAGCGACCAACATGAGAGCCTTCCATCACCGCAGCGTTATCTTTATAAGCCGAGAGCACATAATCCGGTGTCTGTTCAAATGTATTTTTGATCATTTTGAACAGCGACTTAGGTTGAACCTGACCATCAATAACCCAATCGGCATTGAAGATTTTGTGGCGGCAGTGTTCCGAATTCGCCTGCGCAAACATATAGAGTTCAATATCCGTCGGATTACGCTCCAACATCTGGAACGCGTTCACCAGATAGTCAATTTCATCCGCAGCCAGGGCCAATCCCAGTTCAATATTGGCCGATTCCAGTGCTGCCCGTCCCTGCTGCAAGACATCAATGTGTTTCAATGGTGAGGGTTTTTGCTGGGCAAACAGAACTTCAGCCTGTTCAAACTGCGTGAATACACTTTCCATCATGCGGTCATGCAGTAATGCCGACAATGTTTGCTCCTGTTCAGCACTCATGCCCGCACTCTGAATATAATAGGCAATTCCCCGTTCTAAACGAACAATTTGCTTCAGCCCACAATTGTGGACAATCTCTGTCGCTTTCGATGACCAAGGCGATAGGGTTCCCGGCCTGGGTGTGACTAACAATAGTTGACCTTTAGGCTCATATTCAGCCAAAGAAGGGCCATACTTTAATAGTCGATTTAATTTTTCCCGTTCATCTCCTGTGATGGGGGCATTAACATCTGCGAAATGCACATATTCTGCATAAATTTCTGTTACAGGAAGACGCTGATCTTGGCACTGGGAAAGGAGCTTAGTAATACGAAACGCTGATAAAGCGGGCGAGCCACGCAGAATTTCCATCATTATAGGTTCTCTCATCTTAGAAGCAAAGCCTGACTGATGCCTCAGGGGAAACGCCGGACATTATAGAGGAATGTTTGCTTTGACGAAACCGTTTGCGTGACTGTTTATTGAGCCAACAATCCACTCAATAGAATTTATAAACTGATTTAATAAAGTTGCACATCCCAATTTTGTTGCGCAAAATTCTCGATTACTGGAAATTTAGCCATGCTATTATCTTACATTTCATACGGAGCCTAACCGCACTGGCGAGAGATAACTATTTGAGTAATATAAAGATAAATTATTTTGTTATCGTCATTATCGCGCTCCTCTCCGCTGCCATCATTGGCCTGAGCATCAATTGGCCCAATAAACAGCAGGAGCAGATAAACAAAATTCTGACACGGGGAGAACTTCGGGTGAGTGCCATCACTTCTCCTCTGATTTCTCTTAATGACAAAAATGAACCAACGGGATTCGACTATGAATTAGCCAAACGATTCGCTGATTATTTGGGTGTTAAACTGGTCATTAAATTTCGGGCCAACATTAACCAGCTTTTTGACGACTTAGAGAATGATAAAGCCGATTTTTTGGCCGCAGGTCTTATCTATAATAAAGAGAGGCTGGGTCAAACACGCACTGGCCCCGCTTATTCTTTAGTCCTGCAACAACTGGTTTATCGCAAGGGAACAACCCGCCCACGCTCGTTTGGTGATATAAAAGGCAAACTGGTCGTCACAGCAGGTTCAGCCCATGCCAGCGAACTAAGAACATGGAAAGAACATGCTTATCCTGATCTAATCTGGGAAGAGACGTCACAAGAGAACACTCAGCAGTTACTCGAACAAGTATCTGAAGGAAAAATCGATTATACCCTCAGCGATTCCATCATCTTAGCCCTGCAACAGCGGATTCATCCCAATTTAGCGGTTGCTTTTGATGTCAGTGAGGAACGTCCCCTGACTTGGTATTTAAAAAGCAGTCATGATGACAGTCTCTACTCAGCCATGCTTGATTTTTTCAGCATGTTGGCTGAAAACGGTATTATGTCGAGACTACAGGAAAAATATTTCAGTCATATTAGTTCGTTCGACTATTTCGATACCATCTCATTTATTCGTGCCATCAACACAATCTTGCCGGCCTATCAGCCCATTTTTGAAAAATATGCAGGTTCACTTGACTGGAAATTAGTGGCATCGATTGCATGGCAGGAATCGCATTGGGACCCACAGGCAACCTCTCCCACCGGCGTCCGTGGCCTGATGATGCTCACTCGCCCGACAGCAGAGTGGGCAGGCATCCACGATCGGCTGGACCCGGAAGAGAGCGTAAAAGGGGGGATGGAATATCTGCACTACCTGATGGATCGTTTGCCAAAAACGATTCCGGAAGATGAGCGTATCTGGTTCGCTCTCGCGGCTTATAACATGGGATATGGGCATGTCCTTGATGCCAGAAAATTAACTGCTGCACAAAAAGGTAATCCTGACAGTTGGCTGGATGTTAAAAACCGCCTGCCTCTGTTAAGCAAGAAAAAATACTATACCAATACAACGTATGGTTATGCCCGTGGCTATGAGGCTTACCGCTACGTGGAAAATATTCGGCGTTACCACTTAAGTCTGGAAGGGTATCTGCGGGCAAAAGCTAACCGTGAGAAAGCAGAAGACGTTAAAACTGAATCTGCTAAAAAAATGCCGGAGGAAAAAACTCCGGCGCAATCCGAGAAGACCGAACAGTCATAACCCGCTTTCAATCATCATAACGGCGATGGCATTTCCTGCTGTTGAGCTTTCAACTTCTTCAATGCCTTATGTTGCTCCCTGCGTTGTTTAAAAAACGCACTCAACATGGCGGAACATGCCTCCGCCAATACTCCGCCAGTAATTTCAATCTGATGATTCATGCCTGGGTGACGCAATATATCAATCAATGATCCTGCGGCTCCTGTTTTCATATCGCTGGCACCATAAACCAACCGGTGTATCCGGCTATGTACCATCGCGCCTGCACACATGACACAGGGTTCCAAAGTGACATACAGTGTCGTATTCAGCAGACGGTAATTCTGTACTTGAATGCCTCCACGCCGCAAGGCAATGATTTCGGCATGGGCGGTAGGATCATGATCGGTAATCGGATGATTAAAGCCTTCAGCAATAATTTTATTGTCTGCTACCAATACCGCCCCCACAGGGATCTCGCCTTTTTCTTGTGCCTGCATCGCCAATTCCATGGCCCGGCGCATCCAATATTCATCACTATAAATTTCGGTCACTGCATGTTCTCTTACTTATGGATCTTACTTATAAAAATTCCACTCATTATAACGAGTCATCATCAATATTGTTTATTCATCTCAATTTGTCGGCTCAAGGTGAATTTCATCAAGAAAGACTTCCAGAAACTGTTTCATGCGTTCTGTTCTTTCACTGGCCATTTTCTTACCTGATACCGTTTGAAACCCAGTCTCTATTTTCAATAATTTGGTATAGAAATGATCGACAGTATAAGCCGTATCATCATATTCACGCTGTGTTGCCAAAGGGTCATGGAAATCATACAGTGAAGAACCCATACGACCTGCGGTATAAAAGCAGCGCCCAACCCCAATCATGCCAATGGAGTCTAACCGATCCGCATCTTGCACGATTTTGGCTTCCAATGTGTTGGGAGATAATCCTGCAGAGTAACTATGGGTTTCAATCGCATGGCAAACTGCGGTAATGTCCTCCTCTTCCCATTCCAGATTTTTCAATATCAATGCCGCTTTTTCTGCCGCCATGCGCGAAGCAAGATGTCGGTTTGGGGCGTTTTTCTCGACATTGACGCAATCGTGTAATAACACAGCAGCGAACACTAACCGCAAGTTGCCGGATTCCGCTTCACAGATTTGCTTCGCATTTTTCCATACCCGATAAAGATGTGCGACATCATGCGCCCCGTCATCACCTTCTATTGCCACAGGTAAAAGTTGCTGAGATAAATTTTCAAATGGTGCAAATAACATAACCAAAACCTCTTCGTCTTGATACTTTACGGAAAACACCTTACACGGGATTAGAATGGTATTGATGATCAATACCCACTACTGGACTGTTGTCGCCATAAATGCGCGCCTACCAGCGCCTTCCAGGGAGAGAAGCCCGCCAGCCATTTTTCCGCTTGACCCGCGCTCACTTTATCGGCCTGCTTAAGCAAATATTGCAGGTTGCGCCTGACAGCAACATCACCATGCAGTGAACCATTCAGGTAACTGAATCCCCGCAGCAAGGCATAATTCACTGTCCACATACCGATTCCCTTGATGGCGAGCAAATTCTCCGTCAAAGATTTTACTTCATCTTCTCCCTCTGGGATGTTCAGCTTCAACACGCCAGAATCAATGAGCTGGCTAACCTTCAGCAACGCATTGGCTTTACCTACTGAAAAGCCACACTGGCGCAGATCCTGCTCCGAACACTGAATTACCTGCTTATCCGTCGGATGGCACAATAACCCTGAAGAGTGCGGGATGCCAATTGCCTGAATAAAACGCCGGCGAATGGAAATTGCGGCACTTAAGCTGATTTGCTGGCCGATGATGGCCCAACTTAGCGCTTCAAAAGGTGTGGCTGACTGGTAAATACGTAAACCCGTTTGTCTGGTAACCAACTCGCCAATAACCGGATGATCTTGGTATGTGGATTCAAATCCTTCAATAGGTTGCTTCAACCCTAGCATGTGTAGCGCCAGAGCTGATAGCGCTTCGTGTGAACAAAAGTTTTCCTCATCATCAATATCAAGCTGTATTTGTGCCTTATTTTTTTCAATGGCTATTGTCAGAAGAGCTGGATTTTCGTGCCACATTATGCCTTTTTTAATTTCATTCTGTTGCACGATTTCAGACACTTTCATTTCATCCCTTTGATGAAAGTCCAGAAAATCCCTGATGTGATAATTATTTGGTAATATAATCTCCATAAAACCACTTGCTTTCATTAAAAAACTCCAGAGACAGACATGATTGAGAGGACATTCTAACAGACTTTAATTTATAATAAGTTGCAATACAATAGTAACTTAATGAATCCAGTTTAAAAAACCTCATCAATTTTATATCGCTTTAATTCATTATTCAGTTCTTGAATTTGATATTTTGACGGGCTCAATACCAATAGATAAATACCCATCCCCATAAGCAGCATCATACTTAAAATAACCAAAAATAAATCTAAGGCACCACCTATCGTATTAGTGAAAATATCCGACCTTAATAAAAATACCATCAATACAACAAATGCCAATGCAAAGAAATACAAAGAAAATATCTTTTCAAACCAATAAGTAACGTAGTAAAAATGCTTAACCCTCACTTGAACAACACCAGAATTTAAAACAGCGTATGCTTTCAACCTTTTCAGGCTATCTATACATTCATCCTTCAAGCCAGCTTGTTTTAGTTTGATAAATATTTTTCTAAACCTATCAGATTTAATTTTTGTCGTATCAAACATTATCTCCGAGGCAATCGCATATTTAAGATAATCCTTATCACTTTCATCCAAGTAATTATTGTACTGAGTCAAATATTTAATATACTTTATTGCTTTTCGTTCTCTTAAAACACAGACATCTGCATAAACTTTCTTTAATACCGATAAAATAACACCGATAAAAGTACCGATAGATCCCAAAACCGTCACGATATCATTGCCATATTTTACGATGTATTCAATCATGTTATTACTCTAAATAATTTAGAACATACCTAAGTATATACCATGATAAATACACTGGTTTGCCTTCCAAAGAGTAGGACACTTCCTTACTCCCCGCACTGTGTAGGATAAGGGACTTAGGGAGCGGTGGAAAATGGCGGGCAAAGCCATTGCACTTGATGCGAGTCTTTCTTGTACTGTACACTGGGTGCGGGATTCATTTTTGATAAAAAAACATGAAGAATAAAAAGGTAACCCCCACCCCTCATGATGCTGCATTCAAAGGGTTCATGGCCCGGATTGAGAATGCCCGTGATTTTTTTGATATTCATCTACCGGAAAAAATCAAGAAACTGTGTGATTTTAACACGTTGAAGCTGACTAACTCTTCATTCATTGACAGTCAGTTACGCTCAAAAATGTCTGATGTGCTCTATTCGGTGAAAACCCAACAAGGTGACGGTTATATTTATGTGCTTGTTGAACACCAGTCTACACCGGATAAAATGATGGCATGGCGAATGATGCATTATGCTTTTATGGCGATGAATCAGCATTTGCAACAGGGAAATAAGGAATTGCCGCTGGTTGTGCCCGTTTTATTTTATCATGGCGATACAACCCCTTACCCTTTCCAGCAGATCTGGACGCACTGCTTCTCATGGCCAAAACTGGCGGAGGAAATGTATTTCAATCCGTTTCCACTGGTTGATGTGACCGTTATTGATGATAACGAGTTAGTCAATCATCGCAAAATCGCCGTGATGGAGTTGGCGATGAAACATAAGAATTTACGTGAGGGTTTTAAAGCGGTTACTACGCTATTAGCTCATGCCATCAAACATAACTATAATAGTGACAACGATATTGTTACTATTCTTAACTACCTGTTTATCACAATGGATTCACCACATTTTGAACAGGTGATCCAGCAACTGATTGAACAGGTAGATAGACATCAGGAGGTGATAATGAGTATTGCACAACGATTGCAGGAAAAAGGCCGGGAAGAGGGCATTCAGCAAGGTATGTTGCAGGGCATTCAACAAGGCATTCAACAAGGTGAGAAACAAGCATCAATTAATATTGCCCATACCCTCTTAAAAAAGGGTGTCAGTATTGAATTGATCATGGAAAGTACCGGTCTTAGCCGTGAAGAACTTCTCTCCCTGCAATAACCCCCTCCTTTCTTGTTGTTGTTCTCTTACCCATTGTTCGGGCGGGTAAGAGAATAACAAAGGGTATCAATCTACCCTTAGATAATTTTCCTTTTCATACACAGATCGACGTAACTTCCCCAAATGTTTTAATATACTTTTTGCAGCCACAACACAGGTCTTCATGTGTGAGCCAGTGCAAGGAGGTTTGCACGACTCCCAACTTCAAGGCGCTTAAATATTTATCTTTTTAGGTGTATTAAGTGCCTATGTTATGGAATATCGTTTTTTAACGTAGAATATGCTGTATAAAAACACAAGCACCCGCTAAACGTAACGAATGCGAAAGTTTTTTAACCAATTGATTTTAAGATATTATTCTCACAAGAGACTGAAATGGCACTACTAATTACCAAACGCTGTATCAATTGTGATATGTGCGAACCTGAATGCCCCAATCAGGCCATCACAATGGGTGCAGAGATCTACGAAATTGAACCTGAACGCTGTACTGAGTGTATCGGGCATTATGAAAAACCCACTTGCCAGTCTGTCTGCCCGATCACCAATACCATTATTCTTAACCCTGACCATCAGGAAAATGAAGAGCAATTGTGGGATAAATTCGTGCTCTTGCATCATGCTGATAAAATCTGAATTTAGCTTTCCAATATCACCGTCGCACAAGCATAACGCCGTTCGTCTGCCAGTGTGACATGCGTAGATCTTACATTCAGTTTATTGGCCAGTACGTTAGCCTCTCCATGAAGTTTTAATGTGGGTTTTCCTAGTGGATCATTAATCACTTCAAATTGATTAAAGGCCAAGCCATTGCGAATGCCTGTTCCCAGCGCTTTGGCTGCCGCTTCCTTGACTGCAAATCGCTTTGCGAGGAAGCGGACAGGTTGGTTATGCTGCTGATATTGTTGCCATTCCCCATCAGCCAGAATGCGTCTTGCCAGACGTTCGCCAGAACGTCCAATAATGTCTTCAATGCGGGATATTTCAACAATATCTGTGCCTAATCCAATAATGGCCATTAACGGCGTGCTTCCCTCAATAAAGTTTTCATCTCTGCAACCGCAGCAGACAAACCACTGAATACAGCGCGGCCAATAATGGCATGACCAATATTCAATTCATAAATTTCAGGTAAGGCCGCAATACGCTGTACATTATGATAAGTCAATCCGTGACCAGCATTAACTTTAATGCCTTTTCCAGCCGCATAGGTTGCCGCTTCTTTGATACGCTGGAACTCTTTTTCCTGCTGTATCTCATCTTTTGCATCTGCGTATGCACCGGTGTGAATCTCAATAAAGGGTGCGCCAACTTCAACAGCGGCATCAATTTGTTGGTGATCCGCATCGATAAACAGAGAGACAAGAATTCCCGCTTCCGATAAAATTTTAACAGCTTCAGCAATCGGTTCTTTTTGCCCATAAACATCCAATCCCCCTTCTGTTGTGACTTCCTGACGCTTTTCAGGAACCAAACAACAAAACATCGGTTTGATTTGAGTGGCAATACCTATCATTTCATCCGTTACCGCCATTTCAAGGTTCATGCGGGTTTGAATCGTTTTTTCTAATAATTGAACATCTCTATCAGTAATATGGCGGCGGTCTTCACGCAGGTGGATCGTGATACCATCAGCTCCCGCCTGCTCTGCAATAAATGCCGCCTGAACAGGGTCGGGATATTGTGTCCCACGGGCATTACGTAGGGTTGCAATGTGATCGATGTTGATACCTAATAATACCTCAGCCATTTTTAGCTCCTGCAATAATATAAGATTCATTAAAGTCTACGCTTTCATCATAAGACCGTAACTGACTTTAATTTTCATTTTTCTTGTTGGGATTATCATTTTTTTTACGTACAAATCGGCGAAACAGTTCACGACTTTTTAGCGGCTTCCCCCCCAAATAAGGCTTCAAAGCAATGCGAGTGAAACGCTTCGCTGCTTTCAAAGTCGCAGGATCAGGGAATTCACCCACTGCCAACGCCTTTAGTTCATAGCCGGTAAAGCTATAGTGATCGATAACCAAACTGGCAATAAACCCTTTTTCTTCACGATAACGATAAGTCATCGCATCTGATACAGGCTCACCACTGCCTGCACAGTGAAGATAATCTACACCGTATCCCATATTGGTTAATAACGCTAATTCAAAACGGCGCAAGGCGTATTCCGGCGTGTATTCACTCGCCGCAAGCACTTGTAGGCATTGGAGATAATCGAAAAAAAGGGCGGGATATGCCGTTCCTTGCTCAACCACTCGGGATAAGAGTTCATTGACGTACAAACCGCTGTAAAGCACACTCCCCGTTAAGGGAAGAGCCAATGAGATAGGTTCGGCATCTCTTAATGTCTTGATTTCCCCCCGCCCACTCCAACGAATGAGCAGCGGGGTGAAGGGTTGCAAGCAACCTTTTAGATGAGAGCGACGGCTGCGGGCGCCTTTCGCTAAAACACGTACCCGCCCTTCATTTTCAGTAAAAAAATCCAGTAATAAACTGGTTTCACTGTAAGGGCGTCCATGAAGCACGAAAGCTCTCTGCCAGCCGTCCACAAATCAGCCTTATAAGTCGTCGATGTAACCGAGGCTACGCAGCGCTCGTTCATCATCAGCCCAACCTGCTTTCACTTTTACCCACAGTTCCAGGTGGACTTTAACATCAAACAGTTTTTCCATATCTTGACGGGCTTCTATACCAATCGTCTTGATTTTACTGCCTTTATTACCAATAACCATTTTTTTCTGGCCATCGCGTTCTACCAGAATCAAACCGTGGATGTTATAACCGCCACGCTCATTGGCAACAAATTGTTCAATTTCTACGGTCACGGAATACGGCAGTTCATCACCCAAAAAACGCATCAGTTTTTCACGGATAATTTCTGAGGCCATGAAGCGCTGTGAACGATCGGTGATGTAATCCTCAGGGAAATGATGCTCTGCCTGTGGCATATGATCGCGCACAATCTTGACAACCGTAGCCACATTCATGCCTTTTTCTGCGCTGATCGGCACCACGTCAATGAAATTCATCTGTTGGCTCAGAAAACCGATATGTGGCAGGAGAATGGTTTTGTCTGTCACATTGTCCACTTTATTGATAGCAAGTAAGACAGGGCAACGTAAGTGACGCAACTTATTCACCACCATTTCATCATCGGCTGTCCAGTGCGTGCCTTCTACAACAAAAATAACCAGTTCTACATCACCAATAGAGCTGCTTGCCGCACGGTTCATCAAACGGTTGATCGCACGTTTTTCTTCAATATGAAGACCCGGTGTATCAACATAGATGGTTTGATAGACACCTTCCGTATGAATGCCCATGATGCGATGGCGCGTCGTTTGGGGCTTACGGGAGGTGATGGATACCTTTTGACCCAATAGCTGATTCAATAAAGTCGATTTACCGACGTTGGGTCGTCCGACTATTGCAACAAATCCGCAATAGTTTTTTTCTTCGCTCATTCAAGCTCCAGTTGTTGTAATGCTTGTTCCGCAGCCGCCTGTTCTGCCTTGCGACGACTGGAACCTACTCCTCTGACAGGTTGTTCAAATCCACTGACCTGACAGTGAATTGTAAATTCCTGATCGTGTGCTTCCCCACGAACTTGAACAACCAGATATGTAGGCAACGGCAAATGACGCCCTTGCAAATATTCCTGTAAACGTGTTTTGGGATCTTTTTGCTTGTCGCCCGGGCTAATTTCATTCAAGCGAGTTTCATACCAGCTCAGGATAATTTTTTCAATTGTCTGAATATCACTATCGAGAAAAATAGCACCAATTAAGGCTTCAACGCTATCCGCTAAAATGGACTCGCGACGGTGTCCCCCGCTTTTTAACTCTCCCGGCCCCAAACGCAGGCATTCACCTAACTCAAATTCTCTCGCCAATTCTGCCAACGTATTACCACGCACCAATGTTGCCCGCATACGGCTCATGTCCCCTTCATCAACACGGGGGAAACGATGGTAAAGCGCATTGGCAATGACAAAACTTAGGATGGAGTCGCCAAGAAATTCCAGACGCTCATTATGCTTACTGCTGGCACTGCGGTGAGTCAAAGCCTGAAGCAATAGGTCGTGCTGTGTAAAGGTATATCCTAGCTTACGTTGTAACCGATTCGTTATTATGGAGTTCATGTGCTACCAATTCAGTTAGAATTCATCAAATAAAAGCACACGCAACAGACCTGTGAAGCTACATCCCTTATACCTTTCGTCTTTCAAGTTGCCGCTTTGTTGGCGGCATCTTGAAATCTATTGGGTATAATACGACATATAGCCTGACAAAACTGTTGCGTTTGCACTAGCTCCTTAAAATGTCCGTCATCATAAGGAGCCAGTTATCTCGTTTGAAAGAATATTCTACACTGTGAGATAAATTAATGCTGCGCTAATATATAAATATTAGTGAATTCCACCAATTCGATTCAAACGTACACCCGTAGGCCACTCACCTTCTTGCTTTTCAAAGCTCATCCAGATGGCGGTTGCACGGCCTACCAAGTTTTTCTCCGGTACGAATCCCCATTCCCGGCTATCTGCACTATTGTCACGATTATCACCCATCGCGAAATATTGACCTTCAGGGACAACCCAAATACCCAGTGGTAAACCTGCCTGACGATAATGTGGCATAGAGTGAGCCTGAGAAATGGTCAAAATATGGTGTGACACATCCCCTAAACTCTCAACTCTTTCCTCTTGGCGGAGCGTATACGGCTCTAATACTTCTTCAAGAGGAACTTGATGAACACCGTTGATGCGAATGCCTTCAGGTGTGACATCTTCTTTGATAGTCCATTCACTTGGAAATGCATCCCGATAAGTGACAGGTAAGTCTCCCTTACATTCAGTGTTCCAGCCACAGCCGGGGAAAACCTGAAGTTCTTTCTTGACGTAATCGTAGACAATCCTGTCCCCCGGTAAGCCAATGATCCGCTTGACAAAATCCATGCTTGGATTAACCGGGTATTTGAAAACGGCTATATCTCCGCGCTTAGGCTCACCGGTTTTAATTAACGTTGTTTGGGTTATCGGATCTTTCAGACCATAGGCAAATTTTTCCACCAGAATGAAATCACCGATCAACAATGTTGGCATCATTGAACCAGAGGGGATCTGAAAAGGTTCATAGACAAAAGAGCGCAGAACCAAAACAATGGCTAACACCGGAAAGACAGATGCAATTGTATCAACCCATGAAGGTTTATTGATTTCTTTAGCCAAAGCGTTCTGAGCTTCTGCGCCTGTCGCCTGTTCCTGAATATGAGCAAATTTTTTCTTGCGTTCAGGAGCGAATTTAAACCGATCTATACACCAAAAAATACCGGTGATTAACGTTGCTAACGTTAAGATCAGGGCAAAAGTGTTAGCCATTTAAACTCCTTACAACCTTGTTAGTTATCTTTTCCGACATGCAGAATCGCTAAGAAGGCTTCCTGTGGCAGCTCAACATTCCCGACCTGCTTCATGCGTTTCTTACCTTCTTTCTGCTTCTGCAATAGTTTTTTCTTACGACTGACATCACCACCATAACATTTCGCCAGTACGTTTTTACGTAACTGTTTAATGGTGGAACGCGCAATAATGTGAGCCCCGATAGCAGCCTGAATTGCAATGTCAAATTGCTGGCGTGGAATTAATTCCTTCATTTTTTCCACTAACTCACGTCCACGGTATTGCGAGTTGTCACGATGAGTAATCAATGCCAGCGCATCAACACGCTCACCGTTAATCAGAACATCCACACGTACCATGTCTGAACTCTGGAAACGGACAAAGTTATAATCCAGAGACGCATAACCACGAGAGGTTGATTTCAAACGGTCAAAGAAATCCAGAACAACTTCAGCCATTGGGATTTCGTAAGTCAGTGCAACCTGATTACCGTGATAAACCATATTAGTCTGTACACCACGTTTTTCTATACAGAGTGTAATGACGTTGCCAAGGTATTCTTTCGGCAACAACATGTGACATTCTGCAATCGGTTCACGCAGTTCCTTAATATTATTTAAGGCCGGCAACTTCGATGGACTATCAACGTAAATAATATCATTACTATTTGTCTCAACTTCATAAACAACTGTTGGGGCAGTAGTAATTAAATCGAGATCATATTCACGTTCCAAACGTTCCTGAATGATTTCCATATGCAGTAAACCAAGGAAACCACAACGGAAACCGAAGCCCAATGCCGTGGAACTTTCTGGTTCATAGAATAATGAAGCATCATTTAAGCTCAATTTACCCAACGCATCGCGAAATGCTTCATAGTCATCTGAGCTTATTGGGAACAGACCTGCATAAACTTGCGGCTTGACCTTTTTAAAACCAGGAAGGGCTTTTTCCGCAGGTTGACGTGCCGTCGTCAGAGTATCACCCACGGGTGCTCCCAAAATATCTTTGATAGCACAAACCAACCAGCCGACTTCACCACAATTCAGCACATCACGATCGATACGTTTCGGCGTAAAAATCCCCAGACGATCAGCGTTATAGACCTGCCCGGTACTCATTACCTTGATTTTATCACCCTTACGCAATGTCCCGTTTTTAATACGGACGAGTGAAACAACGCCAAGGTAATTGTCAAACCATGAATCAATAATCAGCGCCTGTAATGGCGCATCAGAATCGCCTTCCGGTGCCGGGATCTCTTGCACCAGACGTTCAATAACATCCTGTACTCCAACCCCCGTTTTTGCAGAACAACGAACCGCGTCTGCTGCATCAATGCCAACAATGTCTTCAATTTCTTCTGCGACACGTTCTGGCTCGGCTGCCGGGAGGTCAATCTTGTTCAGAACTGGAACCACTTCCAGATCCATGTCAAGCGCGGTATAGCAGTTCGCCAATGTCTGGGCTTCTACGCCCTGACCCGCATCCACAACCAACAAAGCACCTTCACAAGCAGCCAGGGAACGGGAAACTTCATAAGAGAAGTCAACATGCCCCGGCGTATCGATAAAGTTTAATTGGTAGACTTGCCCGTCATTTGCCTGATAATCCAGGGTGACACTTTGCGCCTTGATAGTGATGCCACGTTCACGTTCAAGATCCATTGAATCCAGTACTTGTGCTGCCATTTCACGATCTGACAGCCCCCCACAGATTTGAATAATCCGGTCTGATAGCGTGGACTTACCGTGGTCAATGTGGGCGATAATGGAGAAATTTCGTATTTGCTTCATTATTAAATCTTTTTTGCCTTAATATTTCTGAATCATTCGCCTATGGACACACTGATGGACATAAAGCGACAGTTTATTGGTTCGGCCACTGGCCTGAGGTGGCGTATTCTACATGCCAAACCTGCGAAAACCTAGTCATGCCTGATATTTCCAGTATGACCCTGTGATTTTCAGTATGATAAAAAGTTGAAGCCCGTAGGGTAAATCAGATTATTCCTGCTGTAGAACCTTAATCGCATCAGGAGGTAGACCAATTTGTAATACGACAGGCTGGTATGCTTGCAGGTGATCCCAATACGCAGCAATCCTGCGGGCGATGAAAAAACCGGCCAATCCACCGCCAATTCCCCCTAAACATATCCATAATTGGTCAGCCGTCCAAGATTGAAAAAAAACAGCGCCCAAAAACAACCCCAATAATGGCGTCAGATAGACTAACATGGCTGAACGCAGCAGACTGCTTTCAGCAATGCCCACTTCAACTTTCTGCCCCGGTTGAAGTGGCTGGGAAATTTCCAATTCCAACTGATGGAGATTTTCTGGCCCCATTTTTTCCAATAGATAAGAACCGCAGCCGGTTTTGGCCTGACAACTGCCACAACCAGAAGATGAACCGTAACTCAACAGTGCGCGGCCTTTTTGCCAACGGACAACCGTCGCCCATTCTTTAACCATCAGTTTTCCCCTGTGAATGTCACGCTTGCCGCAACCCGCTCGGCAGTTGCAAAAGGCAACTCGCCAATGACGGTAATGCTATTTTTACCTCTGGCCAAAGTATAAACCGTTCTCCTGCCTTGTCGAAAGGGTTGTTCATTGACAGACTTTTTGTTTGCATTCACTACATTGACAGAAAAATTAAACAGTCCGTCACTATACATGATGGATTCAAACCATTCCGTTTCTGACAGTTTACGGCTGGTACGGGAAATTTCATTGAAGCCTTCAGGCATTTTTCCAACCCGCCAATTAAACGTCTGTTTTTCGGAAGGAGGAACAAGCAACATCGGCGGTAACTTCAAACCAATAATGGCATTCAGCTCTTTCTTAATGTAGCCATTCACGGTTAATGACACGACACGGAATTGCTCAATGACGGTGACATTATCCTTATCCAACAAATCAACCAGGAGAGGAAGATAACTTTTCTCATCAATCAGAAGGTTATAACTATAGCGGGACTCGTCTTTCGATATGATGCGAACAAATCTCACTGGATGATCACCCACGTGCGTACTGCCGGCATCAACCAGACGATAAAACTTTTGTAACTGTTCAAAATTGGCAAAGATGATCGGCGGAAGATAATCGACGATATGATTGCCATGCAAGCTGAATGAATCCAGCCCCGGCTCGTAGTAACTGATCTGATCACCACGTTGGATAATTTCCCGGCGTGAACCATCCATTTGTATGATTTGAGCAATGGGTTGGCCATCAATAATGGCATGACGATAGCGCAACGGAACAAGAAATTGCTGCCCTATATTGATGAAGCCCAGTTCATAATCCCGCGTTTGTACGGCATTATTCATATCCTGCAACAAAGCCTCGGCGCTGCTTTGCTGCGCCGAGGCTTTTAAAGGATTCAACAGGCTGGTCGCCAATAAAAAAATGAAAAACCAAATGCGTTTCATTACGGTTATTGTGATTGTTGTTGTGCTTGCGATGCTGGCACTCCAAGAGGTTGATTAATTTGAGTAACACCATAATTCTTCTCAGAATGAATACGTCGGGAAAGTTCATATTGCTGCAACATCGCATCAATTCGTTTATTACTTTCCCTCACTTGCATACTCAAATCACCGCCAAAAGTTTCATCATCAACCGAAGTCGCCAAGCCAACGGGTGAAGCCGCTCCCATCACAGGCAATGTGTTGAAGACCGGGGTATCAGATTGAATATCCGCTTCAGCACCACTACCGCTATTATATTGCTGGACACCAATAATCACGGCCAAAGATACACAGGCAGCAACGCTAACTTGTGTAATTTGACTCGCCCATGGACGAATTTTGCTCCAGAATGGCATTCTGACCCATGTTTCAGGCTCTGGCTGCGATTCCAGGACAACCGCCGGATTAGGATTAATCGGGATAGGCTCTTTCTCAAGCGCCAGCGCTACTTGACTCGCGATATCCAGATGTAACACATTTCCCACATCACCACGCAGCACATCACGGACAAGATGATACCTTTCCCACTGTTTCTGCATAACTGCATCTTCAGAGACCAAATGAATTACTTCACTATCAAGAGCTTCTCCATCCATTAAAGCGGAAAGTTTCTCTCTTTGCATGCCAAAGTACCTTTAAGAATTGTTTTGTCCCACTACTGTTGGATAAGTGGTTGAACTTTATTATCAATGGCTTCCCTAGCCCGGAAAATTCGCGAACGCACAGTACCTACGGGGCATTCCATGATGTCGGCTATCTCTTCATAGCTCAACCCATCCAACTCCCTTAACGTAATCGCTACCCGTAAATCTTCCGGAAGCGATTCAATCGTGCGGAAAACCACTTCCTTTAATTCTTCAGACAACATTAAGTTCTCAGGGTTCGAAATTTCTTTCAATGAACTTGAGGTATCATAATTTTCTGCATCGTTAGCATCCAAATCATTGGATGGCGGCCGACGCCCCTGAGCAACCAAATAATTTTTAGCTGTGTTAACAGCTATACGGTACAACCATGTGTAAAATGCACTATCACCGCGGAAAGAAGAAAGCGCACGATAAGTCTTGATAAAAACCTCTTGAGCCACATCAGGAACGTCGCTTTGAGGTACGTAACGAGCAATCAGGCTCGCTACTTTGTGCTGATATCTCATCACCAGCAAATTAAATGCTTTTTGGTCACCTTTCTGGACCCGTTCAATCAGCATTTGATCCGTTAACTGCTCGCTCATCCGAGGTTCACTCTCCTGAGGTAAAACTCCACATTTATACTTACTTAAACCTATATGATGTCCTGCTTTCCCGAACAAGCATGACTTTGAGTATTTATTGATTGTGAAGTTCAACTTTGGCTGTAATTTTATATTACAACCACCTGTTATTTCGTATTCTATTTCTTATATATCATTGATATTTAAATTTTATTTATATCATTCGCTTATCGTGTGTCGTGTTCAGAAACCCAATTGAGCCTCTTAAATGTATTCCTTAAGAACAGGCTTAAAAACATGCCGCAAGAACATCAAGAACATATAGTACAAATCATAGTCCCTATTTCACGGATACGTGATTTTTATGTAAGAGATGAAAATTTTACCCTAACCCGTCTCATCACCCCAATTGCGCCCACATTATCAATAATAAATATAAAAATCTGTTATTAGCCGGCGAAATTCATCTGAGTACGCACCATCCAAGGTACGAATCGTTAACTTCCTCACCTCACTCGACTGTTCGTGCAAAGATAACCCCAGTAACAGGCGATGCAACGGCTTATCCTGTCTGTCGCGGATATTGACCCGAAAATGAGTAAACCATCCCGAATCTGATGCCATCTTTTCAAATTGCTCACCAATGTCATAAGGCAACACCACGCAAAATAACCCCGTCGGTGAAATCAATACCCGTACACATTCCAATAATCCCTGATGGGTCAATGATTCCGTATAGCGAGCCTGATTGCGGGCTTCATTCCTGCATGCAATAGCAGGTTCAAAGTATGGCGGATTGCTGACAATTAAATCATATTGGGTATTACTTTTCCGTAAACCACTTTTTTCCTGTGAATCACGTTTTCCCTGTGAACCACTTTCTTGCCGCAAATCACCTTGCTGTAACCCATTTTGTTCCACATGCTGCCGCACAAAGTCATGGATATCCTGCTGATGCACCGTAATTCGGGAAGACCACGGTGATTGACGTACATTATCAGCCGCCTGCATTGCTGCAAAAGCATCCAGCTCCACGGCATCAATCCGTGTCTCTTCTCCTGCCCGTTGAGCCAACATCAATGCAATCAAGCCACTGCCACATCCAATATCCAGACACCTTTTCTTGTTATATACTGGCGCCCAGGCTCCCAACAGCACACCATCCGTCCCGACTTTCATCGCACATTGATCATGCCCAACAAAAAATTGTTTAAATGTAAAACCACCGCGGCGAAAAACGGGTTTATCTATCAATGCCATGAGTCATATCTGCTGAAATCAAAATTCGCCATAGCATAAATCTTATGGCTCGCAGATAAAAGCAACCTGCTCATAGGATATTTTATAGGGTGAAGAATGTGCCTAACCTGTTTATAATCGGCGGCCCAAACTGAGGTATATAATGACTGCGACAAATTTTTCTGAATTCGAACTTGATGAATCCCTGCTTGATGCACTAAACGATAAAGGCTATGAACGCCCGACGGCAATTCAAGCGGCAGCCATTCCTGCTGCCATGGATGGGCGTGATGTACTTGGCTCAGCACCAACCGGTACGGGTAAAACCGCCGCCTACCTGTTGCCTGTATTACAGCATTTACTGGATTTTCCCCGCAAAAAATCAGGGCCACCGCGTATCCTGATTTTGACTCCAACCCGCGAACTGGCAATGCAGGTTGCAGAACAAGCAAAAGAATTGGCAGCCCACACACATTTAGATATCGCCACAATCACGGGTGGTGTTGCCTATATGAATCACGCAGAAGTATTCAGTGAGAATCAGGATATTGTTGTTGCAACGACAGGGCGTCTGCTGCAATACATCAAAGAAGAAAATTTCGACTGCCGTGCAGTGGAGACTTTAATTCTTGATGAAGCTGATCGCATGCTGGATATGGGATTTGCCAATGACGTCGAAACCATTGCAGGTGAAACGCGCTGGCGTAAACAAACCCTATTATTTTCCGCGACACTGGAAGGTGAATCCATTCGTGATTTCGCCGAGCGCCTGTTAACCGATCCTGTTGAGATTGATGCAGAACCTTCCCGCCGCGAACGCAAAAAAATTCAGCAATTTTATTATCGTGCGGATACGTTAGAACATAAAACCGCCTTGCTGTGCAACCTTCTCCAGCAGCCTGATGTTACAAAATCCATTGTTTTCGTGCGCAAACGTGAACGTGTACGCGAACTGGTTGATTGGCTGAGTCAGTCCGGGATTCAAGCCGGTTTCCTTGAAGGCGAGATGGTACAAGCCAAGCGCACTGATGCCATAAAACGGCTGAATGAGGGGAAAGTCAAGGTTCTGGTCGCAACAGACGTCGCTTCCCGCGGTCTGGATATCGACAACATCAGCCATGTCTTTAACTTCGATTTACCCCGTACTGCGGATGTTTACCTGCATCGGATTGGCCGTACAGCCCGCGCTGGCCGTAAAGGAACCGCCATTGCTCTGGTTGAATCCCACGATCATCCTCTGCTGGGTAAAATTAGCCGTTACCTCCAAGAGCCACTGAAAATACGGGTTGTTGACGAACTTCGTCCACAAACCAAAGCGCCAAGTGAGAATAAGAGCTACAAACCTTCCAAAAAAGTGTTGGAAAAACGCAAAGAGAAGAAAAAATCAGAAGGGACGAAGACAAAACGGGTGAAAGTCCGTCATCGTGACAGCAAAAACATCGGTAAACGTCGCACTCCTTCCAGCAATCCAAAACCAGAAGTCATTGAATCTGGCAAAGATTAATTATCCAAAGCCAGGCGAGGTCATTAAATATCAGATGACTTCGCCTCTTTACCTATATCATTCAAACATTAGATCACTTAATGTTATGTACTTCTTTGTGACACAATTTGCTGATAAGTTTCCTCAAATTGCTCTCTGATGGCAGGATCATCCATGACCATCGCCAATGTTTGCAAAGAAGGCATATTCAACGACAGCATCCCTTCATCTGTACTATCCATGGTTGACGCTAACATGGCATCATCATTATTCAACCAAGGCTCATGCACTGTCATTAATTCCAACACCGCTTCCAAAAAGTGAGCTTTAAAGGTATGCAATCCATATCGATAAGGAAAAATAGCCCCTCCCGCATTTTTCAATTCATATTCAAGATCTATTTGGTGTCCCATCGGTTGAGGCACGGGCAATGCTTTCTGCAAATCACCCAACCAGTCGTATTGGACGGAATAATGACGAATCAAACCATTGTCAGCCATTTCTCGGGCAACTTCAGGCGATACCCCCATACGTTCCAATGTGGGATCTGAAACGCCAACGGAATTATAAATAACCGCCGGTTTTCCGGTCGCCAATGCCGCCACAGTTGCCAGCCCACCCCCCAATGAATGCCCCGTGAAAATAATATTTTCGCCAAATACCTTTAAGGTCTTATTGGCTAATTCCAAAGCCTGATTATACTGTTTTTCATTGTAGCCAAGCCCCTGACGAAGGCTTACCATAAAATCCTGCAATTCATTCGAGCCAGTGAAAGAAACAATATATAACCCTTTATGTTTATATACCCCCGCCTGAAATCCGGTTGAATAATCGTTCAACGTGTCAGGATCAATGCCTGCCTTTGATAGATCACCATCAGACAGGCGTTCAAAACCGGGAAGCCCTAAACTGTTCTCGCGGTAAACATCACGCGTGACTAATGTTAACTCATAGTCAATCCGCTTAGACTGCTTTCCTGCAATATCATTAGCGGCCAATTCGGGTGAAGCCACCGCACTGGCATTGAGATCATTAATCAATGATTGGTAAAGTGTATTAGCCTGCTTGGTATTCTCTGAAAGTGAGATGGATGGAGAAGAAAGGCGATCAGCTTTATCGGGTAGTGATTCGGCTGGAGAATCAGGTTGAAGTTGCAGGGAATTACCTTGTAAGGAATATATCCCTAGTTCACTGAAAAAACTGGCATTTACTGATAAAGTCATAAAATTCTCCTACAGATTATTCAGATTAGGAGTGATTAACTCCCCTGAATTCTCTATCGGCAGAATAATTAACATCTTTACAACAAATTTAATCACTGATTAACATTTTTAATGCAACAAAAGAATAAAAAAATATTAATTATTCCAATATGGAATAAAAACAATCAAGTGTCATAATTTGGCTTTTCCAATAATGACTACATTAAGTTCTGGTGAATTAATTTTAACAATAAGAGAAGAATTGCTCAGATAATTGTTCAGGACATCAGATTAATTAGGCAGCCTTTAGCTGCCTGGCGAGATTTATACAAAAAATCACAGACTTTCTGTAAAAGTACGCGCGATAACATCACGTTGCTGCTCTGGCGTCAGTGAATTAAAACGTACGGCATAACCCGACACACGAATGGTGAGCTGAGGATATTTTTCAGGGTGCTTCACTGCATCTTCCAGCGTTTCACGGCGCAGGACATTAACATTGAGATGCTGCCCCCCTTCTACACGCACAGTGGGTTTGACTTCCAACGGAATTTCCCGATATTCAAATTGCCCCAATTCATTTTTGGCAACAATCTGACCTTCATCGTATTCCGCTTTAGCGCAGATACAACGTACTTCATTTTTTTCATCATCCAACAGCCAAAAAGAATTCATCAATGCAGCGTTGTCAGATTGGGTAATCTGAATCCCAGTAATCATTTATACCTCCAACTTCATCATCATCATCATCATCATCTTGGTTATTTAGTCAAACCATGACTTAATCAACCCTTGTTCATCATTTCCTGTATACCAATACACATGAGAAGATTCTTTGATTGAAATCAATTAATTTTATAAGGTTATTATCAATGAAATCATAATTAACTGTTTTATAATATATTTTTTAGAAAACCCTTATAAAATAATTTTTATAAATTTTCAAAATATTTTGTAAAAACAGATTTTCATTCTATGAAGTCAACTTGGAGTGAAATCCGAGGGTTTCCCTACGCCAAGGGAATCGGTAAGCTTAAGTCCATCTGATAATCATATAGAAAGGGATTGGTTATGTCCGCACCTATCACATGGCACGATGTCATCGGCAATGAGAAGAAACAGCCTTATTTCGTTGATACATTGGCTTATGTTGCCAACGAACGTCAGGCTGGAAAAACCATTTATCCGCCGCAGCAAGATGTTTTCAACGCATTCCGCTATACCGAATTGGCTGATGTAAAAGTGGTGATTTTGGGACAAGACCCTTATCATGGCCCGAATCAGGCTCATGGGCTGGCTTTCTCAGTACAACCCGGCATTCCAGCACCACCTTCTCTTGTCAATATGTACAAAGAACTGGAATCGGATATTACGGGATTTACTCGCCCCAACCACGGTTGTTTGATCAGTTGGGCAAAACAAGGGGTATTGCTGCTCAATACCGTGCTAACCGTTGAACGCGGGAACGCACATTCTCATGCGAATCTGGGGTGGGAAACCTTCACGGATAAAGTCATTGCAGCAATCAATGAACATCGTAGCGGAGTTGTTTTCCTGCTTTGGGGTTCTCATGCCCAGAAAAAAGGCCGTTTTATCGATACCCAACGCCATCATGTGCTGAAAGCACCACATCCTTCACCCTTGTCAGCCCATCGAGGGTTTTTAGGCTGCAAACATTTTTCACACGCCAACACACTGCTGGAAAAACAGGGATTGCCTCCCATTGATTGGGCACCCCAATTACCTCAATAATCGATTTCTGCCTACAAAAATGCCGCCTTCTCAATGGCGGCATTACATCACGGGAAAACATGATTCTTATTTGGAAACGGCAACCATTGCAGGACGCAGTAAACGACCATTCAGGGTATAACCTTTCTGCATTACCAACATAACGTGATTAGGTTCATGTTGATCAGATTCCATCATTGTCATCGCCTGATGCACTTCTGGATTGAAAGGCACGTTAGTGTCACCAACAACTTCAATGCCGAACTTGCCCACTGCATCAATAAAAGATTTCAGAGTCAGTTCAATACCTTCAATCATAGATTGCAATGATTCATTAGTACGATCAGTCACCTCCAGGGCACGTTCCAGATTGTCGATAACAGGCAGGAGTTCATTGGCAAATTTTTCCAATGCGAATTTATGTGCTTTTTCCACATCCTGCTCAGTACGACGGCGAATATTTTCCACTTCAGCACGAGCACGCAGCATAGCATCACGTTCGTTAACCTGAGCCTGTTTTAGTTGTTCTTCCAACTCGGCAACACGCGGGTCAACAACATTTTCAGTCTCTGGCGCGTCTGCCTGTTCTGCATTAATTTGTTGCTCTAATACATTTTCTGTATTTTCTGAGACTTGCTCGTCAGGTACTTTTTGGTCTTTACTACTCATGAATATCTCCGCGTATTTTGTATTATCTTCGCCATTCTTGCTTATTATGGGGATCTATACGCGGGATTCAAGGGAACACATCATATTGTGAGGGCAAAACCATATGCTGAAGGAAATAACAGCAATGAATAATGAATTCAAATGCATCGGTATTGTCGGCCGTCCACGTCATCCTGAAGCTCTGGCCACCCATGAAATGCTTTACCATTGGTTAGTTTCTAAAGGTTATTGCGTCATTATGGACAGGCAGGTTGCGAAAGATATTGACTTAAAAGACGCCCAAACCGGAGGACTGACAGAAATCGGCAAAATCGCCGATCTGGTCATTGTTGTCGGTGGGGATGGCAACATGCTTGGCGCAGCCAGAGTACTCTCCCGCTATGACATTAAAGTCATTGGTATCAATCGGGGTAACTTGGGTTTTCTGACTGATTTAGATCCCGATAATGCTTTACAACAGCTCTCCGAAGTTCTGGATGGCGAATATCGGGACGAAAAACGCTTTCTACTCGAAGCTCAAGTCACAAAAAAAGGGCAGAAATCCCGGCGCAGTACCGCGCTGAACGAAGTGGTGTTACATCCGGGCAAAGTTGCCCATATGATTGAGTTTGAGGTTTATATTGATGAACGCTTTGCTTTTTCCCAACGTTCAGATGGCTTAATTATCGCAACGCCGACAGGTTCCACTGCTTATTCTTTATCTGCCGGAGGGCCAATATTAACACCAAATTTGGATGCCATCGTGCTGGTGCCCATGTTTCCGCACACACTTTCAGCACGTCCTCTCGTCATCAGCAGCGAAAGCAGCATTCGGCTGAAATTTTCTCAAAACAGCAGTGACTATGAAGTCAGTTGTGACAGCCAGATAGTTTTGCCCATTCAGGACGGTGAAGAGGTGATTATCAAACGCAGCGAATATAATCTGCATTTGATCCACCCAAAAGATTACAATTACTTCAATACACTGAGCACAAAACTGGGCTGGTCGAAAAAAATGTTTTAAAAACCATGCTCCCCTACTTTACTGTATAAAATACCAGTTTATACTGTATGTAAGCACAGACATGTTTTTATGCACAGGAACGTGTTTTTATACACAGGAAAAGCAGGAGGAGCACGATGCTAACTCAGTTGACCATCAGTAATTTTGCTATCGTTCGCGAGCTTGAAATCGATTTTCGCTCAGGAATGACGGCGATCACAGGAGAAACCGGAGCCGGTAAATCCATCGCAATTGATGCGTTGGGTTTATGTCTTGGCAATCGGGGCGAAGCCAATATGGTTCGTTCTGGTGCTCCCCGTACTGATCTTTGTGCCCGTTTTTCACTGGCCGATGCCCCTTCCGCCCGTAACTGGCTCGAAGACCATCAGCTTGATGAAGGTTTTGATGATGACAATGAGTGCCTGTTGCGGCGCACGATTACCGCAGATGGGCGCTCTCGCGGTTTCATCAACGGTACTGCCGTACCACTTTCTCAGTTGCGTGAATTAGGTTCACACCTGATTCAAATTCACGGCCAACATGCTCATCAATTGCTGTTAGAAAACCGTCATCAAAGACGTTTATTGGATATCTACACGGGAGATTTCGAACTCCAGCATGAAATGAAACAGGTTTACCAACAATGGCGACAAAGCTGTCAGGCTCTCTCTCAATTCCAGCAACAAGCCCTTGAACGGCGCTCACGTCAGCAATTGCTGGAATATCATCTGAAAGAATTGAACGAACTTTCACCACAAGTGGGAGAGTATCAAGAACAGGATAGCGAATATAAGCGGCTGGCAAACTGCGGGCAATTTTTGTCGGTCAGCCAGAACGTTCTCCAAATCTTAAGCGATAATGATGAACAGAACATTGTCAGTCTCCTGAGCTATGCACGAAATGAACTGACTGAGCTTGCCGGCATGGATCACAAACTCAGTAACTTGCTTAGCATGTTAGAGGAAGCAGCCATTCAAATTAATGAAGTCACTGATGAATTGCGTCATTACAGCGACCTGCTGGAACTGGATCCTAACCGGCTGTTTGAACTGGAACAGAAAATTTCCCAGCAAATCAGCATGGCCCGTAAACACCACGTTGCACCGGAAGAACTGCCAGCCTTACATCAGCAACTCCTGGAAGAACAGCATCAGTTATCCCAACAAGAAGATGATTGTGCTCATCTGAGTGAACTCGTTAGCCAGCACTACCAGCAAGCGCTGACTGTGGCAGAAAAACTGCATCATGTTCGCCAGAAATACGCCGTGGAATTAAGCCAGTTGATCACGAACAGCATGCACCAACTTTCCATGCCCCATGGCCGTTTTACTATTGATATCACCTTTGAACCCCAGCATTTAAACATTGACGGTGCCAGCAAAGTTGAATTCAATGTCACCACCAACCCCGGCCAGCCTCACCAATCACTGGCAAAAGTGGCATCAGGTGGTGAGCTTTCCCGCATTGCACTGGCGATTCAAGTGATCACAGCAAAGAAAATGGAAACACCTGCACTCATCTTCGACGAAGTTGATGTGGGTATCAGTGGGCCGACAGCCGCCATTGTTGGCCGCCTACTACGTGAATTGGGGGAATCAACCCAGGTGATGTGCGTCACCCATTTACCACAAGTGGCAGGATGTGGACATCAACACTTTTACGTCAGCAAACAGACTGATGGGGAAGAGACGGAAACCCGAATGCAATTATTGGATAAAAAAGCACGGCTTCAGGAACTTGCGCGGCTTTTGGCAGGAAGTGAAGTGACAAAAAATACATTAGCCAATGCAAAAGAGCTGTTAGCGGCATAAATGAATATACCCAATGGATTTCAAGATGCAGCCAACAAAGCTGCAACTTGAAAGACGACGGGTATACAACTTTTTTGTATAATTGAAGTCATAGTTAAACGCGTATACCCAAAATAATTCGAGTTGCATCGCGGCGGCAAGGGAACCAATCCCCAGGAACATAGATAACTATGTGGCTGGGATGGGTGAGCGTAGCCAACAAAGAGGCAATTTGAAGTATGAAGGGTATAGAGGTTTTCAAACTCTTCAATGTTTATTATTATCGACGGCTTAACTCCTAAAGGAATGTAATCACTATGCGCTGTAAATTATTGACTGCCGCTACTGTATCACTTGTTATGCTGACTGCGGGTTGCTCCATGTTTGAGCGAGTTGTTTATCGTCCTGATATTAATCAAGGGAATTACCTAACGTCGGCTGCGATATCAAAAATCCAGAAGGGAATGACCCAGCAGCAAGTCGCTTACACTTTGGGAACCCCAATGCTGACCGATCCATTTGGCAGTCAAACTTGGTATTACGTATTCCGTCAACAGCCCGGCCATGAAAAAGTCACTCAGGAAACGCTAACCCTTACCTTTGATAGCCAAGGTGTGCTGACTGATATCAAGAATGAGAAGTCACTGCCAAAGAATCAGTAAGATGTGGACTTTATTTATTCGCCAGTCGATATTCTGGCGAATAAATAGACTTTGAATAGAGATTATTGAGCATTATTTTTAGCGCGTTCTGCTCGCTTACGCCGCATTTCTTTGGGATCAGCAATGAGAGGGCGATAAATTTCTACACGGTCACCCTCTTCCAACGTATCTGTCAGCTTAGCGGGCCGGCTATAAATGCCGACTTTATTTTTCGTCAAATCGATATCATGACGTAATGTCAAAAGACCCGACGCAACAATCGCCTGCTCAACCGTTGCCCCTTGCGATACTTTCACATTACACAGATATTGTCGCTCAGGCAGAGCATAAACGACTTCGATATTGATCTCAGACACTATAAACCTCACGCGCTCGTTGGGTAAAAGCCTGTACCATATTACCGGCCAGTTCCTTAAATACCTTGCCAAAGGCCAATTCAATCAACTTATTGGTAAACTCAAAATCGAGGTGTAACTCAACCTTACAAGCATCCTCACTTAGCGGAGTAAAATGCCATCCCCCCATTAACTTGCGAAAAGGCCCATCAACAAGCTGCATTCTGATACTTTCATTATCAAATAACGTATTGCGCGTTACGAACGTCTTACTGATCCCAGCCTTAGAGACCTCAACCGAAGCCGTTATCTCATTATTACTGCTGCTTATCACACGGCTACCCACGCATCCCGGTAAAAAATCCGGATAAGACGTCACATCGTTGACCAATTTATACATTTGTTCCACGCTGTAAGGCACTAGCGCAGAGCGACTAATCTGAGGCATATCATTTCCTGTAAAACGTAACAGCGCTGAATAGTACCACTTAAATGTGGTTAAATAAAAACCTGATGGCATTTAGAACAATAAATGTGCACTTATTGCTAAATATCATGCAGAAGAGATTTCTTTCATTAACGCATACAGTATAATACAACGCATTATGACAAAGAAAAAAGCACACAAACCCGGTTCGGCAACAATTGCCATGAATAAGCGAGCCCGCCACGAATACTTCATTGAAGAAGAATTCGAAGCAGGCTTATCCCTACAAGGTTGGGAAGTCAAGTCACTGCGCGCAGGCAAAGCTAACATTAGTGAGAGTTATGTTTTGCTCAAAAATGGTGATGCTTATCTTTTTGGTGCCACAATCACACCATTAAATGTTGCTTCTTCCCATGTAGTTTGTGATCCGACACGGTCACGCAAACTACTACTTAACAAACGCGAGCTTGATTCACTGTATGGTCGAATCAATCGTGAAGGTTATACAATCGTTGCGCTTTCCATGTATTGGAAAAATGCCTGGTGCAAAATCAAAATTGGCGTTGCAAAAGGTAAAAAAGAGCACGATAAACGTTCAGACATCAAAGAACGTGAGTGGAAATTAGACAAAGCGCGAATTATGAAGAATTCAGGGCGTTAATTACTGGCATTATCGCTCAATATTCTGATATACTTCCCTTTAACATACTTGGGGCTGATTCTGGATTCGACGGGATTCGCGAAACCCAAGGTGCATGCCGAGGGGCGGTTGGCCTCGTAAAAAGCCGCAAAACAATAGTCGCAAACGACGAAAACTACGCACTAGCAGCTTAATAACCTGCTTAGAGCCCTCTCTCCCTAGCCTCCGCTCTTAGGACGGGGATCAAGAGAGGTCAAACCCAAAAGAGATCGCGTGGATGCCCTGCCTGGGGTTGAAGCGTTAAATCCAATCAGGCTAGTTTGTCAGTGACGTGTCTGTCCGCAGCTGGCTAGCGAATGTAAAGACTAGACTAAGCATGTAGTACCGAGGATGTAGGAATTTCGGACGCGGGTTCAACTCCCGCCAGCTCCACCAAATAAAACAAGGGGTTACACGAAAGTGTAGCCCTTTTTTATTTGAAAATGGCGGCAAA
>NZ_MUBK01000190.1 GCF_002127545.1 Xenorhabdus beddingii
GCTCAGACAGTCCTTCCTGAAGGGAGAATTCCCCCACACTGAGAGGGATATCGGGCAGGCCGGCGACTCGGAAAACAAAACGTAACCCGCTTTGGGCGGTGGGCGGAATGGTCATTGTTGTTGCTCCTTGTGGTAATGGTGTGATGGCTTACATTTCCCTGCGTAATCCGTCGACATGCCAAAAGTCCCATAAGGCAGTGTTTTTGTTCGGAATATAGACATCCAGCTTGACGAACGAGGACTGGCTGACAAAACAGGCCATGGCGTAGTTGATCAAGCGGCAGAAATGGTACATTTCCCCCGGATTACGG
>NZ_MUBK01000191.1 GCF_002127545.1 Xenorhabdus beddingii
CCCAGTTAAGACTCGGTTTCCCTGCGGCTCCCCTATGCGGTTAACCTTGCTACAGAATATAAGTCGCTGACCCATTATACAAAAGGTACGCAGTCACCCCACCACTAAGCCCCCTCTGCTTGATTTTGCGGTTGGGCGGCGCTGGCGCGTCGCCAACCGGCATCAAACAAAAGATGCGTTATGGAATTCACCACTGGCTTAGTGGTGGGGCTCCCACTGCTTGTACGTACACGGTTTCAGGTTCTCTTTCACTCCCCTCGCCGGGGTTCTTTTCGCCTTTCCCTCACGGTACTTGTTCACTATCGGT
>NZ_MUBK01000192.1 GCF_002127545.1 Xenorhabdus beddingii
GTCGTAACAAGGTAACCGTAGGGGAACCTGCGGTTGGATCACCTCCTTACCGAAAGATAGTACGTATTGCAGAGTGCTCACACAGATTGTCTGATGAAATGCCACATGAGCAGCGCGTCTGCGAAGAAGACCTGATGTCCCCTTCGTCTAGAGGCCTAGGACACCGCCCTTTCACGGCGGTAACAGGGGGTCGAATCCCCTAGGGGACGCCATTCTGCTCAGGCCCTGGGTGAAAGCCGGTGCCGCAAGATAGTGCTAAACGAACTGGTGACAGTGGGTTTAGCAGTATGTGCTCTTTAACAATC
>NZ_MUBK01000193.1 GCF_002127545.1 Xenorhabdus beddingii
GATAATCCGGTGTGTGGTGGTGATATCGTTCCGGTAGCGCAACCAGATACGTACTGTGGCTTCGGAAAGCATCCGTCCGGAGGCCACCAGTTCCCGACCGCTGATAAATCTCACTTCTGCCCAGACGGTGGCAACGTCCACCCAATGCTTAACCATCGTGCCGTATTCACCACGGGTCGGTTCATTCTTTTGAATCATCACCCGATGCCGTAATCTGCCCGCTTTCATTCCTTGCCCTCCGGTTGTTGCTTGATTTCCACTGTTTGCTTCCATGCCTGACTGAATT
>NZ_MUBK01000194.1 GCF_002127545.1 Xenorhabdus beddingii
TTCAGACGCGGTACGGTTCGCAGTCTTATCGCTGTACCCCGCCCGAATAGCCGCTTGCGTGGCGTTCAAATCAACGAGGTACTCGCGACAAAACATTTCCTGTTTGTCGGTGAGTGCCATTTCATTTCCTTATCTTGAGAGCAATCCACCCGGCATCAGTTCACGATTAACGAACTGTCTTATTTCCTCACGGACTATCTGGCGGAGGTGATCGTCACTGGTGATCCCCGCATCCACTGACAGTGTCATGCCTGCATCGTAGGTCTTTGTTTTCGGTTTGAATGCA
>NZ_MUBK01000195.1 GCF_002127545.1 Xenorhabdus beddingii
CAGACGTTGTTGTTCTGCCTCTGCTGCGGCGCGACGGGCGGCTTCTTCAGCCAGACGTTGTTGCTCTGCTTCTTCTGCGGCGCGACGGGCGGCTTCTTCGGCCAGACGTTGTTGCTCTGCTTCTTCTGCGGCGCGACGGGCGGCTTCTTCGGCCAGACGTTGTTGTTCTGCCTCTGCTGCTGCGCGACGGACAGCTTCTTCAGCCAGACGTTGTTGTTCTGCTTCTGCTGCGGCGCGACGGGCGGCTTCTTCGGCCAGACGTTGTTGTTCTGCCTCTGCT
>NZ_MUBK01000196.1 GCF_002127545.1 Xenorhabdus beddingii
AGGACGTTGAAACAGACGTCCAAATTAGACACTGGCGAGATGTTTCGATTCATGGAGCAAATTGAGCAATGGGCAGCGGGCATCGGTTGTTTTGTGACAGTACCGGATGATTCAGAGTATATGCGACTCAAACAGGAGCAAATCAAATGAACTGGATGCCGTATATTGCATTCATCGGATTTTGGATAGCAGCCATGCTGATGATGGGACTGGTGTTAGGGGGATAGAGTGGCAAAGGCAAAACTAAATGCAATTGATGCAATGGCAAAATGGATGTC
>NZ_MUBK01000197.1 GCF_002127545.1 Xenorhabdus beddingii
ATTCAGCAAACAATGACGCATCAGGGTGCGCTTGAACTGAAACGGCGTCTGGCAGTCATTCGGGCATTCATTCAGCAAATAATCCACAGGGTGATCACTGAGCCACTCGCGGGATTCTTTGCCGTGCTGGTGCTGTACCCGATAGAGGTAACAAGGCATGGTGGCGACGGCTTCGCTAATCACCGTGACCGCATTCATCACCGCAGGCAAGCCCTCCGCCGTGGACGGGGAAACATGCTCACCTGATTTGGTGTTAGCCATGCCCGCCAGAGAAAGG
>NZ_MUBK01000198.1 GCF_002127545.1 Xenorhabdus beddingii
TTATTTGCTGAATGAATGCCCGAATGACTGCCAGACGCCGTTTCAGTTCAAGCGCACCCTGATGCGTCATTGTTTGCTGAATGGCAATGCCTATGCGGTGATTGTCTGGGGCAAAGACGGCCAGCCGCAATCCTTGCACCCTTACCCGCCGTCAGCGGTGGTAGCACAACGCTTATCCGATCACCGCTTCGCCTACACCATCACAGAACCGTATAGCGGCAAGGTGAAAACCTACCTACAGGAAGAAGTGTTGCAT
>NZ_MUBK01000199.1 GCF_002127545.1 Xenorhabdus beddingii
AGGCTTTTTTACCATTGGGTTTTTCGTTTTCGGCCCCCAATTATTGATTGGGATGGCTGCGGCAGAATGTTCACATAAAGATTCTGCGGGAGCAGCCACGGGGTTTGTGCAGGGCGCGAGCATACTTTTTTAAAGTCTCTTGAATGAAGGAGAATGACATGATCTAATCAGCTTTATTTTCCTCTTCATGACTCACCTATGACTCTCATTGAACATTTATCCGTTGTGAAAGAAACCCGCTCTGATATCA
>NZ_MUBK01000002.1 GCF_002127545.1 Xenorhabdus beddingii
AACCGACCCCGGCACCGCAAGCCAATAACAGGCCAGTATAACCAAACGTTTCCGGCGTCAATCCAAGTTGTTCAAAACGAAATGGGGCTAATTGGTAATAGCTGAACAGGCAAATATTGAAAAATGCGATCAGAAACGCATTGCGCCAAATCGAAATATCTTTGAGCATCATGATTGCCGTACTGAATAAAGCCACTTTTGCCACGTCGGTGGGGCGTGTTTCTGGCAATCGAATCGTTGCCCAACAGGTCAACATAGCGGCTAAAACAGCCAGTCCGGCAAATACCCCCTTATAGCCCGCAAAAGAGTTCAGCGTTGAGCCGCTGATCATGCCAATGGCAGGGCTGGCGGCTAAGGCCATTCCCAGAATGGAAAAGATACGGGCCAATTCTTCACCACGGTAGGTGTCGCGCATCATGGTTTGTGTACCCACAGAGCCGACCGCAGCTCCGAAAGCGGATAACATTCTGGCAATCAGTAGCAACCAGAATTGTTGGGTCGATAGTGCCAGCAGGGAGGCGAGGCCGTAGAGTGACAGGCCGGCAATCATGGTCGGGCGTCTGCCAATCACATCACACAGGCGTCCCCATACCACCACACCGAGGGCGAAGGCAAAAAAATAGAGTGATAGTGTTTGGGCCGCCTGTGCTGAACTGACAGAAAACCCATGGGCGATATTGGGTAATGCAGGACTATAGATAGTTTCCACTATTTGCGGGAACATCATCAATGCGATGGCTAGCCAAAGCGAGGGTTTGGTGTGCATGGTTTTTTCTGCTAAGAATCAGTGGGTGATGGTTTGTCAGGTTAGCATTCTGCTTGATGTCTATTTATAATAATAAAGACAGTTTATTTATATCATCGGACATTGAAGGTGTAGGAATTGACATGGCGTGGCTGCAACAGAGTGATTATTTTGATCCGGATGTTTTGAATATGGATGGTTTTAATATGGATGGTTTGAATGCGCCGGTAATAGGCATTGCGGCAGAGATGGGGCAACATGATTCTGGCTTCCATCAGCATGATAGGGGGCAATTGTTGTTTACTCAGCGAGGCTGTATCAAGATTACGCTGACAAATCAGATCTCCGTCTTGCCGCCAAGCAGAGTGGCATGGATACCGCCCAAGACACGGCATCGGGCGGAAATGCGCGGTTCTGTCGGGTATCGTTCTATTTATCTGGATACTTTTTTCCTGACGGGTTTTTTCCTAAATGCTTCTTACCTGAATACCTCTGAAACAGCATTCATTTCAACCCACAGTGAAATATGGGAAGCCACGCCATTATTACAGGCGATTCTGGAGCGGATTGCGGTTTCTCCTTTCGATTCTGATTGGTGTCAAGGCAGGGGAGCCAATCTGCTGAGGGTATTTTTTGATGAACTCCGTGAGGCACGCAGGGAACCCACTTTGTTACCTTGGCCTTTGGATCGGCGTTTGGCACGTTTATCATTTGAACAATTGCCGCCACCATTACACACGCTGACGACTTATATTGGTGCCAGCGAGAAAACCATCACGCGGATTTTCCAGCGTGAAACCGGCATGAATTACCAGCAGTGGCGGCAACAATGGCGATTGGTCAAGGCAATAGAGTTGCTGGCCCAGAACAAAACCTTGTCTTATGTTGCCCAGGAACTGGGTTTTGCCAGTGATAGTGCATTTGTGACGTTTTTTCGTAAGGCGATGGGAAGACCTCCAAGAGAATATATGGCTGGCTCAGAGAAATGAAAAAAGATCAGGATAAATTACCCTGATCTTTTGAGTAATATCTCGGTTTTTTGCTGTGGTAGCGTGCCGATTTACAATCCGAGTTCACTGGCGATGATGTTACGCTGAATGTCGGATGTGCCTGAATAAATGATTGATGCAATGGAATTGCGCAGCTCCCTCTCCGTGGGGCTTTCGGCCAGGTAGCCTTGTGCCCCATGGATCCGCAGTGCATCTAACGAGAACTTCGTGTAGGTCTCGGAGACGAATAGTTTCGCACAGGCAGCTTCCAACATCGCATCTTTGCCGGCGTCCTTAAGTCGTCCGACCCGGTAGACGAGTTCGCGTGCGGCATCCAGGCTGACTTTCATGTCCGCGATGCGATGGGAGATGGCCTGATTCTTGCCGATGGGTTGGCCGAACTGGCGGCGTGTACGCGCGCGTGCAATACAGGCTTCAAGGTTACGGCGCATCGATCCCAAGGTAGTGGCAAGAATGCATCCCCGTTCGTGTTCCATGGCACTTTCGAAGATTTTGACCCCCCGTCCTTCTTTACCCAATATTGCATCGGCCGGGACACGGCAGTCCTTGAGCGTGATCCGACCCATTTGGGCGGTACGCATCCCCATTTTCTCCATGGGCGAACTTAATTCCATGCCTGGGTTCGTTGACTCGACCAGAAAAGCTGTCACGCCAAGTGGACCCAGTGTAGGGTCGATCGTGGCGTAGATGACACAAAGATCGGCGATGGGGGCATTCGTGATGTACATCTTCGAACCGTTGAGGATATAGCTGTCGCCATCCCGCACTGCATGGGTGCGCATGGAGAACACGTCTGACCCGGCTTCTTCTTCCGTCGAGCCATTGGCTCCAATCAGTGAGCCGTCCATCAGACCGGGTAAAAAGCGTAAACGTTGTGCCGGTGTACCGTGGATGGCCAGAGGCATGGCAACGGTCCACAGGTGGGCGTTGAGTGAAAACAACAGGCCCAGATCCTCGCAACCATACCCCAGCCCCTCCATGACCGCGAGAAGGTCGGACAGTGGTGCGCCAGCGCCGCCGAGGTCTTTGGGGATGGCCATGCTGATGAGTCCAAATTTGGCGCATCTCTGCCAGCCGTCCCGATGGAAAGTACCGGCATGGTCGGAGGCTGCTATATCTGTGCTTAGCTGGTCGCGGGCAAAATGCGCAGCATTATCGCGCAGCGATATCCGTTGTTCATCAATTTGGTTTGGCATGGCATTGGTGCTCCAGAAGCTGATAGTTGGTCTTGCCTGTCGAGGTGCGGGGAAGATCAGGCAGGTAGCTGAAATGGTCGGGAACCATGTAGCGTGCAAGCCGTTCGTAACAGAACCTACTCAGATCCATTGGGGAGATCAAGGAATCGCAAGCGACGAGAAATGCGGTGATGGTGGTATTTCCGTCGTTCTCAGAACTGACTACCGCGCAGGTCGTGAGTTCGGGATGAGCCATCAAACATGATTCAATCTCGTCCAACTCTATCCGGTATCCCTGACGTTTGATCATGCGATCAAGCCGTCCCATGAAGATGTAGCCCTCAGGCGAGGAGCGAACCCTATCTCCGGTGTTATACCAACGTTTGTTGTCCAGGTGGAAGATGCGCTGAGTCGTTTTCTCGGGCGCATTCCAATAACCCGTAAAGACAGAAGGCCCTGCGACGCACAGCAAGCCAGGTTCGCCGTCGGGTACGGGCTGTAGATGCTCATCGACGACGATAGTTTCACAGTGATCACAGGGGTGACCTATCGACAAGGGTTCGATCCGGTTTATTGGCATGAACGCGGGCACTTGGTAAACAGTGCATACGTTGGTTTCTGTGGGACCGTACAGGTTGTAGTAGGTTGGTTCAGGCCACAGGTGCATCAGTTTGCGCAACTTAGTGACCGGAAAAACTTCTCCCGCGAAGAGTACGAGTCTCAGCCGGTTATGGGTAGGGCTGCCTGCTTTGTGTTGTTCGGCCAACATTCCCAGAATGGCAGGGGCTGAGTACCAGACCGTGATCTCCCGGTTGGATATGAATGTGGCAAGATGCCGTGGACTCGCGGCAAGATCGGCGTCAATGAGGTGAATGCACGCGCCATTCTTCACCGAGACATAGATATCGAAGATCGATAGGTCGAAATGGAATGGGGCGTGGCTGGATACCTGATCTTCTTCTGTCACATTGAAAAGGGCGGAAGCCCATTCGACGAAGCTAACCGCGTTGCGGTGGCTTATCGCGACGCCTTTTGGTGTCCCGGAAGAACCGGATGTGTACAGGATGTACGCGAGCCGATCCGCATCCGGCATACTGCGTGGATATGAAGAGTCGGGCTTTTCCCCGTGCCGTATGTCCAGCGTTTGCCGTTCCTCACGTGTGCCGTTCAGCTCCTTGTGATGTGGCTGCATGACAACGACGCGAGATCCGAGTTCGGGGGCGGCTTGTATCAGATGTGACGCAGATTCAGGATCGGTAAAAATGATTCGAACATCGCAATCTCTGAATACAGTTGATGCCCGTAAACCTGAACTATTTACATCCGTAGGCACGTATGTTGCGCCCAGACGGAGTATGCCAAAAATAGCCGCGAGGGTGCGGGAACTTTTGTGCATGAAAAGCCCCACCCGATCACCGGCGACAACCCCCTTCCGATGGAGAAAAGCGGCAACGTTATCTGCCGCAGAGGAAAGTTCTGCGTAACTTATTGCTGAACCATCAGAATCAACGACAGCTCGGGCACCAGGGTTTCGTGCTGTGGTGTTGTCTAAGTATTTCGCCAAGTCCATCAAAGGCTCAAGTTGTTCCGACAAGACAGTTTCGGTTGTCATTTTTCAACTCCTGACAACTTCTCATTAACATAAAGTGCGATCTCGCGGATAGTTGTGAAGCGTGTCCTTGGATCACTGACACCGACTATGATGTTGAATTCATCCTCGATAAATGAAACCAGACGCATGGTCGCCAACGATGAAAGAATGCCTGATTCGCCCAGATTCAGGTCATCAGAAATATCAGAGTCATCTCCTTTCAGGATATTGTCGATCACAAAAGCACGAATTTTAATCAAGGTGTTAGACATGGTGTTTTCCTCTAATGGCAATGGATTATGAATGTTCACTTGGACTTGTCGGATTGATGACAGAGGCTGCTTTGGGGGGGGCGGCCAGAATGACGTTTGGCCAGCGGAATATGGCTGCAGAGGCTTCAGCCTGACCACCAAATCCGTACATCAGCACGTTGTCGCCGAATTTAATGCGACCCTCAGCCGCTGCGGTATAGGCGTTGAACGGCACCAGTACCGGCCCTATATTGGCAACTTGCGGAAAAGTATTCACGACACGGCTAGGCTCGATACCCAACACATTGGCGGAGAATTCTGCATGCCAAGCGGTCGGCGTGTTCACCACAACGAAGTCAATATCTTTCAATTCCAGCCCGGCTTTCGCCAGTGCGCCTTCAACCGTCTGTAAGAGGTAGGGTTCAGCCGTGGCACGCAGCACGTGGGAGATGGAGGGATCTACGCGCAAACGAATCTTCTGCCCTGCGAGTGTGGTTCCCGCAGTGTCCTCGACCGCATCCAGCAGCCAAGTCCCACAGGTCTTGCCGGTGTGTAAAGACTCAGCGCCCAATAAACCAAATCCATCCTCTACTGGCCCGACCAGAAATGCCGCTGAAGCATCCCCGCACAGCCGCAGAGTGACATCGTCCGCTTCGATTGCACGTGATAGCCTAGATGTTGTCACAACCAGAATGCGTTCTTTCAGTCCTGCCTGCACCCAGGCGCATGCTGTTAATAACCCCGACATGGACCCACCACAGGTGGCTTCCACGTTGAACGCTCCGCCCCCGGTTCCCAGTGCCTGCGCAAGATACCCTGCGTCACCCGAACCGATTCGATCGGGGAACATCGACACCGCAATCAGGCAATCCACCTCATTGGGTGAAATACCCGCCGCATCCAATACACGACGTGCGGCTTCAACCCCGAGTTCTACACTTCCCTCAGCATTTGTCACGACACGGCGCTCAACGCTGCCGAAAAAAGGATCTTCCAGATAACGTTCCATCGCGGCATCGTATGGGTTGACTTTCCGACGCTTGGATGAACTATCCGAGGCTGATGCCATGGCTGGCGGCTTGTTCTCCTGTGGTGGAACTTCTCCACCCCACCAAGCATTTGTACGTACTCCATCAGGTAAATACACAGCTAACGCTTGAATTCCTGCTGATCGCATATAATCTCCCAAAAGAATTTAAGGGCAAAGTTAACCAGAGCTCTGTTTAAATTAATTTGAACACCAAGGTTCTGGTAGAAAAATGGATTCGGCGTCAAAATCGATAACGATATCAATATCAACACCGGGAGGCATTGTGAGCATTAGGTGCGTATGACGGCAATAAAAATCTGCCAGAATAGACCTTTCTTTATTATTAAGGGAGTGTCTAAATATGTATAAATTTACGTTTATTTTAAGTGGGTGAATTTATCTATGTTATTGATAGTAAAATGTATTTATATTTACTGGTTGTAGGGTAATTATATGTGAATAGACACCTTGTTATATTTTTTTCGTTATTAAAGTAATGATTTATATTAATCAAAAAAAACTACACCTCTAATAGTCAGAATAAAAACCGACTTTAGAGGTGCAGAAATGTATTATTCAGAATGTGAATAGTGTTATTGACGTGACTAAGTCATTTTTTTAACCGGCTCTCGAAATCACGTTGGCTATGACCTGTGTAAAGCTGGCGTGGACGTGCGATCCTCAGACCTTCATCATGCATTTCATTCCAGTGAGCAATCCAGCCGATAGTACGGGCAATGGCGAAAATCACAGTGAACATGGTTGATGGGATCCCCATGGCTTTCAAAATGATGCCAGAATAGAAATCGACGTTTGGATACAGTTTTTTCTCAATGAAGTACGGGTCGTTCAGGGCAATACGCTCTAATTCCATCGCGACTTCCAGCAGGCTGTCATTCAGGCCCAGTTCATTCAGCACTTCGTGGCAGGTTTCACGCATCACTGTCGCACGGGGATCGTAGTTTTTGTAAACCCGGTGTCCAAAACCCATCAGGCGGAAAGAGTCATTCTTATCTTTGGCGCGGGCAATGAATTCAGGGATGTGATCGACCGTTTGGATCTCTTCCAGCATGCGCAAACAGGCTTCGTTGGCTCCGCCATGTGCTGGCCCCCATAGGGATGCAATCCCTGCGGCGATACAGGCAAATGGATTGGCACCAGAAGAACCTGCGGTACGTACTGTTGACGTTGAGGCATTTTGTTCATGATCCGCATGCAGAATGAAAATGCGATCCATGGCGCGTTCCAGTACAGGGTTAACCTTATATTCTTCACAAGGTGTTGAGAACATCATGTGCAGGAAGTTGGCTGCATAGGAAAGATCGTTACGTGGATAGACGAAAGGCTGCCCAAGGGAATATTTGTAACACATTGCCGCGACCGTTGGCATTTTGGACAGCAGGCGGTAAGCCGTGATTTCACGGTGGCGAGGATTATGGACATCCAGTGCATCATGATAGAAAGCGGCCAGTGCACCCGTCACGCCACAAAGTACAGCCATTGGGTGGGAATCACGACGGAAACCGTGGAACAGGCGGGTAATCTGTTCGTGGACCATCGTATGGCGAGTCACCGTCGTTTTGAATTTTTCGTATTCTTCGGGGGTAGGGGGTTCGCCGTACAGCAAAATATAACAGACTTCCAGATAGGTTGATTCCGTTGCGAGCTGATCGATAGGAAAACCACGGTGCAGCAAAATGCCTTCATCGCCATCAATATAGGTGATTTTCGACTCACAGGAGGCAGTGGAAGTAAAGCCAGGATCGTAGGTATAGAAGCCTTTTGAGCCGAGGGTACGAACGTCAATCACTTCAGAACCTAGGGTCGGCGTTAGTACGTCTAGTTCGATAGCAGCTGAACCATTTATGTTCAACGTAGCCTTTTTATCAGCCATTTACATCTCCTTAGCGCTTATTTTTGTAACCTCCTAACAACCAGATAGGCGCAATTTATACTGTGCCGAAGGCATTGTGCTACCGGAGAGAGTTTAAAATCAGGCTGGTATCACATTATAACGCTGAAATCTCATTACGGACGACAATGGTTTTCAGGTTGTTAAAAAGTTTCCGGGAATTATGTTTAAAGTATTATCGACAATAAATGTTACCATTTTGTGCTTATACGATACTTTTACATAACTTCTGCTTTTCGTTAAGTCTATTTTTTCATCGGAAAACGATGATAGATAATATATAACGACATATATGTAAGGTAAATGTTTAATTATTGTCAAACAAGATAATGGTTTTTATGATAAATGTTTGAAGCGTGATCTTTCTCACTGTTCAAGCTAAATGTTAACAATCATATTGTGTGGCAATTGTAATAACAATGTGAAGTACTTATACTTCCGTAAGGTCTCCGGATTACCCTGATGTAGGAGCACCCAGCGTAACCAAATCACAACTTTTGATAAACATGTAAGGATTGTTAATTTAATTATGTTGTGTCTTTGTATCCCCTTAGCGCTGTCTGATTCCTGCCCAGGCCCGGAGGATGGAAAATAAAAAAAAGCTTTGTGGGCAAAATTGTGAAAAAACAAAGACCTGTCAACCTTGATCTGCGGACGATTAACCAACCCGTCTCCGCGATAGCATCGATCTTGCACCGTATCTCAGGCGTCATCACCTTTATCGCAGTGGGCATTTTGCTGTGGTTGTTGGGTATGTCACTGTCTTCGCAGGAGGGCTTCCTACAAGTATCTGAAATCATGACTGGCTTCTTCGCCAAATTTATCCTGTGGGGGATATTGACGGCGCTGGCTTACCACATTTGTGGGGGTATTCGCCATGTATTGATGGATTTTGGTTTCTTGGAAGAAAATCTCGCTACCGGTAGTGCGTCTGCCAAAGTGGCAATAGTGATCGCCGTTATTCTGTCTATTCTGGCTGGGGTATTATTATGGTAAGCAACGCATCCGCATTGGGTCGTACAGGTATTCAGGATTGGCTGCTGCTGCGGGCATCTGCAATTATTATTGTTTTGTACGTCCTCTATCTCGTTGGTTTCGTCGCAACAACGTCGGATATTACCTATGAAGTCTGGCGCGGTTTCTTCTCCTCATCTCTCACTAAAGTGTTCACGGTATTGGCACTGCTTTCCATTCTGGTTCATGCATGGATTGGTATGTGGCAGGTATTGACAGATTATGTCAAACCACTCGCACTGCGTCTGGTGCTGCAACTGGTGATTATTGTGGCGCTGCTGTCTTATTTAATTTACGGAACAATTGTTGTGTGGGGTGCATAAATGAAACTGCCAGTCAGAGAGTTTGACGCTGTTGTTATTGGTGCGGGTGGCGCAGGTATGCGCGCTGCACTGCAAATTTCACAAATGGGTTTATCCTGTGCCTTGATTTCCAAGGTATTTCCGACTCGTTCTCATACTGTTTCAGCGCAGGGCGGGATTACCGTTGCTTTGGGCAATACCCATGACGATGACTGGGAATGGCACATGTATGATACGGTAAAAGGTTCCGATTATATCGGTGATCAGGATGCCATCGAATACATGTGTAAAACTGGTCCGGAAGCCATTCTGGAGCTGGAACATATGGGGCTGCCATTTTCCCGTCTGGATAATGGCCGTATTTATCAGCGTCCATTTGGTGGACAATCCAAAAATTTTGGTGGCGAACAGGCTGCCCGCACTGCCGCCGCCGCTGACCGTACAGGTCACGCTCTGTTGCATACCCTGTACCAGCAGAATTTAAAGAATCACACGACTATTTTCTCTGAATGGTATTCGCTGGATCTGGTTAAAAATCAGGATGGCGCAATTGTTGGTTGTACCGCTATCTGTATTGAAACCGGTGAAGTGGTTTATTTCAAATCCAAGGCAACCATTCTGGCAACCGGTGGTGCTGGTCGTATTTACCAATCCACAACCAATGCGCATATCAATACGGGTGATGGTGTTGGTATGGCGCTGCGTGCCGGTGTCCCTGTTCAGGATATGGAAATGTGGCAATTCCACCCAACCGGTATCGCCGGTGCGGGTGTTCTGGTCACAGAAGGCTGCCGTGGTGAAGGTGGTTACCTGCTGAATAAAGAGGGTGAGCGCTTTATGGAGCGTTATGCACCAAATGCCAAAGACCTTGCCGGCCGTGACGTAGTTGCACGTTCCATCATGATTGAAATCCGTGAAGGCCGTGGTTGTGATGGCCCATGGGGACCTCATGCGAAATTGAAACTGGATCATCTGGGCAAGGATGTATTGGAATCCCGTTTGCCGGGTATCCTCGAATTATCCCGGACTTTCGCTCACGTAGATCCGGTGAAAGAACCGATCCCCGTTATTCCGACCTGCCATTATATGATGGGGGGGATTCCAACCAAGATCACGGGTCAGGCATTGACAGTCAACGAAAAAGGCGAAGATGTGGTGATTCCGGGTCTGTTTGCCGTGGGTGAAATTGCCTGTGTATCCGTTCACGGGGCAAACCGTCTCGGTGGTAACTCACTGCTGGATCTGGTGGTATTTGGTCGCTCCGCAGGTCTGCATCTGAAAGAGTGCCTGATGGAACAAGGAACCAGCCGTGATGCCAGCGAATCCGATGTTGATGCTGCACTGCAGCGTCTGAACCGTTGGAACAACACGCGATCCGGTGAAGATCCGGTTGAAATCCGCAAATCTTTGCAATCCTGCATGCAGCACAACTTCTCAGTATTCCGCGAAGGTGATGCGATGGCAAAAGGGCTGGACGAGCTGAAAGTGATCCGTGAACGCCTGAAAAATGCTCGTCTGGATGATACTTCATCAGAATTCAATACTCAGCGCATCGAATGTCTGGAATTGGATAACCTGATGGAAACCGCTTATTCAACGGCGGTTGCGGCGAATTTCCGTACAGAAAGCCGTGGTGCCCACAGCCGTTTTGACTATCCGGACCGTGATGACGCTAACTGGCTGTGTCATAGCTTGTATTTACCGCAAACTGAGAGCATGACTCGTCGCGAAGTGAATATGCAGCCAACGCTGCGTGACGCTTTCCCGCCGAAAGTGCGTTCTTACTGATTGCGTTGCTGATGTTCCAGTTGCGGAGAAATAGATTATGAAACTTGAATTTTCAATTTATCGTTATAATCCAGATGTAGACGATGCGCCTCATATGCAGGACTACTCGCTGGAAGCACCGGAAGGGCGTGACATGATGTTGCTGGATGCGTTAATCCAGCTAAAAGAACAAGATCCCACTCTGGCATTTCGTCGTTCTTGCCGTGAGGGGGTTTGCGGCTCTGATGGCGTGAATATGAATGGCAAAAACGGTTTGGCTTGTGTGACGCCGGTTTCAGCCCTGCGCCGTGGCAATAAGAAAATTGTTATTCGTCCATTGCCCGGTTTGCCTGTTGTTCGTGATCTGGTTGTGGATATGGGGCAATTCTACGCTCAGTATGAAAAGATCCGTCCTTACCTGCTCAATGACGGCAAAAACCCACCCGCGCGTGAGCACCTGCAATCACCAGAACAGCGTGAGAAACTGGATGGCCTGTATGAATGTATTTTGTGTGCCTGCTGCTCGACGTCTTGCCCGTCGTTCTGGTGGAATCCTGATAAATTTATTGGCCCTGCCGGTCTTTTGGCTGCGTACCGTTTTCTGATTGATAGCCGTGATACGGAAACAACTTCACGATTGGACAATCTGAATGACGCATTCAGTGTTTTCCGCTGCCATGGGATCATGAACTGTGTCAACGTATGCCCTAAAGGATTGAATCCGACAAAAGCGATTGGCCATATTAAATCTATGCTGCTGAAACACAGCGCATAAATGGAATCTTGTGCATAAATAGCACATAAATTGCGTGCAAATAGTGCATATAATGTTGCCCTCCACAATTTTGAAAGAAATATCAAATCTGTGGGGGGCATAAAGAATGAAAAATGATAAATTGCCTACTGCAAAAGACGGCCTATGTTCCTAAATAAAGAAACCTTTAAAAACTGAATATCAGTTTTTAAAGGTTCCTTGAAGGGTAGGAAAACCCAAATAGAGAACATGCATTAAGCACGTCCAAATGAACCTTTTATCAACACCGCTAATATAAGCGGAATTTGTTAACCACGGCGAAAACTAAAGCTTTTAAAGCTTAAGGGATCACAATGCAGAACGGCGCAATGAAGGACTGGTTGGACTCAAGCTTTCTGGCTGGTGCAAACCAGTCTTACATAGAGCAAATCTATGAAGACTATATAACCGATCCTAATTCTGTTGATGCAAGTTGGAGAGAAATTTTCCAACAATTACCGGATGCAGGATTTAGCGGGGAACAACTTCACTCACAGACACGAGATTACTTCCGTCGTCTGGCAAAGGATGCCACTCGTTATCACACTTCAGTCAGCGATCCAGCAATGGATGCAAAGCAAGTTAAAGTTTTGCAGCTCATCAACGCATTCCGCTTTCGCGGACACCAGAATGCAAGTCTTGATCCATTGGGATTATGGAAACAGGAACCTGTATCAGATCTCGATCCTGCTTTCCATAATTTAACAAAGGCGGATTTCGAAGAAACGTTTAATGTGGGTTCTTTTGCCATTGGCAAAGAAACCATGAAGCTGGCTGATTTGTATGGCGAGTTGAAGCGCATTTACTGCGGTTCAATTGGTGCGGAATACATGCACATCACCAATACAGAAGAAAAGCGTTGGATCCAGCAACGTCTGGAGTCTGTGGCAGTGGGTTCACAGTTCACGAAGGAAGAAAAGCGTCGCTTCCTGAAGGAATTAACATCAGCGGAAGGTCTGGAACGCTATTTAGGTGCCAAGTTCCCGGGGGCGAAACGTTTCTCCCTCGAAGGTGGCGATGCCCTTATCCCGATGTTGAAAGAGTTGATCCGCCACGCAGGTAAACAGGATACCCGCGAAGTTGTGTTGGGAATGGCTCACCGTGGCCGTCTGAACGTTCTGGTCAACCTGTTGGGTAAAAAACCGGTCGATCTGTTCGACGAGTTTGCGGGCAAACACAAAGAACACCTTGGCACGGGTGATGTGAAATACCATCAAGGTTTCTCTTCCGATTTCGAAACTGAAGGGGGACCGGTGCATCTGGCATTGGCCTTTAACCCATCTCACCTTGAAATTGTCAGCCCTGTTGTGATCGGTTCAGTACGTGCCCGTCGTGATCGTCTTGATGAAGGCCGCAGTAACATGGTTCTGCCTGTCACCATCCACGGTGATGCGGCGGTAACCGGGCAGGGGATTGTTCAGGAAACACTGAACATGTCTCAGGCTCGCGGCTATGAAGTCGGTGGTACTGTTCGCATTGTGGTCAATAACCAGATTGGTTTCACCACGTCTAATCCGAAAGATGCCCGCTCAACACAATACTGTACTGATATTGTGAAAATGGTTCAGGCACCGATCTTCCACGTTAACGCGGATGATCCTGAAGCAGTTGCCTTCGTCACCCGTTTGGCGCTTGATTTCCGCAATACCTTCAAGCGTGACGTGATGATTGATCTGGTTTGCTACCGTCGCCACGGTCATAACGAAGCTGATGAACCCAGTGCAACCCAGCCACTGATGTACCAGAAAATCAAAAAACAGCCAACAGCACGCAAAATCTATGCAGACAAACTGATTGCCGAAGGTTTGTTGGTTGCCAATGAAGTTACCGAAATGGTTAACCTGTATCGTGATGCACTGGATCATGGTGAATGTGTTGTTGATGAATGGCGTCCAATGGGGCTGCATTCATTCACATGGGAGCCATACCTGAACCACGAATGGGATGATGAGTATCCGCATAAAGTGGAGATGAAACGTCTGCAAGATCTCGGTAAGCGCATCAGTACTGTTCCCGCTGAAGTGGAAATGCATTCACGGGTTGCAAAGGTTTATGGCGACCGTGCAGAGATGGCTAACGGCAATAAATTGTTTGACTGGGGTGGTGCGGAAACACTGGCGTATGCGACGCTGGTTGATGAAGGCATTCCTGTGCGCCTCTCCGGTGAAGATGCGGGCCGTGGTACGTTCTTCCATCGCCATGCTGTTATCCACAACCAGACCAATGCGTCTGTTTATGTCCCTTTGGCAAATGTTCACAATAGTCAGGGTCCATTCAAAGTATGGGACTCTGTACTTTCAGAGGAAGCGGTACTGGCCTTTGAATATGGTTATGCAACAACAGAACCTCGCGCCCTAACGATTTGGGAAGCCCAGTTTGGTGACTTTGCTAACGTGGCTCAGGTTGTGATTGACCAGTTCATCAGTTCCGGCGAACAGAAATGGGGCCGTATGTGTGGTCTGGTTATGCTGCTGCCGCACGGTTATGAAGGGCAGGGGCCAGAACACTCATCGGCACGTCTGGAGCGTTATCTGCAACTGTGTGCAGAGCAAAACATGCAGGTTTGCGTACCTTCGACCCCGGCTCAGGTTTATCACATGCTGCGCCGTCAGGCCCTGCGTGGTATGCGTCGTCCGCTCATTGTTATGTCACCTAAATCGCTGCTGCGCCATCCCTTGGCGGTATCTAGTCTGGATGAATTGGCTAACGGTAAATTCGAACCTGTGATGGGTGAAATCGACGCCTTAGATCCAAAAGGTGTTAAACGTGTTGTACTTTGTTCCGGTAAAGTTTATTACGACCTGCTGGAACAGCGTCGTAAGAATGAACAGACCAATGTCGCCATTGTGCGTATTGAACAGCTGTATCCATTCCCACGTCAGCACTTGCAGACTCAGTTTGAACAGTATGCCCATGTGCATGATTTCGTCTGGTGTCAGGAAGAGCCACTGAACCAAGGGGCTTGGTATTGCAGTCAACATAATTTCCGTGAAGCGATCCCATTTGGGGCTTCTTTACGTTATGCAGGTCGTCCAGCATCTGCTTCCCCGGCTGTGGGATATACGTCTGTTCACCAGCAGCAACAGAAAGCACTGGTTGATGACGCATTGAACGTTGAATAAATAAGGATAGAAAATGAGTAGCGTAGAAATTCTGGTTCCAGACCTTCCTGAATCTGTCGCAGATGCCACTGTTGCGACATGGCATAAAAAACCCGGTGATGCCATAGAGCGTGACGAAGTGCTGGTTGAAATCGAAACGGACAAAGTTGTGCTGGAAGTGCCGGCAAGTGAAGCGGGTGTGCTGGAAGCGATTCTGGAAGAAGAAGGAGCCACTGTTCTGTCCAGACAACTGCTCGGTCGTATCCGTCTGGGTGACAGCACCGGCATACCTGCTGACGTAAAAGAAAAAACAGAAGCAACTCCTGCACAGCGCCAGACGGCTTCTTTGGAAGAAGAAAGCAATGATGCATTAAGCCCGGCCGTTCGTCGCCTGATTGCAGAACATGATTTAGATCCTGCTGTCATCAAAGGTAGCGGCGTTGGCGGACGCATTGTGCGTGAAGACGTAGAAAAATACCTTGCTGCAAATAAAAAAGAGAGTGGTAAATCTGCTGCGCCTGCTCCTTCTGCACAGCACTCTTCGTTGCCACATCGCAGTGAAAAACGTGTACCGATGACGCGTCTGCGCAAGCGTGTCGCAGAGCGTCTGCTGGAAGCGAAAAACAATACAGCGATGTTGACGACGTTCAATGAAGTCAACATGAAGCCAATTCAGGAACTGCGCAAGCAGTATGGTGATGTGTTTGAAAAACGTCATGGCGTGCGTTTGGGCTTCATGTCTTTCTATGTGAAAGCGGTAGTTGAAGCACTGAAACGTTATCCAGAAGTTAACGCTTCCATTGATGGTACTGATGTGGTTTACCACAACTATTTTGATATCAGCATTGCCGTCTCTACACCACGCGGTCTGGTGACCCCTGTGTTGCGTGATGCAGATGCACTGAGCATGGCTGATCTTGAGAAAGGCATCAAAGAGCTGGCTATCAAAGGCCGCGACGGTAAACTGACCGTTGAAGAACTCACTGGCGGTAACTTCACCATTACTAATGGCGGTGTTTTCGGCTCCTTGATGTCCACCCCGATCATTAACCCACCACAAAGTGCGATCCTTGGCATGCATGCCATCAAAGATCGTCCAATGGCAGTTAATGGTCAGGTTGAGATCCTCCCAATGATGTATCTGGCGCTCTCCTATGACCACCGTCTGATCGACGGTCGTGAATCGGTGGGCTTTCTGGTGACCATCAAAGAAATGCTGGAAGATCCAACACGTTTGCTGCTGGATGTATAGCATCACTATACCCAAAATAGTTCGAGTTGCATCGCGGCGGTGAGTGAGCGTAGCCAACAAAGAGGCAATTTGAAGTATGACGGGTATATCGGCGGAGCGTGTTGAACTCCGCCAGTCTGAAGTAGTACGACGTTGATGTAAAAATGTATATGCAGGCCAGCCTTCGGGCTGGTCATATCCAGAGCAACAAAATAGAAGGTAATTTACCTTTCTTAAATAAAATTATGGATAGAACATCATGAATTTACACGAGTATCAGGCAAAACAACTTTTTGCACGGTATGGTTTACCAGCACCTGCTGGCTATGCTTGTACCACTCCGCGCGAAGCAGAAGAAGCAGCATCCAAGATTGGTTCAGGCCCTTGGGTCGTTAAATGTCAGGTTCATGCAGGTGGCCGTGGTAAGGCTGGTGGCGTGAAAGTCGTCAACAGTAAGGAAGATATCCGCACTTTTGCTGAACAATGGCTAGGTAAACGACTGGTAACTTATCAGACAGATGCACAGGGACAGCCTGTTCATCAGATTCTGGTGGAAGGGGCAACCGATATTGCCAAAGAGCTGTATCTTGGTGCGGTTGTTGACCGCGGTACACGTCGTGTAGTGTTCATGGCCTCTACTGAAGGTGGCGTCGAAATAGAAAAAGTGGCGGAAGAAACGCCCGAGCTGATTCATAAAGCCATTATCGACCCACTGACTGGCCCTATGCCGTATCAAGGCCGTGAATTGGCGTTCAAACTCGGTTTAACGGGTAAACAAGTGGGTCAATTCAGCAAAATTTTCTTGGGATTGGCAAACTTATTCCTGGAGCGTGATTTGGCTATGGTTGAAATCAACCCGTTAGTTATCACAACCCAAGGTGATCTTATCTGTCTTGATGGGAAACTGGGCGCAGATGGTAACGCCATGTTCCGTCAGGCTGAACTGCGTGAAATGCACGATCCTTCACAGGAAGATCCACGTGAAGCTCAGGCGGCCCAATGGGAACTGAACTATGTTGCGCTGGATGGCAACATTGGTTGCATGGTGAATGGTGCGGGTCTGGCAATGGGAACGATGGACATTGTCAAACTACACGGTGGCGCGCCGGCAAACTTCCTTGATGTGGGGGGTGGCGCGACAAAAGAACGTGTTACTGAAGCATTCAAAATCATCTTGTCAGATGAAAATGTTAAAGCTGTTTTGGTCAATATCTTTGGTGGCATCGTCCGCTGTGATTTGATTGCTGACGGCATTATTGGTGCGGTGGAAGAAGTGGGTGTTCACGTACCGGTAGTTGTTCGTCTGGAAGGAAACAATGCTGAACTGGGCGCTAAAAAACTGGCAGACAGTGGTTTGAACATCATTGCCGCCACGAGTTTGACAGACGCAGCTAAACAGGCAGTCGCAGCAGCGGGGGATAAATAATGTCTATTTTAATCGATAAAAACACCAAAGTGATTTGTCAGGGTTTCACGGGCAGTCAGGGTACATTCCATTCCGAGCAGGCGATGGCTTACGGTACTCAAATGGTTGGCGGTGTAACACCGGGTAAAGGTGGCTCTGAGCATTTGGGACTGCCTGTATTCAATACCGTGCGTGAAGCGGTTGAAGCGACTGGCGCGACCGCATCGGTTATCTATGTTCCTGCCCCTTTCTGCAAAGATTCCATTCTGGAAGCGATTGAAGCAGGCATTAAGTTGATCATTACGATTACAGAAGGCATTCCAACGCTCGATATGCTGACCGTGAAGGTAAAACTGGATCAAGCGGGTGTTCGCATGATTGGCCCTAACTGTCCGGGCGTGATTACACCTGGTGAATGTAAGATCGGTATCATGCCGGGTCATATTCACAAAGCGGGTAAAGTGGGTATTGTATCCCGTTCTGGTACGTTGACTTATGAAGCCGTTAAGCAGACCACGGACGCAGGGTTAGGCCAATCTACCTGTGTGGGTATCGGCGGCGACCCAATCCCCGGCTCAAACTTTATTGACATCCTGAAACTGTTTCAGGCAGACCCACAGACAGAAGCCATTGTGATGATTGGTGAAATCGGTGGAGCAGCAGAAGAAGAAGCGGCAGCTTATATCAAAGATCATGTGACTAAACCTGTCGTTGCTTATATTGCTGGTGTCACTGCGCCTAAAGGTAAGCGTATGGGGCATGCGGGGGCGATTATTGCAGGTGGTAAGGGGACGGCAGATGAAAAGTTTGCTGCGCTGGAAGCCGCAGGTGTTAAGACCGTCCGCAGTCTTGCCGACATTGGCGATGCTGTAAAAGCGTTACTGGTATAATTAGTTAAAAAATAAGCTATTTTTATAGAAAAAGGCTGCCACAAGGCAGCCTTTTGTTTTTATTCATAATATTAACAGTGAGTTAGTCCATTTATAAGGTGGATTATTTTTCAATTTAATTTAACTGGATTTGGGGAGATCTATTTATTGGATTAATTTAATTTAAATTATTGAAAAAATATATTCATTAAAGAATGAAAAGGAAAAGTTAATTTTCTAATGCTTTTTACAGCAAAAAAGAAATTACAGCCCATTGGAAATAACAATCTATTAACACGCAGTAAACTAGAATGAAATAATAGCTGTAAAGATTAACAAAATGAGGAAAAAATTGACTAAAATCAATTTATTACTCTGGAATCTTTTAGCTAAACTTGATTAAATTGATCTAAGATATAGAGATATTAGCCTGGGAATGTACGACATTGTTGACCTATATTCAGAATTCTAAGCTGAGTCACGTAAAATTTATTTATTGTATGTAAATATAGGCGTAACATTATTGTGGTATATACTGAATTTTTGATGTCGTTAATAATTCATGATTGTGTTTGAGGCATTTATTGCTGGTAGTTACGAGACTTTCGTTTTACGGGGTCGGGTTGCCGCAAGTCGGTGTCTTCCTGCTAGGAGCAAGGAGTCAAGATGTTTGATATTGTCGAACTGTCACGATTACAGTTTGCCTTAACTGCCATGTACCATTTTCTGTTCGTGCCATTAACGCTGGGTATGGCGTTTTTGCTTGCGATCATGGAAACGGTATATGTTCTTTCCGGCAAACAAATCTATAAAGATATGACAAAATTCTGGGGTAAGTTATTCGGTATTAACTTTGCCTTGGGTGTCGCAACGGGCTTGACCATGGAGTTCCAGTTCGGAACTAACTGGTCATATTTTTCACATTATGTCGGTGATATTTTCGGTGCGCCGCTGGCCATTGAAGGTCTGATGGCATTCTTCCTCGAATCCACATTCGTTGGCCTGTTTTTCTTCGGCTGGGATCGCTTGAGTAAGAAACAACATTTGGCGGTTACCTGGCTGGTTGCACTAGGCTCTAACTTCTCTGCATTGTGGATCCTGGTTGCGAATGGTTGGATGCAAAACCCGATTGCCTCTGATTTCAACTTCGAAACCATGCGAATGGAAATGGTGAGCTTCAGTGAACTGGTACTTAACCCCGTTGCTCAGGTGAAATTTGTCCATACTGTTGCTGCGGGTTATGTCACTGGCGCCATTTTTGTATTGGGCATCAGTTCTTATTATCTGCTCAAGGGACGTGATTTGGCGTTTGCCAAACGTTCTTTCGCCATTGCTGCAAGTTTTGGTATGGCTGCGATACTGTCTGTCATTGTCCTGGGTGATGAATCCGGGTATGAAATGGGGGACGTGCAGAAAACTAAATTGGCTGCGATTGAAGCAGAATGGGAAACTCAGCCCCCGCCGGCTTCATTCACACTGATTGGTCTTCCTGATCAAGACAAAATGGAAAACAAATATTCCATCCAAATTCCTTATGTCTTAGGTCTGATTGCCACTCGCTCTACAGATACCCCCGTTGTGGGTCTGCGTGATTTGATGAGTCAGCATGAACAGCGTATCCGTAACGGTATCAAGGCGTATGAACTGCTGGAAGAGTTGCGTTCGGGCAATATTGATCCCCATGTTCGTAGCGCGTTCAACGAAAGCAAGAAAGATCTTGGTTACGGTATGCTCGTGAAACGTTACACCGAAAACGTCACTGATGCGACCGAAGCGCAGATCAAAGCTGCCGTGAAAGACTCGATTCCTCGTGTAGCACCGCTCTACTTTGCATTCCGTATCATGGTTGCCGCAGGTTTTATCATGCTGCTGATCATTGGTTTGTCATTCCTGAGCGTTGTCCGTAACCGTATCGGCCAGTATAAATGGCTGCTGCGTGCGGCATTGTTCAGTATTCCATTACCGTGGATTGCCGTTGAAGCGGGTTGGTTTGTTGCAGAATATGGCCGCCAGCCTTGGGCAATCGGTGAAGTTCTGCCAACCGCTGTAGCAGCTTCAACACGCAGTGTTGGCGACCTCATCTTCTCAATGGTACTGATTTGTGGTCTGTACACCTTGTTCTTGATCGCAGAGATGTTTTTGATGTTCAAATTCGCCCGTCTTGGCCCAAGCAGCCTTAAGACCGGACGTTACCATTTTGAACAAAAAACAGTTTCTTCAGCGAACAATATTGAGTAAGCAGGAGTCCACTTATGCTTGATTATGATGTATTACGATTTATATGGTGGCTGCTGATTGGTGTGTTGCTGATCGGTTTCACAGTGACTGATGGTTTTGATATGGGAGTCGGTATCCTGTTGAAAATCATTGGTAAAAATGATACCGAACGCCGCATCATGATTAACTCAGTTGCTCCACACTGGGATGGTAACCAAGTTTGGCTAATTACCGCCGGTGGTGCCCTGTTTGCGGCATGGCCCATGGTATATGCTGCCGCTTTCTCTGGTTTCTATGTGGCAATGATTCTGGTATTGGCCGCGCTATTTTTCCGTCCGGTGGGTTTTGATTACCGCTCTAAGCTGGAAAATAGCAGATGGCGCAATATGTGGGATTGGGGACTGGTTATTGGTAGCTTTGTACCGGCTCTGGTTATTGGCGTCGCATTTGGTAACTTATTGCAAGGTGTTCCTCTGGCGGTGGATTCCTACCTGCGCGTTTCCTATGAAGGTTCGTTCTTTGGCTTGTTGAACCCTTATGGTCTGCTGGCGGGTGTGATTAGCCTGATGATGATCGTGACACAAGGTGCAACTTACCTGCAAATGCGTACAACTGGCGAATTGCATCTGCGTTCCCGCACAGCGACTCAGGTTTGTGCAGCGATAACGGCAGTGGCATTCCTATTGGCCGGGATATGGCTGATTTATGGTATTGATGGCTATGTTGTAACCGGTGGACTGGAGACAACGGCACCCTCCAACCCACTGCATAAAGAAGTTGTTCAGCAGGCCGGTGCATGGCTGACTAACTTTAATCACTATCCGATCCTGTGGGCAATACCGGCATTGGGTGTGGTTCTCCCCCTGTTGACGATGCTGGCAACCCGATTGGATAAAGGAGCTTGGGCATTTCTGTTCTCATCACTGACAGTCGCTTGCATTATTCTGACTTCAGGTATTGCCATGTTCCCGTTTGTGATGCCATCAAGCCTTAATCCGAATGTTAGCCTGACTATGTGGGATGCAACATCCAGTCAGTGGACGTTGCAAATTATGTTCGTTGTTGCGCTCATCTTCGTTCCTATTGTGTTGTCTTACACCATTTGGTGTTACTACAAAACGTTTGGGCGTTTGGATAAAAACTATATTGAAAACAACAAACACTCGCTGTATTAAGGAGCATAGGCATGTGGTATTTTGCTTGGATTCTCGGAACGCTCTTGGCGTGTAGTTTCGCTGTCATTGCGGCTTTGGCACTTGAGCATAATGAATCAGAAAAAGCGACTGAGAGTGACGAAAAATAATGTTGGCTGATAGATGCTACCAACTGATGGATAAGGGCTTGTTGAGGGCCCTTATCCTCATCATGGCATTGGCACTTGCTTCATGTGTATTCTGGGAGCCAGCGCGTTTTGCTGCCAACACCAGTTCATTGCAGATATGGCAAGGTATCTTATTGGTCTGGGCAGTCTGTTCTGGTATCACTTTTGGTGTCGGATTTCACCCTAAGCGTATTATTTGGCACTTGTTTTTTCACCCGTTACCTGCATTTTTCATTCTTCTTTTTGGCTTATACCATTTCTTTAAGTAAACTAATTATAATTTTATAGGCCGTTGGCCTATAAATTTTTTTTACTGACAAGTCATTCCAAAGCGCTATTGTCTTGAGTATAGTGACAGCGTCAATTCGCCGAATTAGGATTATATGATTAATATGTTATTCCGTTGGCCTATCCGTGTTTACTATGAAGACACTGATGCTAGTGGTGTAGTCTATCACGCTCGATATTTGGCTTTTTACGAAAGAGCCCGTACAGAAATGCTGCGTGAAAAAGGTTTTCACCAACAGTATATGTTAGATCAGCAAGTTGGCTTTGTTGTCAGCCGCATGACTATTGACTATCGGAAACCAGCAAAACTGGATGATAAGCTGGTTGTTGAAAGCGAAATTACGAATATTCGTGGCGCTTCTCTGACATTTATTCAACAAATTATTGATTGCAATGACATCGTTGTCAGCAGCGCAGAATGCTTGGTTGTCTGCGTGAATTCATCTCAAATGAAGCCGATTGCGCTTCCAAAGTCTATTGTCGCGGAGTTTAAGCAGTGACTGACATGAACATCCTTGATTTATTTCTTAAGGCCGGTTTTTTAGTGCAGTTGATCATGTTAATTTTGATCGGCTTTTCTATCGCCTCTTGGGCAATCATTATCCAACGGACAAAGGTTCTTAATGCGGCAAGTCGTGAGGCGGAAGCATTTGAAGATAAATTCTGGTCGGGTATTGAGTTATCACGTCTTTTTAAGGAAAGTCAGTCACGCCGTGATTCGCTAACTGGCACCGAACAGATTTTCCATGCGGGTTTTAAAGAATTTGCCCGGTTGCATCAGGCAAATAACCATGCCCCAGAAGCGGTTATCACAGGAACTTCCCGTGCCATGCGCATTTCCCTCAACCGTGAATTGGAAACATTGGAAAACCACATTCCGTTTCTGGGAACAGTCGGTTCCATCAGCCCTTATATTGGTCTGTTTGGTACAGTCTGGGGGATCATGCATGCCTTTATCGCCTTGGGTGCAGTAAAACAGGCAACCCTGCAAATGGTTGCCCCCGGTATTGCGGAAGCCCTGATTGCAACCGCTATCGGCTTATTTGCGGCTATTCCTGCGGTGATGGCGTATAACCGCTTGAACCAGCGTGTTAACAAATTAGAGCAAACTTACGATAACTTTATGGAAGAATTTTTGGCCATTCTGCACCGTCAGGCCTTTGCTTCCAATACCAGTAAATCGTGATAAATAGTCAGGGGAACTCAGCGAATGGCGCGCACTCGTAGTCGCAAACGTGAGCTAAAATCCGAGATCAATATCGTCCCCTTGCTGGACGTGTTGCTGGTATTGTTGCTGATCTTCATGGCAACAGCACCGATTATCACGCAAAGTGTAGAAGTCGATTTACCCGAGGCGGTGGATTCAAAAACAGTTTCTAGCTCTGATAATCCACCGGTCATTGTAGAAGTTTCTGGGGTAGGGCAGTACAGCATGGTCGTGAACCAGGAACGTTTGGAATTATTACCTGAACAGCAAATCGTTGCTGAAGCCCAAACCTTGATGAAAGCCAATCCGAAAACGGTTTTCTTGATTGGTGGTTCTAAGGATGTCCCTTATGATGAAATCATCAAGGCGCTGAATATGCTTCATCAGGCGGGTGTAAAATCGGTGGGTTTAATGACCCAGCCTATTGGGGCCTGATGGCGGCTATCACTTAAAGTTTCTGGATGTCGAGTGTGGGAAAGACAAGCGAACAAAACAATAAGCTGAATCGCGCCATTATTATTTCGGTAATATTGCACGTTCTCCTGATCGGGTTTCTGATTTGGGGTTCTTTAGTGCAAAAAACAGAAATGGGCGGCGGCGGACAAGACGGTTCTGTCATTGATGCGGTGATGGTCGATCCGAGTGCGGTTGCCCAGCAATATAACCAGCAGCAACAGCAGCAGGCCAATGCAAGGTTAGCTGAACAGCAGCGGAAGAAGAAAGCTGAACAGCAAGCCGCTGAATTGCGGGCAAAACAAGCTGAGGAACAGGAACGCTTGAAGGTTGCTGAAGAAGAGCGAATTAAAGCACAACAGGCGGCTGAGGCTCTGAAAAAACAGGCTGATGAATCTGCCACGAAAGCGCGTGAAGAGCAGATGCAAGCTGATGCCGCGGCTGCCAAAGCGCGTGAAGAGCAGAAACAGGCGGAAGAAGCGGCTGCAAAAGCACAGGCAGAAAAAGAAAGGATTCTAAAAGAACAAGCTGAGGCTCGGCAGAAAGCGGAAGCCCAGGCGAAGAAAGAAGCCGAAGAAGCAGTAAAACGCAAAGCGGAAGCGGAGGCAAAAGCTAAAGCGGAAGCAGAAACTAAGGCTAAGGCAGCCGCCGAAGCCAAAGTAAAAGCGGAAGAGGAAGCTAAGGCTAAGGCTGCGGCGGAAGCCAAAGCTAAGGCAAAATCAAAAGCCAAGGCAGAAGAAGCAAAACAGGCTCAGGCGGTTGATGATCTGTTAGGTGGCTTGACGTCCAACTCGCCTAAACAGGGTGGGGCGACTGCCGCTGGAAAAGGTGGTGGTAAGAAAAGCGGCCCTTCAGATGCGGATATCAATAATTACAAGGGGCAGATTCAGTCTGCAATCCAGCAGAATTTTCGTGACCCAGACTTGTATATCGGTCGTACCTGTGAATTAAAGATAAAACTGGCATCAGACGGATTGCTGATTGATATCGCAACAGGATCAGGTGATCCCGCGTTATGCAGGGCGGCGCTTGCGGCGGCTAGTCAGACGAAAATGCCACGTCCGCCAAGCAAAGAGATTTATGAGCATTTCAAGAGTTTCACACTAGACTTTAAGCCGAAGTAAGGTAAATATTTGGTAGAGAAACGTTATTTGCCAGATGAGGCTTCGAATAATTTATATATACAAACAAAATTATTAGATTTTATTTAGGTATCTAGTTTTGTTTGTTAGCGTTTGTTAGAATCCGGCGATTATTGCGGACAGACAAAAGATCGCGATAAGGGAGAGATGATGAAGCATGCTTTTAAACCGATGTTTAAAGTCGTACTGGGCTTTTTAATGATGTGGGCAGCCGTTGCCCATGCCGAAGTTCGCATTGAAATTACACAGGGTGTTGATTCTGCTCGTCCTATTGGGATTGTCCCATTTAAATGGACAGGGGCAGGTGATGCTCCGGAAGCTATTGGTTCAATTGTAGCTGCAGATTTGAGGAATAGTGGAAAATTTAATCCAATCGATCCCTCTCGTATGCCGCAACAGCCAACAACGGCATCAGAGGTAACACCTGCCGCATGGACTGCTCTTGGTATAGATTCAGTGGTTGTTGGGCATATTCAGCCAGGTGCGAATGGTAAATTCCTTGTTTCGTACCAGCTTGTTGACGTTGCCGGTGCACCAGGAACGGTGTTGGCACAGGAACAATTCCCGGTTGAAAAAAAATGGTTGCGCTATGCAGCACACACCGTCAGTGATCAGGTATTTGAAAAACTGACCGGTATTAAGGGGGCGTTTCGTACCCGTTTAGCGTATGTCGTCAAAAATACCAGTGCGGGTAAATATCCGTATGAGCTGCGTGTTGCGGATTATGATGGCTATAACCAATTTACCGTACATCGCTCACCAGAACCGTTGATGTCACCCGCTTGGTCGCCAGATGCTTCCAAACTTGCCTATGTGACATTTGAAAGCGGTCGTTCTGCACTGGTTATTCAAACGCTGACAACCGGTGCTGTACGTCAGGTCGCCTCGTTCCCGCGTCATAACGGAGCGCCTGCATTTTCCCCGGATGGGACTAAACTGGCCTTTGCGTTATCTAAAACAGGCAGTTTGAATCTTTATCTGATGGATTTAGCTTCCGGTCAAATCCGTCAGGTTACCGATGGCCGCAGTAATAATACTGAGCCAAGCTGGATGCCGGATAGCCAGACACTGGTCTATACCTCTGACCAGGGCGGTCGTCCGCAGTTATACAAAATCGATATTAATGGCGGTGCTCCACAACGCTTAACTTGGGAAGGATCACAGAACCAAGATGCAGATGTTAGCTCTGACGGTAGTTTTATCGTGATGGTTAGCTCGGCAAGTGGCAGTCAGCATATCGCCAAGCAGGATCTGGCAACGGGATCTGTCCAAATTTTGACGGATACGTTTCTGGATGAAACGCCGAGTATCGCACCTAATGGCACTATGGTGATTTATAGCTCCACTCAAGGGTGGGGAACTGTATTGCAGCTAGTTTCGACTGATGGGCGTTTCAAAGCGCGTCTTCCGGCAACCGATGGACAGGTAAAATCTCCTGCCTGGTCGCCGTATCTGTGATGCATAATAATATGTATGGCAAACTATAAAAGGATCAAAGAGATGCAACTGAACAAAGTGCTAAAAGGGCTGATGTTAGCTTTACCGATCATGGCCGTAGCAGCATGCAGCACTAACAAAAATGGCAACAATGATCAGTCTGGTGTAGGCACTGTTGATAATTCTTCTAAAGCAGCAGGTCTGTCTGCTGAAGAATTAGCACGTCAGCAGATGCAAGAGCTGCAAAACAACAATATCGTATACTTCGGTTTCGATAAGTATGATATCAGCAGCGAATTTGCTCAGATTCTGGATGCACACGCTGCATTCCTGCGTACTAACCCATCTGTTAAAGCTACCATCGAAGGTCATGCAGATGAGCGTGGTACTCCAGAGTATAATATCGCTCTGGGTGAGCGCCGTGCGAACGCAGTGAAAATGTATCTGCAAGGCAAAGGTGTTCCTGCTGATCAACTCGCTATCGTTTCTTACGGTAAAGAAAAACCAGCTGTACTTGGCCATGACGAAGCAGCATACGCGAAAAACCGTCGCGCTGTAATCGTATACTAAGAGTAATGCATGAACAGTAACTTCAGACGTTATGTGTTGGGTCTGTCGTTATTGGTTGGCGTAGCGGCTCCTTGGGCCGCTACCGCCCGAGCGCCAATCAGTAATGTCGGCTCAGGCTCCACCGATGAGCGCCTCTCCCAATTAGAGCGTATTTCTGACGCTCACAGCCAATTGTTAACCCAGCTCCAGCAACAGCTTTCTGATTCTCAACGTGATATCGATACACTCCGTGGTCAAATTCAGGAAAATCAGTATCAGTTAAATCAGATTATTGAACGCCAGAAAGATCTTTATCTGCAATTAGATAAAATCATCAATCCGTCAGGTGCGGAAGGTTCAAATTCAGAAAGTAATAATGCTACGCCTTCGACACAAACCGACGGTAAACAGCCTGCTGTGCAAGCGACGGGAAGTGAGAAGGGGGATTATGATGCTTCCGTCTCTTTGGCGATTAACACCAAAGAATATGATAAGGCGATTGCAGCATTCCAAAATTTCGTCAAAACCTATCCTAAGTCTAAATACTTATCGAATGCCAATTATTGGTTAGGGCAGTTGAATTACAACAAAGGTAAGAAAGACGACGCAGCGTACTATTTTGCGACTGTGGTAAAAGATTACCCCAAATCACAGAAAAGCAGTGATTCCCTGTATAAAGTGGGTTTGATCATGCAGGAAAAAGGCCAGAAAGATAAAGCGAAAGCGGTTTATCAGCAGGTTGTTAAACAATACCCTGGTACTAATGCGGCAAAAATGGCCGAGAAAAAACTTTCTGGGAAGTAATTATTATCCCCGAAAGGTCATTTATCGGTCTTTTTGGGGATAATTGTCTGATTAGTAGGCATTTAAACAAGTTTTATAAAATAAACGTTGCGCCACGCTGAGAAATCAGTAATATATGCCGCCGTTGGCAGGGATAACTTGCCAAGCAGATTTAGATGGGTCGTTAGCTCAGTCGGTAGAGCAGTTGACTTTTAATCAATTGGTCGCAGGTTCGAATCCTGCACGACCCACCATTTAAATCCTCAAATCAAGCACTCCTTAGATGGGTCGTTAGCTCAGTCGGTAGAGCAGTTGACTTTTAATCAATTGGTCGCAGGTTCGAATCCTGCACGACCCACCATCTAACTCCTCAATCAAGTACTCCTTAGATAGGTCGTTAGCTCAGTCGGTAGAGCCGTTGACTTTTAATCAATGGGTCGCAGGTTCGAGCCGAGCGAAGCGAGACAACGATGCGTGAGCATCGGCCCGAAGGGTGAGGCCGGAGGCCGAATCATCCTGCACGACCCACCATCTAAATCCTCAAATCAAGTACTCCTTAGATAGGTCGTTAGCTCAGTCGGTAGAGCCGTTGGCTTTTAATCAATGGGACGCAGGTTCGAGCCGAGCGAAGCGAGACAACGATGCGTGAGCATCGGCCCGAAGGGTGAGGCCGGAGGCCGAATCATCCTGCACGACCCACCATCTAAATCCTCAAATCAAGTACTCCTTAGATAGGTCGTTAGCTCAGTCGGTAGAGCCGTTGGCTTTTAATCAATGGGTCGCAGGTTCGAGCCGAGCGAAGCGAGACAACGATGCGTGAGCATCGGCCCGAAGGGTGATGCCGGAGGCCGAATCATCCTGCACGACCCACCATCTAAATCCTCAAATCAAGTACTCCTTAGATGGGGCGTTAGCTCAGTCAGTAGAGCCGTTGGCTTTTAATCAATGGGTCGCAGGTTCGAGCCGAGCGAAGCGAGACAACGATGCGTGAGCATCGGCCCGAAGGGTGAGTAGCTAGTAAATCCATGAGCAAAAATTTTTTGTTCATCTCGTGTATCCAAGCGATAAACATATATGGGAGTGATAATAGTTTCATTCTGCATCATTATTTACACAATCATGTGCCCTATAGATTTCGTAGTAGTGGATAGTTAAATCGTATCACACACATTAATACCAATATCATCAATAAGTTGTTATAAAAGTGTAGTAGGGGTAGTTTTGATTGAATATTAAATGTGTATTGAATTTTACTGATAGGTTCGCTATCTTGTTTAGTATGAAAAACACAAAAGGGCAAGGTGGCCTATTTATCGCGTAATTTTACGTTTTTTGTATTGATATACTAAACATTACTTAGGGTAAGGATAAGAAAGCATGGATTTTCTCAGCAGCTTTTTCAGCATCAATAATAAAATTCCATTAGAGATAGTTGGTTATCAGCCTTCATATATCGAGGCTATCGGTACGATCGCGGGTTTGTTATGTATCTGGCTCGCCAGTCAGGAAAAAATCATTAATTACCTATTTGGATTAATTAATGTCTCACTCTTCGCGGTAATCTTCTTTCAAATTCAACTCTACGCCAGCCTTATTCTGCAAATCTTTTTCTTCGCGGCCAATATCTATGGTTGGTATGCATGGAGCCGAGTGAATGAGCAAAAACAAGCAGAACTGAAAATTCGTTGGCTCAGCCCCAAGCAGATGGCTATTGTTGCTGCGATTTCCATCTTTGCCATATTGGTCATGACGTTTAATATCGATCAAATATTTGGTTATATGGCAAAAGTGGTGGTGCTTGCCCTACAGGGAATGGGAAGTACTATTATCATGCCTGATTTACCGCCTGACGCTTTCCCATTCTGGGATTCGGTAATGACCATATTATCGATCGTGGCCATGATATTGATGACTCGCAAGCATGTCGAAAACTGGTTGATATGGGTGATTATCAATGTCATTAGTGTAGCGATTTATTATCATCAAGGCGTTTTGGCGATGTCGTTGCAATATATTATCTTGACAGGTATTGCACTGAATGGCGCTCGTCTGTGGATTAAGGCAGCTAAACATAATGGACAGCAGCCAGAATAAAATATAAAACAAAACCAATAACAGCCCATAGCTAATCAATCTGTCTATGGGCTGTTATTTAGTGTTTTGCCTCAATTTATTCCCTCCTTGTTAGTCCAATCCTCTGAGTCAGCACCATTTTTACGTTACATGGTATTCTCTATAAAAAAAGCCGCCTTTTTTACTCACAAAGATTATTTACAGCACAACGCCTAACAGTTAGATTGAGATCACAAAATTATTTCAAATAACTGTAAACACATTAGGTGAAAGGACAATGAACTACCAGAATGACGATATAAGAATAAGAAAAATAACGGAATTATTACCACCGGTTGCATTACTCGAAAAATTTCCGGCGACAGAAGATAGTGCTATTACTGTTCGTAAGGCACGTGAATCTATTCATAATATTTTATTTGGCAAAGATGATCGTCTATTGGTAGTGATTGGCCCATGTTCAATTCATGATCCACAAGCGGCTTTAGAATACGCAGAACGTTTAAGTAAATTGCGTGAAGAGTTGAAAGCCGATTTGGAAGTCATTATGCGGGTTTACTTTGAAAAACCCCGCACGACCATAGGCTGGAAAGGATTGATTAATGATCCGAATATGAATTGTAGTTTTGATATTAATGATGGGTTGCGTACTGCCCGTAAACTGCTGCTCGATATCAATGATATGGGGCTGCCTGCGGCGGGTGAATTCCTTGACATGATATCACCTCAATATTTGGCAGATCTCATGAGCTGGGGGGCAATAGGGGCTCGTACAACAGAATCTCAGGTCCATCGTGAATTGGCATCCGGGCTTTCTTGTCCGGTGGGTTTCAAAAATGGCACGGATGGTACCATTAAAGTCGCCATTGATGCCATTAATTCGGCCAGCTCATCACACTGTTTCTTATCTGTTACGAAATGGGGGCATTCAGCGATTGTTAATACAACAGGCAATCACGATTGTCATATTATCCTGCGCGGCGGTAAAGAACCCAATTATAGTGCCAAACATGTCAATGCGGTTAAGGAAGGCTTGGAGAAATCAGGATTGGCTCCCCGTGTGATGATCGATTTCAGTCATGCCAATAGTGCCAAGCAGTTCAAGAGACAAATGGATGTGGGGGCTGATGTTTGTGGTCAAATCGCGGGTGGCGAAAATGCCATTATTGGCGTCATGGTTGAAAGCCATCTGGTCGAAGGGAACCAAAGTTTGGATAGCGGCGAACCGTTGGTTTATGGTCAGAGTGTGACAGATGCGTGTATTGGCTGGGAAGATACGGAAACGTTACTTCGCCAGTTGGCCCAGGCTATCCAGAGCCGTAGAGGCTGATTTATCACTAAAACCCCCAAAAAAGCCGGAAGTTACTCCGGCTTTTTTTGCTTGAATCTCTACAGATTACTTGGCCTTGCCTTGGTTTGCTACCGCCGCCGCTTTTGCCGCGATTTCATCAGCATTGCCCAGATAATAGTGTTTGATAGGCTTCATATTCTCATCAAACTCATAAACTAATGGCACAGCCGTTGGAATATTCAGCTCAAGAATTTCTTCTTCGCCCATATTATCCAAATACTTCACCAGTGCACGCAGGGAGTTACCGTGAGCTGCGATGATGACTTTCTCACCGTTTTCTACGCGAGGTTTAATGACTTCTTCCCAATACGGAACAACACGCTCAATGGTGGTTGCCAGGCTTTCTGTAACCGGAAGCTCTTCCGGGTTCAGATTGGCATAACGAGGATCATGACCTGGGTAACGTTCGTCATCCTGGGTCAAATCAGGAGGAGTGATAGCGAAGCCACGGCGCCACAATTTAACTTGATCATCACCATACTTGGCAGCCGTTTCTGCTTTGTCCAAACCTTGCAATGCACCATAGTGACGTTCATTCAGTTTCCAGCTTTTTTCAACTGGCAGCCATTGCTGATCGACTTGGTCCAGAATGTTCCACAAAGTGTGAATGGCACGTTTCAGAACAGAAGTATAGGCGAAATCAAAAGAGAAACCTTCTTGTTTCAACAATTGACCCGCTTGTTGTGCTTCAGAGCGGCCTTTGTCAGACAGTTCAACGTCAGTCCAGCCAGTAAAACGGTTCTCTTTGTTCCACTCGCTCTCTCCGTGCCTTACAAGAACCAGTTTAGTTACAGCCATAGCTTAAACTCCTATCAGTACTTTTTAATACGAAATGAAATGATCGCTGCGGGCATTATATGGCGCGATAGACCGAAACGGCAAACAATAGTCTCGTCATGCCTGTTTTAAATCATATTTGGTGACAGTCACGACAGAGCGTTATTTGATTGGGAAGATCGAAGATAGTTTATGATCTGAACTGTTTCCCGGTCATGGGAGGCGACAGTTCAGATCAGAGTCAGCTTAGTGCATGACCACAGCTTTTATTGGATAGGTGAGAAACAGCAGATGCATCAGATTGAGTGAAAAATGGAAAGCCACCGCGACCCATAAACGGCCGCTCCACATCCACGTCAGGCCATAAATCAGCCCGGCCAATGTAGCAAAAATCATCAGCAAGCCTCCCCCGGCAAAATGAGCTGCACCAAAAAGCAGGGAAGTGATGACCAAGGCTAAGTAAGGGTTCATCCACTGACTCAACTTTTGCTGAATATAGCCACGAAACAGGGCTTCTTCAGCGAGAGAGACAAAGAAAATATTGGCGGCGACAAAAGCCGGAAACCAACTGGGCAGATGGAGTTCAACGGCTAATCCGCCTAATACAGTTGCAAGCCACAATAATGCCGGAATTGCTGCGATTAATAACGCCCACCCATGTGGAGGAGCATTAACCAACGGTTTTCGGGTAAACAAAGTGGGCATACAACATAATAAAATGAATGGCAGCAGCGCCTTGTCAAAGTTGAAATACATTGAAAAAGGCGCACTGAGTGGGCCTACCTGTACTTTGTCCAGATATTTGAGATTATGAAAACCGGGAAGGTAATGTATAAACAGCAAAATACCGGAGATGAGTAATAACACCTCTATGAGATTTCTGAGAACAACCTGTTTTTTGCAATCATGTTTTTTGTCATCATGTTTTCTACAATAAACAAGGGTTGCGCCCAAGGTGGTAATCACGATGAGTGTGATTATGGCGGGGTAGGTCAGTACGTTAGTGCTGATCCCCGCGATGATCGCGAAGAGTGCGATAAGAAAAGCAATTTTCCGGCGACTATCCAAAAGTGCCAACGAAACGGCAAGTAATGACCAAGCCATATAATTCCCTATTATCTTTGAAAAAAACAACGAAATAGTCTAAAAATAGGCGGTGATTTTATAGTAATCGTTAAAAATTTCAAAAATAATAATAAAAATATCAAAAAAATCGTGTTTGATTTTACAAAATCATGGTTTGAAGGGATAACGCAGGCTCCCTGTCTGTTAGAGAGGGAGCCGGTTAAGAAAAGAAAGGGATTACGGGCATTCTTGGAGAACGCGGTCAGTTTCATATCGGTAAGCATCACCATCAGGCACAAATCTCAGGCGATGAGTAATACATTCCGGCGCATCCTCCTGATGATGAGAGACAAACAAAAGTTGCGTATTCCCATTGGAGATCATGATATCAATGAAGCGAAGTACTAATTGACGGTTGAGGGGATCAAGCCCCTGCAAGGGTTCATCCAGGATCAGTAAGGCAGGGTGTTTGACTAAAGCACGGGCAATCAAAATGAGCCGTTGTTGCCCCCAGGACAGGCCGTGAAACGGGCTAATTGCTGTTTCTCCAGATAATCCCAGTAAATCCAGCCATTCATCAGCTAACTGCTGTTGCCGATCTGAAACGGCCTGATACAGTCCTATCGAGTCAAAAAAACCAGAAAGAATGACATTTCTAACGCTGATGTTAACCCGATATTCGAGATGGACACTGTTACTGACATAGCCAATGTGGCGCTTAATGTCCCAAATAGTTTCACCGCTTCCTCGTTGCCGGCCAAATAATATTAATTCATTACTGTAACCCTGGGGGTGGTCACCGGTGATCAAACTGAGCAACGTTGATTTACCTGCCCCATTTTCCCCGATAATCTGCCAGTGTTCACCCGCATTCACTTGCCAGTCAAGACCGTGCAAAATGGGTTTATCATTATACTGAACGATGACATTGTGCATTGAAACTAAAGGTTGATCGGCTGGAAGTTGCTTATCCGCAGAGTATTCATCTGTTTCAGGCAGATGAATATTTTTCAGCACTTCACTGTGTGCCAATTGTGCCACGAGAGATCCTGCCAGAATCTTTGGTTTTTCTCCGGCCAGAATCAGGTGGCAATCTGCCAATACACCGATATGTTCGACAAAATCAGGAATTTCATGGAATCGGGTTAATATCAAAACTAAAGTAATGCCTTTTGCTGCCAGTGATCCCAGTAATTGGGAAAGTTGGCTTCGTGCATAAGCATCCAGTCCGTCAAAAGGCTCATCAAGGATCAGTAGGTCGGGAGCAGACATTAAAGCCTGACACAACAGAACCTTGCGGACTTCCCCAGTTGACAGGTATTTGAACCGTCGCGAGAGCAGATCCTTAATCCCAAAATACTCGCTCAATTCAAGGCACAACTCGCTATCTTTATGATGAAACTGAATAATATCTGCGGCAGTGCGCCCGGTATCTTCCTCGCCTTCACTGAGTAAATCAGTATTGTTGCGCTGCCACTCTTCGTCGATGAGTTTTTGCAATTGTTCGAAAGAGAGGCGTATGGGGGTATGAAATGAGCCATAACGCTCACCGGCCAGTTGAATTAATTCATCCGACAGCGCCTTGGCCAACGAAGATTTTCCACTGCCATTTGCCCCGACAAAAGCCCAACTTTTTCCAGAAATAATTTTTAGTGACGGTATCCGTAGGGTACGGGTGTCACTTAAACGGAAACTACCTTGCGTTATTTGCAATTCAGACATTCTTCTTCCTTTTTAAGCAACATCAACTAAAGGATCACCAGAAATAAGCGTAATAATGGCTAATGTCAATGTACAGTTGTCTGTTATTAGTTAAGAATTAATATTCAGCACAAAGTTGCAATAATCACTTTATCGGCATTGAAAAGCGCGGTGACAGAATCACCGGGTCGGAGTTTCAGGCGTTCCATTTCCTGATTTGATAACGTCACGCAAAGAGATTCACCGCCATCAAGTGTCAGAATAATTTCACTGTATTCTGCTCCTGTTTCAAGTTGCCTCTTTGTTGGGTTCGCTCCCTTGCCGCCGCGATGCCACTCGAATTATTTTGGGTATATAGGGTAACTGTTTTTTATAGAATAACGGGTTTTTATAACGTATGGTAAGAATCGCACGTTTCGCCGGTTACGGTTACTTTTTTATTGTCTAGAATGACTGAATGGTGGTCATTGATGAGATGAGGTTTGTATGTTTGAATTGATTGGCAGTATGGTGCTGGCGCTGGTCATGGTACCTGTTGTGATGGCAATGATTTTGGGGTTGATTTATGGGCTTGGGGAATTGTTTAACGTCATTTCCAAAAATGAAACGCAAGGTCAAGGTATTGAACGGTAATTTCGATCTCATTTGATTGCCAGCGTTTCTATGACCCGGTTATCTCAAACCGGGTTTGTTTTTTCCACTATTTCTACTATTTCTACGCCTGCCGCATTACATGACCCCTCATCCCGGGAACGTGGCTCCGCAACCTTTGCATTGAATTAATATAAAAGCTAAAACTGGCTCACAATTTGCCGATTAATATCAGAATGGCATTTTAATTTAACGTTATATCTTGTTATATACGACGCACTACATTGATTCTCTTAGGCGAATATAAAATGAAAAAGAAAGTTTATCAGTTACTGACAGGTGCCGTCGTTTCTTTTGCGCTTGCCGGAAACGTCTGGGCAGCCGATAAGGTGACGGTATTTGCTGCCGCTTCATTGACCAATGCACTTGACGATATTGCCGCTCAATATAATAAAGAAAAACAAGGGGATGTTGTTGCTTCCTACGCCTCATCTTCAACACTGGCACGTCAGATAGAACAAGGAGCGCCGGCCGATATCTTTATTTCTGCCGATCAACAATGGATGAACTACCTCTCTGATAAACAATCCATTACTGAGAATACCCGTCATACCTTGTTGGGTAATCAACTTGTCCTGATTGCCCCTAAAGAGAGTAAGCTGGAAAAAATCGATATCAATCAAGATACAAAATGGACAACCTTGTTGGCAGGAGGCCGTTTGGCTGTTGGCGATCCCGACCATGTGCCTGTTGGCATTTATGCCAGACAATCACTGCAATATCTGAAAGCATGGGATGCGGTGAACCCACACATGGCCCGTACCCACAACGTGCGCAGTGGTATGGCGCTGGTGGAGCGGGCAGAAGTACCGCTGGGGATTGTCTATGGATCGGATGCCATTGCCAGCAACAAAGTGAAAGTCGTGGGCGTTTTTCCACCAGAAAGCCATAAACCGGTGGAATACCCGGTTGCGATAATTAAAGGCCATGAAAAACAGGCGGTGCGTGATTTTTATGACTATCTTAAAACCCCTGAAGCCACGGCAATTTTTAAACGTTATGGCTTTAATCCACTGTAGGAACTGAATCTTTTGGAGATATTAAGTGAATATGAATGGCAGGCTATTTTACTGAGCTTAAAAATCTCAGGGATCGCCGTCCTATTCAGTTTGCCATTCGGGATCTTAATGGCATGGATGCTGGCGCGTTGTCAGTTTTTTGGCAAATCCCTGCTTGACAGCATTATCCATCTGCCACTGGTATTACCGCCGGTGGTGGTGGGATATCTGTTGCTCATCAGCATGGGGCGTCGCGGAGTGATGGGTGAATTTCTTTATGACTGGTTTGGTGTCAGTTTCGCATTTAATTGGGCAGGCGCGGCATTGGCCTCGGCCGTGGTGGCTTTTCCGCTGATGGTCAGAGCCATCCGGTTGTCACTGGAGAGTATCGATCAGCGTCTGGAACAGGCCGCGCGAACATTGGGGGCGAGTCCGTTTAAAGTTTTTTTCACCCTTACTTTGCCGCTGTCATTACCCGGTATCATTGTGGGGGCGGTACTGGCGTTTGCCCGCGCGTTGGGAGAATTTGGCGCTACTATCACTTTTGTTTCGAATATACCCGGGGAAACCCGAACCATTCCCCTTGCCATGTACACATTGATAGAAATGCCCGGCGCTGAAACAGCCGCAGCCCGCTTGTGTGTGATTGCCATTGTATTAGCTCTGATTTCCTTGATGTTTTCCGAATGGTTAACACGTTGGGGGAGAAAACGTTTGGGGGCAGCATGTTAGAACTGGATTTTGAGCAGCGTTTGGGTGAGCTGCACATGCAGGTTGAGACCGCTTTGCCGACCGAAAGCATTACCGCCATATTTGGCCTTTCGGGAGCAGGAAAAACCTCACTGATTAATGTCATTGCGGGATTGACCCAGCCGCAAACAGGCCGGATTGTCTTAAATGGTCGTACCTTAGTGGATACGGAACACAATATCTGCCTGCCAGCGGAAAAGCGTCGGGTTGGTTATGTTTTTCAGGATGCCCGTCTTTTTCCCCACTATCGGGTGAAAGGCAATTTACAATACGCTATGGCGCCAGAGATGAGAGCGCAGTTTGACACTATCATTGCCCTGTTGGGCATTGAACATTTACTGTCACGTTTTCCCATCACACTGTCTGGCGGAGAAAAACAGCGAGTCGCGATTGGCCGTGCATTACTTACTGCCCCTGAAATTTTGTTGATGGATGAACCCTTGGCATCACTGGACTTACCACGTAAGCGCGAATTATTGCCTTATCTCGAAAAACTGTCCGAAGATGTCAAAATCCCGATCCTCTATGTCAGCCACAGTCTGGATGAAATTTTGCGTTTGGCAGATAACGTCATCGTCATGGATAAGGGAAAAATCAGGGCGACGGGGACCTTAGAGGAAGTCTGGTCGAATAGTGCACTGCGCCCATGGCTGCAAAAAGAGAACCTTAGCAGCATACTGAAAGTGTCTGTGATGGAACATCATCAGCGTTATCAAATGACCGCAGTGGCGGCGGCGGATAAAGCCCTGTGGTTGCCGAAAATTGACGCAGCGCCGGGGACTGACTTGCGTATCCGCATTGATGCATCAGATATTTCCTTAGTTTTGGAACCCCCCAAAGCCAGTAGTATTCGTAATACCTTGCAGGTAAAAGTCATTGAAATTTTTGAAGACGGTGGTCAGGTCGATGTCAAACTGGCGCTGAATGAACATGATTTGTGGGCGAAAATTACCCTCTGGGCGAAGGAAGAACTTAACCTTCGTGTCGGGCAATGGCTGTATGCGCAGATAAAGAGTGTTTCGTTGAATCGTCACTTATAAGGCAGACCGGGGAATAAAACATGTAGGGAGCGCAGTTGAAAACCGTTCACGACTGATTTGCTCCCCATGATGACAAAGGTCACTACAGGACGTATTTGCGAATGACCTCAGCGATACCGGGGTGGGTATTATCCCGTGTGACAATATCTGCCCGCTCTTTGACGGCATCGACGCCATTTCCCATGGCAACGCCAAGTCCGGCCGTTTCCAACATGCTAAGGTCGTTATAATTGTCACCGAAAGCAATCACTTCTTTCATACTCATGCCCTGAGATTCCACCCATTGCTGCAAACGCATCCCTTTGTTGTTACCTTTTTTGGTTATATCCACTTGATCAAACCATGACCATTCACACTCAAGCCCAACGTTTTCTGCAATTTGTTCGCTGATTTCACGGAGTTTCCCTAAATTTGATGAACTGGTGGCAAATTTCCAGATGGCACTCACCTCTTGGAGGGCATCCTGAAAATGGCTGACCTGTCGGATATTGGGACGTTGATGCTCAGGTAAAGAGTCTGACCATGCAAGAGTTCGTGCTACCGTATGTTGAAATTCATATAAAATGGCATTATCCACATACATCAAATGTTCAATTTCCGTGCCTTGCAGATAAGAAAGAGTTTGCATGGCTTCTTGAATGGAAAGAGGGTCAGAAGCCAATATCCTCTTTGCGGGATAGTCATATGAATAAGTCCCATTGCAGCAAATGGCGGGAGTATCGAGTTGTAGCGCTTGATAGAAAGGGTGGATGGCGACATGATGGCGACCAGTCACAATCAAAATTTTGATACCAGATTGACGGGCTTCATTCAGGGCGGCCAGTGATTCCGGCAAAATACGTTTTTGTGGATCGAGCAGTGTTCCATCCAGATCCAGCGCGATAACGCGATATGACATGAGTTGGCCTCTTGGTTGTCGATGATGTAAGCAACTATTATACCGTAGTTAAAAATAGTGAACTGTTATTTATGTGGGCAGTTTAGCAGAGCAATATTTTCAAGGGTCGTTACAGATCAATGAAATGGTAATGAAGGATTAAGGAGAAAAAATGAAACAGGTGGTTTATACAGCCAGCCCAAATAGCCGGCAAATTCACGTCTGGTCGCTGAATGTCACCGGTGAACTTTCGCTTCTTCAGACAGTGAATGCACCCGGTGAAGTACAGCCAATGGTGGTTAATCCTACTGGTAAACATTTATATGTGGGAATTCGTCCTCAATTCAACATCGTGACTTATCGCATCGGGGAAGATGGATGTCTTGAGCAGCAAGCGATTACTCCATTGCCGGGTAGCCCTACTCATATATCAACCGACAGAGCAGGACGTTTTTTATTTTCGGCTTCTTACAGCTTCAATAACTTAAGCGTTCATCCTATTGATGAAAATGGGATCGTCAAAGCACCAACCCAAATTGTGGAAGGCTTGCAAGCTCCACATTCTGCCAATATTGATCGGGAAAACCGCCAATTACTGGTTCCATGTCTGAAAGAGGATCACATCCGTATTTTCAATCTGGACGAATGTGGTTATTTGACAGAAAGCAGGGCTGATGAAATTACCACGGCAGCAGGTGCAGGCCCGCGTCATATGGCATTCCATCCAGAAAAACAGGCGATTTATTGTATTAATGAGTTGGATTCAACGGTTGATGTTCTGCGCAAATGGGAAAAATATCGCACTGTACAATCGATTGACTCACTGCCAACGGGTTTTTCCAGCGTTTGTTGGTCGGCCGATATTCACATGACACCGGATGGTCGCCATCTTTATACCAGTGAACGTTCAGAGAGCGTGATCAGCCATTTTCTTGTGTCAGAAGAGGGTTATCATCTGACATTAGCCGGACATTACCCAACAGAATCCCAGCCTCGTGGTTTCGCCATTGATCACAGCGGTAACTTCCTGATTGCATCGGGACAAAAATCGGATCACATTTCAGTATCGCATATTGATAAATATTCAGGGAAACTCACCCAACTGGCACGTTATCCCGTGGGTAAAGGCCCAATGTGGGTTACGGTATTGGCATTATAAATCTGAGCCGCGCCATTTTGGGCGCGGTGGTATTTACCCTATTGTTTCTAATGAACTATTTATTTTCAATCTAATTTTGTTTAAATGCGTATTTTGTTTTTTTTAAATCTATAGTATTTTATTAAAAAATTATGTTAGTAAGGAATCGTTACTTATATCCATTAATGATATTAATATTAAGCATAAGACAATGAAATATATAGATGATGATAAAGTAGAATTACCTGAGGACAATGTAGGTGCCTCAAGAAAATATTTACAGTTTCCTAATATACTGTGCTGTGTGGCTGTTATTTTTCGAACGAACACATGCTATCCTGCCATATATGCCGGAATACATTTAACATTTGCTACGACAATAGCAGAAATAAAAGAAAAGTTAAAAATTATATTGGGATATCAAAAATCCATTCCTGCCTATGCTAATTTTTCTGATGTCTATATAGTCGGGGCGATAAGTGTGTTTTGCAGGGGTAAAAAAACCCAGGTGAATGATTTTTTGAAGGAAATATCAAGGTTAATAAAGTCAAAAATAAAAACCGTTAAACATGTCTATTCCTTTGATCTCAATAAAGGAAATGCGCATGACATCACTAATTATACTATCTTTACAGAAGATTCTTATATTAAGCCTATTTCTTATTGTTATACTAATAATTTAAAATTTATGCGAAATGACAATACGCGTAATAAAGATCGCATCTTTCTACCCATAGGTACATTTGACTTGATAAAAACGGGTCCATTTGACGCATTCAAATACCGCCAGCCACATCATTAACAATGTGGCTGGCGATATGTTCCTTTATCATAATACTGAAAATAGAAAACTATTTATTATAAAATCAATACGTTATATTGGAGTAATAAATTAATACAACTTAAATTTAAGCTAAATTAAACGTTCCAACTCCAGAAAAAACAATTGGATATGTGATCAAAATATGATTTTGATACAAGGAAACCAGATCACCTAAATAGATACTGCCTCTAAAAATACGCAGAGCGATATTTCTTGGGTAAATAAAAAGCTGGAAGTTGAGTGGCGTATTTATAATGCTTTGAGCATGTTGTACTATTCCACCAAGGTGAATATTATTAAAGTTTATTATTGGCAGGTTATGACTGCCATAAATATAGCCATTGAAATGGGTCTTTTTCCCTGTATTGGGTTCATGTCCGATTATAGCAGGATAAGATGATACCTGAATAAAGGGATAACTGCCATATTGGTGATAGGTATTAATGTTGAAGTGCCCACTGACAAATTCGGTTTGTTTCAGGGCAGGAGAAGCTAATGGGCTAACCTGATTATTCTCTGTAAACAGGTGAGCTAATTCTGGCTTTTCTTTCACAAGCGTTTCATAATGCAGAATCTCTTGTGCATATCTATTTCTGGACTGCTCAAATACAGTCAACATCTCTTCGTTAGAAGGCGTAATTGAATTTTCATTATGCATAATATATTCCTCTTTCGCTTTAATGTATATGATTGCTACAGGGAATATATCAGAGAATTTATTTTTGAGTGATATTAGGTGCCTGAATTTGGTAATTAATATTTGTCAGTGAGTGTTTTTTGAGGATATATTAACGTGCTTTTATTTTTTATCAAACAGGTAAATTAAATTATCAGATGAATCTGCCGCTAATTTATATTAGCCCGAATTGCCAAGGCTAAGTGATTGATATGCGTTCATTACATTTTTAAGCAATAACCGTTTATTTTAGATAGGAAAAAGGCTTCATCTATGATCTGATAATTGTCGCCAAACTCAATATCAGAAACACGAATGAAGCCTGTGATGATTATCGCTATCAAACTTAAGGATAGGGTTGTCAAGTCCTGTATTTTCTAACTGAATTTTCGTGATCTTGCTCTGGAACATCCTCCTCAGGATTATTGTTATGATGTACATCGTTAACACTCTTACCGGTTGATGTTTTTATACATTTTGTAGTTAACTTATTACTAGTATCTGAATCTTGTTTTTGGTCTAACAACATATTCACTTTGTTAGTTAACTCCTTATTTTTATTTTGTAGCTTGACATAGGTGCTACCTGCTTCGCGCATACTTTTCTTGAACCTATCACACACCTTAATGTATTTGTTATAAACACTCTCTGCCTCTTCCTTATATTTTCCATACAACTCATTAAATTCCGTTTTTAATTTATGGTCATGAAACGCCCGCTCTAATTTTTGATAAACTTTAAATGCTTCAAATTTATTAGAAAAGATAGAAAATTTAATGGCAATGGGTTTTTCTTTATCAATTAATTTAATATAAATTTTTTTACCTAATAATAAAATATCCTCGATTTTATCAAAAGAATCTGAGAATAAGATCCTATTATTGCTCTGTTTTTCTATAGTTAAATGATTTCCTGTGTCTCTGGTGTTTAGTTTGAAAATGTAATTATCAAATTCATAATGAGCATTTTTATCAATGTCACTCATGATTTATTCCTTATTTCTTTTCTAATTAACTCGAATTATGGATAATAAATTGAACTAAAAGACTATTCCGGGATCAGAATTTTAAACGAATAAAAAACCGTTCTAAAAAGGAACAGGCTATGGACAACTTAATTGAAATTTTCTGTGGTGTCGACGATTTTTGCATTTTTTCATGCCTCAATGGGCGCAATTTTGGCTTGACAACGGGTGTCGTCTGCGCCTCGGCAAGGCCACATATGGGCCGGTGAAATCATGACCATTTTGATCCTTTGATAATAGACTGAATGTTCTGTACGACACCTCCAAGATAAAGATTTTCAAAATGAACTTCCGGCATATTATATCCCCAATAGACACTTCCTATCATTGACTTTCGAGATATACACCCGTCGTGTCAGTGCGGGCATTGATATATTGATGAATAATATAGAAATCTAAAGCTCTTCATTAGAAAATTTTGCTTTCAAAAAAAGTAAATATTATTCCATTTATTTAGTTGTCGGAAGATATGAGACTTAGACTACTTGGTATTAATAACTTTTTGTTCTTATTATAATGACAGGAATATTTAATCATGCCCTTAGCAGTTTATGCCCTGGCAATAGGCGCGTTTGCCATTTGCACCACCGAATTCGTTATTGTCGGGCTTTTGCTTAATATCAGTAACGATCTGTCCATTTCTATTTCCTCATCGGGCATGTTGGTAACCGCCTATGCCATGGGCGTTGTCATCGGCGCGCCAATTCTGACGCCGCTGATGGTTAAATTTAAGCGTAAAAAAGCGCTTATCGCGCTAATGGTTCTCTACATTGTGGGCAATGTCGCTTGTGCGCTAGCAACCAGTTATCAATTGCTGATGTTTGCTCGTGTGATAGCCGCTCTTGCTCAGGCATCCTTTTTCGGATTAGGCGCAGTGGTTGCCACACAGCTAGTGCCGAAAAATAAACAGGCCAGTGCAGTTGCCGCTATGTTTTTAGGCGCAACTCTGGCAAACGTATTCGGTGCACCGATCGGATCCATTGTCGGGCAATATTTTGGCTGGAGAAGCTCATTCATCGCCTGCTCTGTTATTGGCGTTATCGCCGCTGTGGCGATAGCAGCCATCGTGCCTAACGTAAGAAGCGAGGCACCAAAAAATATTGCGCGGGAATTTGCCATTTTACTGCAACCCCGGGCAATTAAGGCGCTGTTGATGACCGTACTGGGCTTCGGCGGTATATTTACTGCTCTCACTTATCTCGGGCCGTTCCTGACGGAGGCTTCTGGATTTCCGGTAACAGCGGTTTCTTATCTGCTGTTTATTTTTGGCGTGGGTATGGTTATCGGCAACCCATTAGGCGGCCGCCTGACCGATCACAGCGTGCATCTGGCGCTGATGGTCTCCCTTGCTGCGGTGATTATCGTACTGCTGGCACTCGGTTTCTTTGCCAGTTCTAAGGTCCTGACCGTGATCCTGATCTTTGTATTCGGTGCAGTTATGTTCTCCTCCATCCCACCTTTACAGGTACAGGCGATGCAGGCAACCAGCGAGGCGGTAGTGATGGGATCCTCCTTCAATATTGCGGCATTCAATCTGGGAAATGCCGGAGGAGCATGGCTGGGAGCCTGGGTGCTGGATTATGGTATGAAAGTCGTAGAGTTACCGATTGTCGCGGCGGCAGTGACCGCGCTTGGGCTGGTATTTGCTTATATTGTTAAAGCAGGTTCGCCGGTTAAAATGGTCAGCTGATTCAGCGACCAAGCGAAAAAATGCTGATTAAATAGTTAATTACCTCATAACTAGGAAGTAAATAAAGGTGAAACAATATTATTGATTGGTGTGGGTAACATCGGTCAATATCCTATGATCAGGCGGATTGCGTGATCAACCACGCTCTGGATAACCTGCTTGAAACATGGGAAATCCTGATAAGCCACTATTTCGGACTCGAAAACCACTGGCAGTTGTACGGATCCCTGTTTGTCGTCGGCTTCTGTTGTGGGGGATTTCTGGCTTTTGAATTTAGCCGCACGGAGCTGCTTTGTTTTGGCGTGGTTTCGGTTTATGGTCAGCCTGACACCAAACTGTATCAAAAGCACTGATCCCGGGTAACCAATCTTAAGAATTGCTTTGTGGCCGCAGGTTGACAAAATTTTACAATTACTGAAAAATCGAGATTTACTGGATGAAGGTGTTGGTCACCCGGGGTGCAGTTACGTGGATTTGCTAAAAGGCATGAAAGTGTTTGTTGATGTGGTCGATCAGGGCAGTATGACTGCTGCGGCGGCGTGCTCAGAGCTGACGCCGCAGATGGTTGGCTTGTATATTCGCAACCTTGAAAAGCAATTCGGCGTTAAATTCCTGAACCGGACCACCCGGCAGACAGGGCTGACTGAAGCGGGAAAACTGTTTTATCAGCACTGTACTCAGGTACTGGGCATGGTTAATGAGACGCAACACGTCATTACCAGTATGAACACCGAAGCAACAGGTCTGCTGCGCATTACCGCGCCGATCACTTTTGGCACACACGTGATCGCGCCGTCTCTGGGTCAGTTCAGGAAGCGTTATCCCAGGATCGATGTCGATCTGTTCCTCACCGATTCGGTGATGGATTTAGTGGCTGACGAAATCGAAATCGCCATCCGCATCGGCGTGCTCAAGGACTCATCACTGGTTGCCCGTCCGTTGGGGATGTATCGCATGGCGGTAGCCGCCGCGCCTGAGTACCTGAATGAGCGGGGTTTCCCCTCGTCACCGGAAGAACTTTCTGAACATGACTGTATTGGTTTCCGGCTGAAAATGGCTCCTCGGCACTGGAGTTTCCAGCGGGACAACACCGGCTTCTCCGTGGAGGTGAATGATAATCTTAGTATCAATCATGGCGAGGCTCTGCGTCAGGCCGCGCTCTCTGGGGTAGGGATTGTTATGCAGCCGGAGGTGTTGCTCAGTCAGGATTTCACCTCCGGGGCGCTGGTAAGGTTATTCACCAACGAAAAGCTGATAAGTAAACCAGTCAATATGGTTTACCGACAGGATAAATTCTCGGCGGCAAAAATGCGTGCGGTAATCGATTTTGGTTTGAACCACTGGAAGGTCTGAAGGTTAAAAGGCTGCCCTGCGCCGCTATTGGAAAATCCTGCTTTCCTGTCTATAAAGTATTGCTCTGATTATTACTCACTTCTTTTGTTTTATTATTCCGGCAATAACAATTGTACGGAACAAGAAATGAGCATTTCACGATTCAGCCAAAAAAACGTGTGTATCACCGGAGCCGGAACTGGTATTGGACGGGCGGCAGCGCTGCGCCTGGCAGCAGAAGGGGCTAATTTGGTGTTGATCGGCAGGCGGCTGGAGCCACTCAACCAGTTGGCTGAGGAGGTACGAACGCAGGGAACTAAGGCGTTGGCACTGAGTTGTGATATTGCTGATGAGCAGCAGGTAAAAGCTGCTTTTGCTCAGGCTCATCAGCAGCTTGGCAATATAGATGGTCTGTTTGCTAATGCCGGAGTATTGGGTGATTTCAAACCGCTGTCGGAGGCGGAGGTAGGGGACTTTACTGCGCCATTTTCCACTAATCTGATCGGAACGTTCCTCACGATCAAACACTGTCTGCCCTTTATGCCTGAGGGCGCGATCCTGATTAACGCTTCCTGGACTACCGGCAGCGTTATGCCCGGAACCGGTATTTATGCTGCCACCAAATCTGCACTGCTGGCGCTGATGCGCACCTTGGCAGCGGAAGTGGGCGTACGTTCGGTACGAGTCAATGCCATCAGTCCGGGGGTTATCCTGACGCCAATGGCGGCTGAAGCCCTGCCTGAAGAGGTCGCTAAAAGCCTTGCCGCTCACTCCCTGCTATTACGCAATGGGGTCGCTGAAGATGTAGCCGGAACGGTCGCTTGGCTGCTTTCTGAAGATGCAGGCTATGTTACCGGGCAAGAGATTAAGGTTGATGGCGGTTTTACCACAGGGGGCATGCGTTAAATGGTATTCATCGTCACTTGATCTAACATCGCTGGTGATTTTTCCATTTCTGAAAAAAGCCTTGCTTGCTGACTTCGGTTAGGCATTTCCTCCACGCCGACCTGATATTGGGTCACACGGGAGGGCGATTGCCCTGTGACCCGCTGTCTTTCAAGTTTTAACCCATTGAATCAGCGATCGCATGGGTCAGTTTTGATAGTTGTTCTGGTTGAATAATATACGGTGGCATTAAATAAATTAACCGGCCAAATGGCCTGATCCACACACCCTGTTGAACAAAATGGCGTTGCAGTGAAGCGACATCAACGGGGCGTTTCATCTCAACCACACCTATGGCTCCCAATATCCGAACATCTGCGACGGCATGATGTGATTTTAACGGCCGTAATTCTGCTTTTAGTTGAGCTTCGATGGATTGAATAGGTTGCTGCCACGGGCTGTCAGAAAGTAATTTAAGACTGGCACTGGCTACCGCACATGCCAGCGGATTTCCCATAAAAGTTGGGCCATGCATAAAACAACCCGCTTCACCTTGACTGATGATTTCTGCAACATGACGGGTCGTCAGTGTGGCTGACAATGTCATATATCCCCCCGTCAATGCCTTGCCTAAACATAAAATATCCGGCTCGATTTGGGCATGTTCACAGGCAAAGAGTTTGCCTGTCCGTCCAAATCCGGTCGCGATCTCATCGGCAATCAGCAGGATCTGATATTCATCACAGAGCCGGCGAACCTGACGCAGATATTCTGGATGATAAATCCGCATTCCGCCTGCCCCTTGAACAATCGGTTCCAGAACAACGGCGGCGATTTCAGCATGATATTGCAGTAATAAGCGTTTAAAAGAATCGATATCCTCCGGCTGCCATTCATCACCAAACTGGCATTGAGGCGCATCAGCAAACAGATGGTTTGGGAGATAGCCTTTATACAAATTATGCATGGAGTTGTCGGGATCACAGACAGACATGGCGCCAAAAGTATCGCCGTGATAACCGTGACGCAGGGTCAGGAAGCGCTGGCGCGTTTCTCCCTTGGCTTGCCAGTATTGCAATGCCATTTTTAGGGCAACTTCTACCGCGGCAGAGCCAGAATCCGCCAGAAAAACACATTCCAGAGGAGCCGGCGTCATCGCCACTAATTGCTTGCACAGTTCCACCGCAGGGGGATGGGTTATGCCGCCAAACATAACATGGGACATTTTATCGAGCTGCGATTTTACTGCCTGATTGAGTACAGGATGATGATAGCCGTGGATGGCAGCCCACCATGAGGACATACCATCAATTAACTTGCGGCCATCTGATAAAACTAACTCCACACCTGCCGCAGATACGACAGGATAGGTGGGCAGTGGATGAGTCATGGAGGTATAGGGATGCCAAATATGGCGCCGGTCAAACTCAATATCCGAAGGATTCATTATCACTTTGTTGTAAACCTATTGACGTTAGTTTTGGTTGACATGATAACGGCGTTATTTAAACTGACAACATTTTTTCACATTGGAGAGGTTATTGTGAGCGAACGTCAACAGTGGACTATCAAGCAAGCACAAGGATTGTTTGATAAACCTTTTTTTGAATTGTTATTTCAGGCACAGCAGGTGCACCGCGAACATTTTGATCCACAGCAGGTACAGGTCAGTACGTTGTTGTCGATCAAAACGGGCGCTTGTCCCGAGGATTGCAAATATTGTCCACAGAGTTCCCGTTACAAAACAGGTCTGGAAAAAGAGCGGTTGATGGAAGTGGAAAAAGTCATTGAGTCCGCGCACAAGGCTAAAAATGCCGGTTCAACCCGGTTTTGCATGGGAGCGGCCTGGAAGAATCCGCATGAGCGTGATATGCCGTATCTGGAAAAAATGGTCAGGGAAGTCAAGGCGCTGGGAATGGAAACCTGCATGACGCTGGGAATGTTGAATCAGTCTCAGGCCCGGCGCTTATCCGAGGCAGGTCTGGATTACTACAACCATAACCTGGATACCTCGCCTGAATTTTACGGCAATATCATCACGACCCGCAGTTATCAGGATCGGCTGAATACACTGGATAATGTCCGGGATGCCGGCATTAAAGTCTGCTCAGGCGGCATTGTTGGCTTGGGTGAACAAATACGCGATCGGGCGGCATTGCTGGTGCAATTGGCGAACTTACCGAAGCCGCCGGAAAGTGTACCGATCAATATGCTGGTAAAAGTAAAGGGAACACCATTGGAAGACAATGAAGATGTCGATCCTTTTGACTTTATCCGCACGATTGCCGTCGCGAGGATCATGATGCCCGGATCTCATGTTCGCTTATCCGCCGGGCGTGAACAGATGAATGAACAGACTCAGGCCATGTGTTTTATGGCTGGCGCCAATTCTATTTTCTATGGCTGTAAATTGCTGACCACGCCGAATCCGGGCGAAGATAAAGATCTCCAGTTGTTCCGCCGTTTGGGGATTAACCCGCAACAGACAAAGACGGCATTTGGGGATAATCAGCAGCAACAGAATTTGACTGAAGCCATTTTTCATCATGCGGATAACGAACAATTTTATAATGCGGCACTATGATGAACTGGTCAGATTCACTCTCCCGGCGTTTGGCCGAACGTCGGGGAACCTCTTTATGGCGCAGCAGACAAGTCCATCAGGGCGCTGATGGACGCTTATTGTCTACTCCGGACGGTCAATATCTCAATTTTTCCAGTAACGACTACCTTGGCCTGAGCCGACATCCCCGGATTATTGCGGCATGGCAGCAGGGTGCGGAGCAATATGGTGTGGGTAGTGGAGGTTCGGGACATGTTACGGGTTATACACAAGCACATGACACACTGGAACAGCAATTGGCTGAATGGCTGGGCTACTCGCGTGCCTTGCTGTTTATTTCGGGTTATGCCGCCAATCAGGGCGTGATTGCGGCTTTGATGGAAAAAGCGGATCGCATTATTGCGGATCGTCTTAGTCATGCCTCCCTGATGGAAGCGGCCATGCACTCTCCCGCCCAGCTTCGGCGTTTTCTGCATAATGATGTGGATTCTTTGCAGCACCATCTGGCAAAAGCGTGTGCAGGTAAAACACTGGTCGTCACGGAAGGTATTTTTAGCATGGATGGCGATTGTGCGCCGCTTGAAGCCATTGCGCAGCAAGCCCGATCCACAGGGAGTTGGTTGATGGTGGATGATGCCCATGGCATCGGAATTCACGGTGATGAAGGGCGTGGCAGTTGTTGGGTGCAAGATGTCAAACCGGAGATCCTGGTTGTCACCTTTGGCAAAGCCTTTGGGTTGAGCGGGGCGGCCATTTTATGTGATGGGCAAACTGCAGAATACCTGCTCCAGTTCGCTCGCCATCTAATTTACAGTACCTCAATGCCCCCTGCGCAGGCAGTGGCTCTCTCTGAAGCGGTACAACAAATCAGGGCAGGAGATGAATTACGTCAGATGCTGCACAACAACATTCGCTATTTTCGCCATGAAGCGCAGCACTTACCTTTTGCGTTGATGGATTCAGGAACGGCCATTCAGCCGCTGATTATCGGTGACAATCAACAGGCGATTGCATTATCTCAGCGTCTTAAGCAGAAAAACCTATGGGTTAAAGCCATACTGCCGCCGACCGTTCCCCCTGAAAGCGCCCGCTTGCGTATTACACTGACAGCGAGTCACACACGACAGGATATTGATCTATTACTGGCGGCATTATGGGAGGCACAACATGGATCTGGCGGTTAAACCGGTTGATAAACAGGCGATTGCAGGCGCTTTTGGGCGGGCGGCTTCCAAATATGACACGGTGGCCAGACTGCAACAGCAAACCGGTGAATACTTGATGGAACTGGCACAAGCGGAAAATATCGGTGCGCGGGTATTGGATGCGGGGTGCGGAACCGGTTTTTTTAGTGCCCGTTGGAAACAGCAAAACAAACACGTCATCGCATTGGATCTGGCTGCTGGTATGTTGAGTCACGCCCGGAGACAACACGCTGCTGATTATTACCTGCAAGGGGATATCGAACACTTGGGACTGGCAGCTAACAGCGTAGATCTCTGTTTCAGCAATCTGGCCGTGCAATGGTGTAATGATTTGCCATGTGCTTTGCAGGCGTTTTACCGGGTTACCCGCCCTGGTGGCCTTATCGTCTTTTCCACGCTCGCACAGGGATCACTGCATGAGCTGGAAACCGCGTGGGGACAAGTGGATAATTACCGGCACACGAATCAATTTCTGCCACAGCGGGAAATCACACAAGCCTGCCAGCCTTATCGACATAAAGTCATTCTTCGGCAATATTGCCAGCATTATCCACAGCTCCTGCCTTTGCTGAATTCTTTGAAAGGGATCGGGGCGACGCATCTTCATCACGGTCGCCAGCAGGGGTTAATGACCCGAAAACGTTTAAATGCGCTTGCTGAAGCCTATCCACGGAATAATGGGCACTACCCATTAAGCTATCACCTTGTTTTTGGAGTTATTTATTGTGACAAATAAATATTTTCTGACCGGAACTGATACTGAGGTGGGTAAAACCGTCGTCAGTTGTGCCTTACTGCAAGCGGCGAATAAAAAAGGATATCAAACAGCAGGTTATAAACCCGTGGCGTCAGGCAGTGACATGACGATTTCAGGGATACGTAATGGGGATGCACTGGCTTTACAACGGAATAGTGCCGTGCCATTAACTTATCAGGAAGTGAACCCTCTGGCGTTTGTGGAGCCGACATCGCCCCATATCGTGAGCGCTGAACTGAATCAGCCAATTCATTTTTCCGTATTATCACAAGGCTTGGAAGCCCTGATCACAAAATCTGACTGGGTTTTAATTGAAGGGGCGGGAGGGTGGTATACGCCATTATCGGAAAACACGACTTTTGCTGATTGGGTCATTCTGGAGAACTTACCGGTCATTTTGACCGTGGGGATCAAATTAGGTTGTATTAACCATGCCGTTCTCACGGCAAAAGCGATTCAACATTCAGGATTGAAACTGGCAGGTTGGGTTGCCAATGAAATTGAACCCGCAGGTCAGCGTCAGGCTGAGTATTTGGCGACGTTGACGCGCATGATTACGGCGCCGTTGTTGGGAATTATTCCCCATTTGGGCGGCTCCTTTGATAATAATAAAATAGGGGAATATATAAGCATTGATTCATTGGTTAACTAATTGTTTACTTTGCGTTAGCTAAAATCATTTTCCGCAGGGATCGTTAATGTGATCTTCTGGTGGCAAAGCCGTGTTATTTCAACAAGGTTTGATCCATTTTTGATCAACAAATAGCGTAAACCCATTCCAAAACGGGATAAAAATATGCCATTTTAGGAAAAATTGATAAACGAAGATAACTCCGCAACCTCCCATGCCCAATAGGGTTTGCTGAGTTATCCACTATTCCTGTGGATAACCCTGTGTGTTAGTTTTAGAAAAGTATTCCGATGCAAGATAATACGCGGTCTGCGCAAGATTTGCTGTTATTCTCTCCTTGATTTTTTTTATGATAAAAATCAACTCATTAAATAAAATCAATCCATTTTTACCTTCCTTTGTTATTCGATGCTTTATCATTTCAGTAGCTAATACAAAAATAGAAAAAAGCAAGCTCATTATCTGGGGATAAAAATAGTGGCCACCAATGTTACACAACCGTTAATATCACTCTGCGGTAAATTATAGTTTCTCGCTACTGTACTGCTTGAGTCTTCTCTTAAAAATAAAAAAATATTATTTTGCTAACTGACTTGAAGCTGGTTTTTTATCCAGTATCATAAAGAGGTTTTTTTTGTGTACGGATAGGCATGGGGGCTTTTGTACATTTGTACATAAATGTGGGGGAAAAATGAGTAAAGAAACAAACAAGGCATTCAAGTTATATTCTGATTTCAAACCTGGCGGTGATCAGCCTTCGGCTATCAGCCAATTACAGGAAGGGCTGGAAGATGGTCTGGCTCATCAGACACTTCTTGGGGTAACGGGTTCAGGCAAAACGTTTACCATCGCCAATGTTATCGCAAATTTGAATCGGCCAACCATGATCCTCGCACCCAATAAGACATTGGCTGCGCAGCTTTATAGCGAAATGAAAGAATTTTTCCCTGAGAATGCGGTGGAATATTTTGTTTCCTATTATGACTATTACCAACCCGAAGCCTATGTGCCAAGCTCTGATACCTTTATTGAAAAAGATGCGTCAGTGAATGAGCATATCGAGCAGATGCGCCTATCGGCAACAAAAGCCTTATTGGAACGTCGTGATGTGGTTGTCGTGGCTTCCGTTTCCGCGATTTATGGTCTGGGTGATCCCGATAGTTATCTGAAAATGATGCTGCACTTAACTGAGGGCATGTTAATTGATCAGCGGGCGATCCTGCGTCGTTTGGCGGAACTGCAATACAGCCGCAATGATCAGGCTTTCCAGCGTGGGACATTCCGGGTTCGTGGTGAGGTGATTGACATTTTTCCCGCAGAGTCGGATCAACATGCGCTGCGCGTTGAATTGTTCGATGATGAAGTTGAGCGTCTTTCCCTGTTTGACCCGCTGACCGGTCAGGTTCAGTACAATATGCCGCGTTATACCATCTATCCCAAAACCCACTATGTGACACCGCGTGAGCGAATTATTCAGGCGATGGAAGAAATTAAGGTTGAATTGGCTCAACGGCGTAAGCTGTTGCTGGGGTCAGATAAGTTAGTGGAAGAGCAACGTATCACCCAACGAACACAATTCGATCTCGAAATGATGAATGAATTGGGGTATTGCTCTGGCATTGAGAATTATTCCCGCTATCTGTCAGGCCGTTCCGCCGGTGAACCGCCCCCAACCCTGTTTGACTATCTTCCGGCAGATGGTTTGCTGGTGGTGGACGAATCTCACGTCACCATTCCACAGATTGGTGGCATGTACCGGGGGGATCGTTCCCGCAAGGAAACACTGGTGGAATATGGTTTTCGTTTGCCCTCAGCGCTGGATAACCGCCCATTGCGGTTTGAGGAGTTTGAGGCGCTGGCCCCACAGACCATCTATGTTTCAGCAACCCCCGGCCACTATGAACTGGAAAAATCCGGCAACGAAGTAGTGGAACAGGTTGTACGCCCGACGGGGCTGATTGACCCTGAAGTTGAAGTTCGTCCGGTGGCAACTCAGGTGGATGATTTATTGTCTGAAATCCGTCTCCGTGCAGCGAAAAATGAGCGAGTGTTGGTCACCACCCTCACCAAGCGCATGGCGGAAGATTTGACCGAATATTTGCAAGAGCATGGCGAGCGGGTACGTTATCTCCACTCCGATATTGATACGGTCGAGCGGGTGGAAATTATCCGCGATCTTCGTTTGGGGGAATTTGACGTATTGGTCGGGATTAACTTGCTGCGGGAAGGCTTGGATATGCCAGAGGTTTCCCTCGTGGCGATTTTAGATGCTGATAAAGAGGGCTTCCTGCGTTCAGAACGATCCCTGATCCAGACGATTGGCCGTGCAGCGCGTAACTTGCATGGTAAGGCGATTTTGTACGGGGACAAGATCACGAATTCTATGGCGAAAGCCATTGGGGAAACTGAGCGCCGTCGTGCCAAACAGCAGGCATTTAATGAAGAACACGGTATCGTGCCAACCGGATTGAACAAAAAAATCGGCGATATCCTGAAAATTGGTCAATCAGTCAATGGCAAAGGCAAAACGAAAGGCAAAGGCAAAGTTGCTTTGGGCGCGGATGATTACCATAAACTTTCGGCGAAAGAGTTAGAGACTAAAATCCGTGAACTGGAAGATAAAATGTACCAACATGCACGGGATCTTGAATTTGAACAGGCGGCCAACGTTCGTGATCAGGTACAGGCATTGAGGGCGCAGTTTATTGCCAACGCTTAAATGCCATGCTTGAGTGGGATGCCTGCAACATCGAAATAAACACGGCATGGAGAGTGAGTCATCCCGCTCTCCATCTGCCCCGTTATCGACTCAAGCGCCGGAAATCATTAACCCAATTTTTGCAGGGTGTGCTCGATGGCCTGCCGTAATAATTCGCGATCATGGCGGTAGGGAATATCCTGTGCTTCAAGGGTCTGCTGCGTTCAGCGTAAGCCTCCGGTCATCTCACCTTGCTTTCCAACCAACACTAAAATGGGGGATTTTAACTGAAAGGATTATCTGACCAGGGGAGCACTCAAACACCTGATGACGGTAAGTCGGGGTCTTATTTGGCTCCACATGTCCGCCACAAACGGATCAGCCATTGATTGGGCAGACAACGTACGACCGTATTCGTGTCTTTCAGTGCGCTCAGTGGTCGGCGATGCCCTGCGTGGTCTGGCTGGAGCAAGCAAGAGAAAAAACGGATCAAGAGATAACCATCACACTTTTGTGTCAATGGAGAACGGGTGAAGGGTTACGTTATGCTCGCCAAAATCAGTGACAATAAAACAACAACTGTGATATCAGCTCTCATTAAACAGGCCCAAAAATTACCAGCAGAACGATTTAACCAATGTGTTGCATCCATCGGTTGAACTCACAGCAATAGTGGACGTTACTCAAATCATGACGTGCTAATGCGACAAAATCATATGACGTGTATCTATTGTGACCTCGCAAGATAACCCGATCGCCATTGCTATCGGTTTATTGAAAACAATTTTGACCGGAAAACGTTGCACAATTTTTGTAAAGTTCCCAGTGGCGTTATCGGCGGGCAAAAGTGCGAACACAGAACCGGTCGCCGGCGCTAGGCTTTCAATGTGGCCTTTAAACACTTCACCGGGATAGCTATCGATAGTGATATCAACAGCTTGTCCTGGCTTCATCCTGCCTCGCTGCGTTTCCTTAAAATTAGCTATAACCCACGGCTGCTGTTTGGGGATGATACTGGCGATAGTTTGCCCGGCTTGGGTAAACATACCAATCTGAAGATTACGGTTTCCTATCACTCCGGAAACAGGCGCAATAATTCGCGTATAGGTTAATTGTAGTTGTGCATCCGCTAGGCTGGCCTGCGCACGTTTTAGTTGCGCCTGAGCCTGTGCAATGGTGGTCTTCAGCACCGCCAGTTTAGCCTGCTGAGTCTCTAGACTTGCTTGTGCTTTTGCTACGTCGGCAACGGCGACTTTGTGCATGCTGTCAGTTTTTTCTATATCGCTCTGGGTGATATAATGGTGTGCACCAAGTTGGTTGACGCGGCTCAACTCTTGAGAGGCATATTTTTCGTTAACTTTGGCTGAAATAAGAGCACTGTTGTACTGGTTGATGATGCTTTCTTGCATCTTTGCATTAGCCCGCGCATTACTCAGCGCAGCCGTCGTTTTTGCAACATCAGTTTCTGCTTTCAGGATCGCGACCTTATAAGAGCGATCGTCGAGAACAGCTAAAAGCTGCCCTTGCTTTACTTCATGGTTATCGGTGATATAGGACATCATCACCTGAGAGCTAACACGGGCGCTAATATTGGTGATATCGTTTTGGGTATAGGCATCATCGGTAGTCTGGATATAGCGCCAGTATAATAACCAGTACAGGAAACCAGCCATTATCGAAACCACAATGAATAGAATAAAGATTTTTTTAACGTATTTCATTGGCAATTGCCGCATAACGCATAAGATGTACAACCGCAGGAAAAAGTGGAGACAACATTTCCTGACGATATAGATCAGCTAATCCTGACAATTTGTTTTCCAAAATGTCTGGCGTTTAAGAGATCGATAAAAGCTTGCGGAGCTTTTTCCAACCCATCAATTAACGTTTCCCGATATTTAAGTTTTCCGTCATGAAGTGCATTCAATAGCCACGCATCCGATTCCGGGTAATCCTTAAACCATTCCGTTACCAGAAAGAAACGGTTAACAGGCGGATTTGGCAGAGAGGAAAAAAAGTCAGCAGGGCTGGAAGCTGCAATGCTGGATGATTGATCGTAATTAGCCGCATTGCCACAAACCGGTACGCGGGCACCGTCATTTAATAATTGTGCGACCAACACCGAAATTCGGCCACCGACATTTTCGAAGTAAATATCGATGCCGTTCGGGCAAGCCTGGCGCAGTTGGTGTTTGAAATCGCTGTCTCGATAGTTAACGCAGAAGTCAAAACCAAGCTCATGAACGACATACCGGCATTTCTCTTCACTACCAGCGATACCTACTACCCGACAGCCCGCCATTTTGCCAATCTGCCCTACGGTTGATCCCACAGCGCCAGAGGCCGCTGATACCACCAATGTTTCCCCTGCATGCGGTTTAGCGATACGCATCATGCCAAAATAGGCAGCGCGTCCTGGTGTACCCACGGTATTCAGAAAAATGGTGTCGGGTAGCTCGACCTGCGGCAAGGTATGAACAATAAAATCTCGCTCGTTGCTGATGTAGTACTGCTGCCAGCCTGAATATGCGAAGACTTTGCTGCCCTCGTTAAAGTTCGGGTTGCGAGACGCCACCACAACGCCGACCGTTTCTCCGGCGACAACGTCACCGCAATGGATGGAGTTAACATAATCTGTACTGAAGTTCAGGCGTGAGCGGATGTAGGGATCCAGCGATAACCACTGATTGGCGATAAGGAATTCGCCTGGCTCCAGATCTCTCACAGGCGTTATCTTCATGCGGAACTCGCTGAGTTGTAAGGGGCCTTCAGGGTGCCTGACCAGTACGATGGCTTTGTTTTCGTAATGTATCATGATCTGCTTACCTTTAAACAAGTAGGTTATGGGTGACTCTCTCGGTGTAAGGCAAAAACTCAGGACTACTTCGTTTTTGCCTGCCAACGATAACGTGGCCAGCGAACACTAAAAAATATCATCGCCAGCGTTAACGGCCACCCAACCACTGGCAGGGATGTATTCAATAATGAACTGTGTAAGTAATACAGTAGGTAAACTAGGATCGCTTTGCACAGATAAACGGCTACCCATGTCAGGGATATTTCTTGCCAGACGCGAAAATAGGCTGGTGAGCCGTATATGTTCAGTGTCCTAAGTTGTGGTCTTGCCTGTTCGGCTAAAGTCTGGATAACGGGTTCACCGCGTAGCGAATAAAAAAGGAAAACCACCGCAATCGTTAATGCGCTGCTTAGCGACAGAAAAACATCCTCCCGTTGAACGGGCAGCCACGCCGGATGACGCAGGAATAAATAGTGGCATAGACCGGAAAGCAGGATCATCAGCACAACGGCCAGTGTAGCCTGACGATTTTTGCTTTGTAGCGCGAGAAATGAGGCCCAACCAGCGCTGATTAGCAACGCTGTACCAATGCCAAATAAGTACAGCGCGCCATGGTAAAGCGCTAACGGAACGATGATATTCAGCAACGCTACAGGAGAGCGCAGGTAATGCAGAAAAGTATAGGATGTATTCTGGTGCATTTTATTGTTTCTCCTGTGAAGGTTGGAACAGCCGGAAATTCTTCGTTGCGAACAATACCATGATCGCTGTGGTCAGCATCATCCCGCCCATCACATAAAAAATGTCATTAAAGGCGATGATCTGTGCCTGCATCTTAATGTTGTTAGTTAACATTGCGTAGGCAGTTTGTCGAATGTTTAGGCTATTTAGCGAGCCACCATGATGGATCAAAAGTGTTTTGGCGCTATCCACATAGCGATTAAACGCATCGCTACCGGCAGCTATCGTCGATTTGATTTGTGCAACCAGCATCCACGTATGATTAACGTAGCGGGAGGAAAGAATAGCTGTGCCCATTGAGCCGCCAACGCTGCGGGTAATGTTAATCAGAATAGCGGATGAGGCGTTATCTTTGGACTGGACATTACGGGTAGCAATCATGGCAAGTGGCACCATGATAAAGGGTTGCCCCAGCGCGCGAATCAGTAACGAGAGTTTCATCTGCTGTCCGGCGAAATTGCTATCCATATGTCCATTCATAAATGAACTAATGGCCAGCCCGGCGAAACCGATGAAAATCATATACTTAAGATTGAAAATCTTAAGCAACTTCGGGATAAATGGGAGGATTGCCAGCTGCGGTAATCCCATCCAAATCAAAACATTGCCAATCTGCAGAGCATCATAGTTATGCACAGCTGTAAGATAATACGGTACCATGAACAGCGTGCCATAAATAGCGACACCCAGCATAAAGAACATAATGCAGGCATACGAGAACGCTGCGTTTCTGAACATGCGGATGTTAATTAATGGGGAAGGGTGCACAAGTTGATCATAAACGAACCCTAAAAATGCCACGACAGAAATCACGATAAGCGAGCAGATAAGGTTAGAATCCAGCCAGTGCAGACTACGTCCCTCTTCCAGAACGACTTCCAATGAGCCTAACCATAGCATCGCAGTGAGGATGCCAATAAAATCTCCGTCGAGAATCACCTGCCAACGAATGGGCGGGCATTTCATCCCATAGTTTATCAGGCCGCAAGCGAAAACAGCAGGTACGATGTTAATGTAAAAAATAGCATGCCAGGAGAACGTATCTGTCAGCCAACCGCCCAGAGAGGGGCCAATTGCCGGAGCAAAAGTACCCACAATACTGAATAAAGACATTCCGAGGGGGTGTTTTTCCCTCGGTAAGACTTCAATAATCAGGCGAAAGCAGAGAGGGATCAGAGCGCCACCGCCGAATCCCTGTAACGCCCGAAAGACAATCATGGAATTAAGATCCCATGAAAACGAACACAGTATTGACGAAGCGAGAAAACTGCCGATACACCACAATGCATAGCGGCTGGTACCAAACGCTTTTGCCAGCCAGCCGCACAGGGGAATGGAGATGATCTCAGCGGTAAAGTAAGAGGTTATTAGCCACGAACTGTCATCTAACGTGGCTGATAACGCGCCCTGAATAATCTTCATTGACGAGTTGGTTATTTGGATATCCAGAATGGCTATAAAGCCGCCGAGCAGGCCACCAATAACGGCGCACCAGCTACGGAAGGATACCCCTGAATTTTCTTTGTGGTTTCCCTCAATACTCAAGGTAACTGTCTGCTCGGTTGTACTCATAGCAGCACCTGTTTTACACGCTGAATAAGTTCTGTGATGAAAGGTTCGTTCATCATGGTGATGTGATTGCCTTGCGCTGGCAGAATGGTGATAGCTTTATCCGCCAGGCTCTGCCAGCCAAGCCCAGGCACAGGCAACCGTATCCTTCCAGGCAAATCCTCCAGCGCTTCGGCTACCACAATATTTCCGGCATAAGGCGCACCGACATAACGATCGCAGGCATTGATGTGCGCCCATAAAATCACCAGAAAATAACGAAAATGCTTAAAACTCAGTGAAGCAGGGATCAACCCTGCGCGTTGAAATTCACTCATAAACAGATAGGTGCGTTCGTCATGGCTCATCGCAGCCAATTTCTCTTGTGAGATATTGAAATGCGTGCCGGTAAACATCGCGACTTTGTGGGCATAATAAACCAGACGATCATCGTCGCTCATATTTTCAGCGTCATCAACGCGCACTTGCGGCGCTGGCTGGTCAAACACCAGAAGCGTTGGTGCGCAGCCTGTGATACTGGCGATCTGTTGGCCCATTTCGAAAGCGATAGTCGCGCCCAGCGACCAGCCGCCAATAATCAGTTTTTGGCGATGGAGCAGATCCTTTGCCTGCCGCAGGTAGAATGCGGCTAGGGAGGATATTTCGCGGTCATAGTCGTGAATTTGACTAAAATCAGCGACCTGAAGACCGTAGACCGGGTAGCATGACTCCAGAGGTTGCAACATGGGGTAATAGCAGAGTACGTTGCCACCTGCTGGATGAACCATCAGGAAGGTAGGCTGGCTCTCGTCACCCTTGTTCAGCGTCACCAGAGAAGTCAACGCCTGCGAAGTGCTGGCCTGTTCCACAAACTGCGCCAATTGCGAAATACTGCTATGTTCAATCAACTGTCCCAGAGATAAAGCGGTACCGAATTGCTGGTTAATTTGCATCACTAGTTTTAGCGCATTGATCGAATTGCCGCCCAGCTGGAAAAACTTGTCATCAATATCGATATCACTAAGATTGAGCACGTCGCAATAAAGCTGATGCAGTTGGTACTCCGTTTCACTTTGTGGGCGTCGAGACACGGTATTGCGCGACAGCGCCATTGTGTTCAGCTGAGTATAGTTGATCTTACCGCTGGCAGTGAGCGGCATCGACTCAAGCCATAACCATCTGTCCGGTAACATAAAGTGAGGTAACCGGGCACGAGCATAATCTTTAATCTCATCCTGTTGCCACCCGGGTACCAGTGCGAAAAAGACAAGTAATTGTTGCTCATCGTCACTGACCGGTTTTACTAACGCAGCGGCTTGAGTTACGCCGGGACACTGATGAAGAACGTGTTCGATTTCAGCAAGTTCAACCCGGAATCCGCGGATTTTCACTTGGCGATCGATACGCCCTAAGTACTCAATATTGCCATCTGTCAAGCGACGTCCTTTATCGCCAGAACGGTACAGGCGTTCATCTTTAAGCAGTGGATGGGGAATAAAGGCACTGGCGTTTTTGTGCGAATGACTGCCAATGTAGCCAGCGCTGAGATGCGCGCCTCCAATGCAGATTTCACCCGGCAAACCGTCAGCCACTGGTTGGAACTGATTATCTAAAATCAGCAATTGTACACCGGGGAAAGGTTTACCGATGGGCAGATAACCGCCTTCCGGCACATGTGTGTCCGGCATTACTTCCCATGTTGTGACCCCTACGGTGCTCTCGGTTGGCCCATAGTGGTTCAAAATGCGGCAGCGGGCATCCAGCGCTCGCAAATGTTTAACCAGCAACCAGGGCACCCGCTCGCCTCCCAATATTAGCAAGGAGGATGGAAGCAGAGCGGCCGCGTTTTCACCCTGTAACAACGCACTAAGATGGGATGGCGTGATTTTTATGCAATCGAGCGTCTGACGCGTGAATAATTCTGCCAGCCGGGACGGATCCTGTAATGTGCTATTGCTGATAATGTTTAAACAACCGCCGCTGGTCAGAGCGGGGAAAAGCATGGTATGAGCCAAATCGGTTGTGAAGCTGGAGAACATACCATAATGCGCCCCTGCAGGTTGTTGCAAGACCTGACGAGCGTTATCGCAATAGCAAGCAAGTTGAGCGTGATTGACCTGTATGCCTTTCGGCGTGCCTGTACTACCTGAGGTATAAATGAGATAGGCGGGGGCATCCGGAGCGACGTTCGGCAGCGGGTGTCGAGTAAGAAATTGGGGTATCAAATGAATACTGAGGCAAGTCGTCCCGTCAAACGTGACATTATCGCTCTCGGTGAGTATCCAGTGTGCCGAAGCATCATCGATCATATACGCCAACCGTTCACGCGGCAGGGTGATATCCAACGGGAGATAACATCCGCCGGCGCGCAAAATAGCCATAATGGCTATCACGTAGTCGTTGCCCTTCTCCATATGAATACCGACCACATTACCAGGTTGTAAACCCTCCGCCAGCAGATATTGAGCCAAATTTTCTGATTGTTCTTCTACCTGTTGATAATTCAGCGCACTATCATCGCAACGCACCGCCATCTGGTGCGGGGTGTTATGGGCGACCAGGACGAATTGTTGGTGTACTGATGCGCAATCGGCTTGCGGTTGAGGGCTCCAGGTCTGATACTGGCTTCGTTCTTCGTCACTCAACAACGAGATCTGCGCGAGGGTGATATGCGGATTGTCCACGAACTGGCATAGTATCGATTGGAAATGTTCCAGCATCTGTCTGGCCGTGCTTTCACGGTAAAGGATCGAGTTGTAGTAGAGCGTCAATAACAGCTTATCGCCGTCTTCTTCGACCCAAAGGTTAAGATCGGTTTTTGAAACGCCATAATCTACCTTTAAGGGTTTGATCGATGCTTGGTTATCATCATAGAAATGTGGGAAAACCTGATAGCTCAGCATAGCTTGGAACAGTGGATTAACCTGATGCGAGCGAGCGAAACTGATGTTTTCGAGGATAATATTGAAAGGAACGTCCTGATAAAGCATCGCTTCTGCACAGTTCGTGTGCACTTGGGCTAACATTTCATCAAAACGGAACTCCGCACGAACATCACCCCGCAGTGGCAGTGTGTTCATAAAAAGTCCCAACAAATCCCGGCTCGACGCATGATTTCGGTTTGCGAAAGGAATCCCGACAATGATTTCATTCTGACCACTATAGAAGTGCAGCATGACTTGCCATGCGGTTAACATAGCATGAAATAGTGTGACGTTATGTTTACGGCACAGCACACTTAACGCTTTTTGCAAATCACTATCTAATGTCTGGCTGACGATGCTACCAGCTGAACTCATTCGTGCAGGACGTGGCGCGTCGGTGGGAATATTCAGGATACCCTGTACACCCTCCAGTTGTTTTTTCCAGTACGCCAAGCCTCGGTCATAATAACCGTTAATTTGCCACTGGTTTTCTGCCAGTGCGTAGTCAGAGAATTGCAAAAAATCATCAACTGCTGGTGTAATGCCATTTTCCAGTTGGAAATAGATTTCCATTAACTCCCTGAAAAAGAGATTTATGGTCCAGCCGTCAGAAATAATATGATGAAGCGTTAACATCATAACATATTCATTAAGCTGGGTTTTAATCATCCGCCAATAAGACAGTGGCCCACGGGATAGATCAAAATTTCGGCATCCTTCTTTAAGAGCTCGCTTATCAATCCAACTTTTTTTCACCTCTTCCGGCATGGCTACGATATCTTCATAGACGAAATCAAAAATAATATCATCCGAGATACTTTGCATTATTTCGCCATTAATCACCTGAAATGTTGTGCGTAAAATAGAGTGCTTACGGGTTAATAACGTTAATGCCTGACATACCTGTTCCTGATTGAATTCAAGAGCCATATGACAAACAAAAGCATAGGAATTGTTATAGGCTCTTTTATCTTCTAGGTATTGATCAAGCAACCAAATGCTTTTTTGAGCGCTAGTCAGCGGAAATTGCTTACGTTCAATATCGGTGCAACGTTGAATTTCACCTTGTGTCTTGGCTGCGGTTCGTGTTTTTTTTTGACGAGCCAGTTTTTTTATTTCGTCCAAACTTAATGAACGAATGGCATCGCTTTTGTTTTTCATGTTCTTTTCTTCCTAGGATAATGTCGCGTTATAATGTGCACCAGCAGCTACAACTCGATACTTATTTTTTACCCAGTTAATTCGTTAACTAACAGATTAGCCATGCCTCTGATAGTTTGATCCTGGTAGAAAAGATCCACTCGAATATCAATTTCAAAGATACCTGATACGATAGATGCAACTTGTACAGCCAACAGAGAGTTACCCCCCAGTTCTGTAAAATGGTCCAGTGCGCCAATACCAGATATTCCAAGAACGGATTGCCATACTTTTGCGATTTCTTTTTCAATATCATTTTCTGGTGCAATATATTCCATCGATAGAGCTGGACGGGTATGTGAATCTGAAATACTGGATTCGATTTGTAAGCTATCTTTATCTTCTTTTTCCGGAATCGCTTCAAAAATTAATTGTTCCAAATCAGACGATACCACTACTAACTGTGGGAATTCCAAGTGATTAAGAATTCGTTTTATAGCTTCTTGCCCTTCAAAATAGAGGATGTCTTTATTCTGTAAATTAACTTTTACCTCGGTCACTTTATTGGTTTTGTCGGTACCTACCTGATTATTATCCACGATCTTAACTAACGTATAATTCTCAATTGTCATCAACCGCTTACCTTGCGCCGAGAAGAATACAATGTTCATAACAATGGTGTTATCCAGGGATTGATAGGGCTGATTTAATTTCACATGAACAAAACATTCTTTTTCTAGTAGCGCATGAAAACAAATTTGTCCATAACTGATTGGCAGAAAATGATTTTCCGTTAAGCCCGACAAGCATGCGATAGCGACCGAGTCAATCATTGCCGGATGAAAAGCGTAACGTTGCAGGTCGCTTGCGAATTCTTTTAACAGCTCCTGACGAATAAACCATTCGGTCTCATTTTTACGCAATTCAGTAATCGTATTCCAACGATGACTCAAAGCCAGAAAATCTCCGTCGGTGTTCAGCACGTAATCGCTGATAACGATAGGGCAACACTGACGAATCGTGTCCGGCTGCTCATAGTCGTCATCCACTTTTTTAGCTTTGCCAATCTGACCAAATGCGTGTTCTTGCCAGTAAAAGTTCAGAATTCCGCGACTTTTAAGGCTGAATTTGTAACCTTTACCCTGTTGGGTAACAACCAGATTCATTTCTCGCGGCCAGGTGTTATGGTAAAGCACTGGTGTGCCCAGCATCAGATTCTTAACTTGTAACTCTTCTCCTAGTTTAAACACATTCAGATATTCATTCAGCAGAGACAAAATAGTGGTCCCGACTAACGTGGGTGTTTTTAATAAGCGATGCTCGTCAATCACCCAGTCTTTATTGACTGAAATATTTACGCGAAACACATCTTCACTGGCTGTACTTTCAATTTGCGTAAGAAGATCGCCGGTAATTTTCTTGAATGTCGTGTTTCTTCCTTTTGCATTGAGCTGTTTACTCCATCGTGCGGCCATTCCTATATCACCCCACTGACCCCAGTTAACGGACATAGTACAGCCTGGGCGATATTGATTACGATAATGGGCGAAAACATCCATAAAAGCGTTTCCTGCACAGTAATCAATACGAGCGGGATCGCCTACAATGGCGGTAATGGAAGAGAACAAGAGGAAGAAATCCGGCGTTCTGTTAGCCAATAGTTCATCCAGAATTAATGTACCGCGAACTTTTGAATTTAGCACTTCGATACAGTTAGATGTGTTTTTGAGGGGAATAATCCCACCTCCGGCTACACCCGAAGTGTGGAATATGCCATCAATATGAGAGAATTCAGCCAGACCCGCTTTCATACCGGTGTAATCGCAAACATCCACATTCAATAGATGCACGCGATTACCTTGTTCTTCCAGATGCAAGATACAGGCGAGTTTTTCGCTGATGGCATCATCCACTGCGTGTTCTTGAAGCCAAGATTGCCACTCTTCACGTGCCGGCAATGGTGAGCGGTACGTCAGGATCAATGTCGCATTGCTGTTCTGCGCCAGTTGCTTTGCAACCAGCATGCCGATCCCGCCTAAACCGCCGGTGATCAGATAGACACCATCATTGCGAATAGCAACAATTTTATTGCTTTCTTCAGAAGAGAGCGGCACCTGTTGATAGGCCTCTTCCCAGCGATAACGCTGACGGTAGGCGACCAGTTTGCCATTGGTATCGATATTGCTTTCATCGATCAGCTGGTTGGCGATGTCCGCAATAGGGGCATCAAGATCAATATCTACCAGGTGACAACGCACTTCATGATATTCATGGTAGAAAACCCTGGCAGGACCAATAAGCAGGGCTTTATGCGGCGAACCGATAGGCTCACCCGCAACGCTGAATATATTGTTAGTAACAAGCAACAAGCGCAGGCCGTCTAACAGGTTTTCGGCAATCAGCGCCTGTTGCAGGTACATTGGACTGTAAAATGCGTCGCGCTGTAAAATCTCACAGGAATCAATCAACTGGGCATTGCCATCATCCTTAGAGAGACTCCATAAGTGAAGGATACGAGTTGGCGTTAACTCTCTTTTCTTAATGCTACTGAATAGGCTAACGTAATGCATGTTGTTATCAGGATCGATAACGAAAGCATTGTCGTTCTCCTGGTACGCTTTACCCTGCGCAACGGTGATAACAGTAAAACCGTCCTCTCTAAGCTGTGAGAGCAGAGCATCAGCAACGCCCTCTTTATCTGTAAAAATCACCCAACAGTCTGCCGCCACGGAAGCGGCCTTGCCATTCATATACTTCCCTGGGATCGTCTGATGCCAGGTTGGCATATAAAACCAGTTACTAATATTTGATTGTTTTCTCTTACGCGCATTAATGGAACGATTATCTAGCCCGCTTAACGCTTCCATATTCACCATCGGAAGACGGAACTCTTTACGTTCAAAAGGATAGCCTGGCAGCGGCAGGCGCAGACGGCGCTGCCCGTCGTAATAACCAGACCAATCAATAGTTACGCCGCTGCACCACAAATTACCTAATGCTGCTAGAAATTGTTCGCCAGTCAGCGCGACATCTTTAGCCGTAGGCAGGGATGAAAAAATCGCTGGGTTTTCCACCGTATTGATGTGCTGTTTTGCGGCTGACTCCAGCGACCGGCCAGGACCCACTTCCAGAAAAACAAACTGGTTATACTCCTGGGCAATTAGCGTTTTGAAAGCATGTGTGAACAAAACCGGTTGACGAACATGGTTAACCCAGTAATCATGACTCTGCGCCTGACTATTGGTGATCCAGTTGCCAGTCACGGTGGACACAAAGGGGATGGTCGGGGGATTAAAGGTAATTTTTTCGATCACCTTACGGAAATCATCAAGCATCGGCTCCATCATGTAAGAATGGAATGCATGAGAGGTGTCGAGGTGTTTGCAAAAAACACCTTCGTTTTCCAGTTTGTCCTGAAAGGTTTCAATTTCAACCAGCCCGCCTGCGACTATGCACAATCCAGGATAGTTTGCGGCTGCAATCTCAAGATGGCTTTCAGATAAACGTTCGCGTAGAGCATCCTCTTCCATCAACACTGCAAGCATAGCGCCCGCCGGAAGCTGCTGTACCAGTTTTCCTCGTATTGCAACTGCCGTCAGCGCATCCTCCAGAGACAATACGCCAGAGAGACAGGCTACGACATATTCACCCACACTGTGGCCAATCATAAAGTCTGGTTTCACACCCCATGACAGCCATAACTGTGCCAGCGCGTATTCCACGACAAAGAGCGCAGGTTGCGTGTACTGAGTTTCATTGATGAGATCTTTATTCGTGCTTTCTGTGTCCTGGAAAATGATGTCGTACAGATTATGTTCGAGGATACCTTCAAGGTGAGCGCAACATCTGTCCATATATTCGCGGAAAGTAGGATAACTGTCGTATAACTCACGCGCCATGTTGACATACTGGTTGCCCTGGCCTGGAAACATAAACACGACAGATTTGTGATTTTTTCCTGATTGCGGCGCGATCACTGTGGGTTGAGCTAGTTTACTAAGCAAGGTCTCACGGTCACGCGCAATAACAACTCTGCTGTGCACCATACGTTGACGTCCGACCTGTAAGGTATAAGCTACATCAGCCAGATTGACTTCTACATTTTGCTGAAGATACTGCCTGAGGTTTTCACGTATCTTTTCAAGCGCAGAGAGGGTTTTTGCCGAGTACGGGAATAGCAGATAACCTTCCGTTGGGCTGCTGGCAGGTAATTCAGGTGCTTCTTCCATAATAACGCAGGCATTCGTTCCTCCTACACCAAAAGAATTCACCAGCGCTCGTAGCGGTTTATCGTTAGCGTTCAGCGGGTGCGTTTCTGTGTTCATAATGAACGGACTGTTTTCAAAATCGATGTTAGGGTTTGGTGTTTTGTAGTGCAGCGAAGCAGGCAAAACGCGGTTTTTCAGCGACAGCGAGGCTTTGATTAAACTGGCAACGCCGGATGCGGTATCGGTATGACCGATATTGGTTTTGACCGACCCCAGACGACAAAACTGATTTTCAGAAGTGAATTCCTGAAACGTTTGGCTCAGCGAGCTAAACTCGATGGGATCGCCCAGCGCCGTAGCGGTTCCGTGCGCTTCCACAAAGTCAATGGTAGCGGGATCGACGTTGGCGCGATGCAATGCTTCTTTGGCAACGGCAACCTGACCGTCGATACCTGGCGCAGTAAAGCCCGCTTTGATATTACCGTCGTTATTAATGGCACCGCCTTTAATTACCGCATAGATATGATCGCCATCGCGTATAGCATCTCCCAATCGTTTCAGAAGCACGACACCGACGCCACGGCTAAATACGGTGCCGTTCGCTCGGGCATCGAAGGCGTAGCAATGACCGTCTGCCGATTCCATTCCTCCCTGCATATACAGGTATCCACGGCGTTCCGGTGTATCAATTGAAACCCCGCCTGCGACTACCATATCGCTTTCACCGTTCAGCAGGCTATTAACGCCCATAACAATCGCGACCATCGCCGTTGAGCAGGCAGTCTGTACGTCAATACTGGGGCCTTTAAGGTTCAGCTTGTAGGAAACCCGGGTCGTCATATAATCTTTGTCGTTGTTGGTGACCAGTGAAGCGCTGCTTGTATGCTTCTGAACTTCTTGATTGGTGCTAGCCTGTTGCAGGTGCCAGGCTGTTCCGGTACCCCCAAACACACTGACTTTCCCAGGATATGTCGAGGGCACGTAGCCGGCATTTTCAAAAGCCAGCCAACTACACTCTAGGAAGTTTCGGTGTTGTGGATCCATGATTTCCGCATCACGGGGCGTAATATCAAAGAAGCTGGCATCGAAATATTGTGCATCACCTAGGATCCCGCGGCGGCGAATATAGTTCGGCGCTGCGATAAGTTCTTCATCCACATCGGAAGCGCGTAATTCTTCTTCAGTAAAGGTGGTAATCGTTTCCAGACCGTCAAGCAGGTTGCGCCAGTAAGTAGTAATATCTTCCGCGCCAGGGAAGCGGCCCGCCATACCGATAATGGCGATGTCTTTATCGCGTACGTTAGCGAAATTATTCATGAGTGGTGACTCCATTTGATTTATTGTCAGCTTTATCACTTTTATTACTGGAAGTGGATTTAAGGCCTTTCTCAGCTAGATAAGTGCTCAATGCCTTAACGGTGGGATACTGATACAGATCCATAATAGATACTGAAATATCAAGGTTCTTTTTGATTTCTCTATGTGCCTTTGACATTAATAATGAGTTGCCACCCGCATCGAAAAAATTTTCATGGATAGATAAGTTTTTATTGTTGAGCACCTGTTCCCATATTTTGATGATTTCAGTTTCAATATTTGATGTGGGAGGTACGATATTTTTTGCCGTGTGTCTTAGGTTTTTTTTGAAATTATGATGGAGAGAAGTCTTATCCACTTTGCCGTTGGGTAACGTGGGTATAAAAGCCTGTTCGATAAGATATGAAGGGATCATATAAAACGGCAGGATGTTGTAGAGATATTCTTTTAGTTCTAGTTCCTGCACGGTTTCGTTTTCTTTCACAGTATAAAACGCAACGATCTCCAACAGCTTGGACTCATCATTCTCTTCTAGAATCACAACTGCATCAGATAATCTGCTGTAATTGCGAAGGACGACTTCTATTTCATTTAATTCCACCCGATAGCCACGCAATTTAACCTGATTGTCTACGCGTCCGAGAAATTCTAGTACGCCATCTTCCCGTGCCCGAACAATATCGCCGGTCTTATACATCAGGCTTGGCGTATCTGTTACAAACGGTTCAGTCACAAAACTGTTACGCGTCTTTTCTGGCTCATTGATATAGCCTTGCGCCAGAATATCGCCTGCCAGATATAGTTCACCTGCTTTACCAGGAGAAAGCTCATTGAGTTGTTCATCCAGAACATACGCTCGGACATGAGGAATAGGGGTGCCGATAGGCACAATGGTTGCATCCGCACCGGGTTGGCACAACCAATGGCAGGCATAAATAGTGGTCTCCGTCGGGCCGTAAAGGTTGTGAATTTGACCGGTAAATTGCGCAGCCAGATCGTCTACTAGTTTCTGATCCAGTGCTTCGCCGCCAGAAAAAATATGTTGCAATTCACTACAGGCTTGCAGCTTTTGTGCTGCAACAATGGTGCGCAGCGCCGTCGGAACGAATTGAACCACGGTGACATGATGTTGCTGTATAAAATTGATTACCTGATGGGGATCATACTTAATATCATCAGAAATCAGTGCGCAGCTCGCACCGGTGATCAGCGGCCAGAAAATCTCCCACACTGATACATCAAAGCTGAAAGTGGTTTGGTTAAGCACTACATCTCGCTGTGCTATTCCGAAAGCGTCCTGCATCCACCAAAGGTAATTCACCACGGTGCGATGCCGGATCATGACGCCTTTTGGCTGGCCTGTAGATCCTGAGGTATACATAACATAACAAAGGGAATCGTCATCAACCTCGGGCAGCGAGAAATGGCTGGATGCATTCAAATGCAGTGCGGTAATATCTATTTTTTTATCATCATCGACTGATATTTTGTCTGCCAATGTCGGGGAAGTCATAATAAAACGAATGCTCGCATGACGCACGATATACAAAAGTCGTTCCTGAGGATAGGAGGGATCAAGCGGGACATAGCAAGCGCCTGCCTTTAATATTCCTAATAGGCTAACAACTAATGAAACACCTTTATGGAGATATACGCCAATTTTGTCGCCCGTGTTAACGCCTTGTTTAATTAAATAACAGGCCAACTCTGTTGAGCGATTATCTAACTCCTCATAATTTATTGATGAATTATTACTTCTCAACGCTACGGCATGAGGTGTTTTTATTTTTTGTGCCATAAATAGCGAATGAATTGTTTTTTTCGATTTCATAACCGGCATCCTTCTCTAAGAGGATATACAATAATGCACAGAATACCTCTTACACATCGACTGTCCGGGGAGAGAACTCATTTTTTCTGATGACAATAAAAGTTAAATCTCATGAAATACTTCTTAACTGATGTCACTCAAGTGATGTTTTCTCATTCCAGATGGTCACTCATGTAACTTGCTATTATTTCGACCTTGATGGACAGAATATACAGGAAAAAATCGTGCTGTGGACTCAGACAGCAACATCGTTGATTGAATATTTATTCTATCAACAGTAGTTTGTCTAATATATTTCTTACAGTGCGAGAGAAGTTAGGAAATGAATAATTCATTACTCCCTATCTTTAATAAGATAGATAGAATTGCAGAGAATACATTTGGTTCAATCGCCGTTATGTTTGAGGAAAAATCTCAGACTTACTTCCAACTTAAACAAACTTCAACACGTATCGCACATTATTTATTTAATGAATTTGGACAAAAGAATCGAAGCGGTGTAATAGCGGTATATCTGGATCCCTGCCTTTATTTACCCTCAATTTTGCTGGCAGTCATGAAAGCTGGTTTTACTTATGTTCCTCTTTCAGACTTTCATCCGCCGGAGAGAATAGCGACTATTGTTAACGACTCATCATCCTTCTTGGTAATCACTTCCCAGGAAATAAATCAGCATAATGATCTGACAAGCCTAAACAAAACCGTTCTGTTTATAGAAGATCTAATAGCGTTGCCGGAAAGCTTACCGGCTTGCTCATTGCCTGACGTTACGGCCAAGGATCTCGCCTATATCCTCTATACCTCTGGCTCAACAGGTATCCCGAAAGGCGTGCTGATCGAACATGCCAATATGGATTACTATCTGAATTGGTTTAATGAAGATTTATGGCCCGTGACTCGCGCCAAGCTACCATTAACAGCATCGCTTAGCTTTGCGGCTGCAGTCACGCAACTTTATGCTCCTTTGTTACGAGGTGACACGCTGCATATTCTGCCCAAAAATATTCTTCAACAGTATCCGGTATTGTTGAACTGGTATCGACAATATCCGGACGGAGCACTTTATTGCGTTCCCACCATTTGGGAAGAGTTACTGAATTATGTTCGGCAGCAATGTGACGCCGATGCCCAATCGCTGCCGAAAACCGTATTTTTATCAGGCGAGGCGACATCAAACGATCTCAAAAATCGCACTTTCCGCGAGGTACCTGATATTTGTTTATTTAATTTATACGGCCCAACAGAAGCAACAGCAAACGGTTCGTTCAGTCGATTATGGCCAGAAAACCCTGTCACTATTGGTAAGGCGTTACGTGGCAGTAAGTTACTGATTGTCGACGAACAATGTCTAGAAGTGGCGCCATCCGAAGTGGGTGAAATTTGTATTATGGGCGATGGTGTCTCCCGAGGATATATCAATCGCGAAGACCTGACGCGTCAACGTTTTTATAAGGTTGAACGTCAGGGTCGCGTCTGGCGAGTACATCGTACGGGGGATTTAGGCAAAATGCTTAATAATAATGAAGTGCTTTATCTGGGCCGTCGCGATCAGCAATTTAAAATCAATGGGGTGCGCATCGCAGCTGAAGAAATTGAACATGTATTGACCTCCCATACGGGGATCGCGAAAGCCATCGTGCGCTGCGATGAGAGTTTGGCCACGCCCAGAATCATTGCTTACCTTGTTGCTACGCAAGCGCGTATCGTCGAAACGGAATTACGCCGTTTCGTGTCGGCAAAATTGCCTACGGTCATGATTCCAGCCTGCTTTATCTACCTGGATGCGATCCCTAAATTGCCAAATGGCAAACTGGATACTCACCGTTTGCCGAAACCGTCGCCGTTGCGGCCTTCCCTTGCGATACCCTTTGTCAGTGCGGCGAATGAATTGGAGCAGGAGATCATTGATATCTGGCAGGACGTGCTGGGCATCGTTAACTTAGGTGCAAACGACAATTTCTTTGAGCTGGGTAGTCATTCACTGAAAATAATGCAGGTTTGCCATCGCATCCGTCATCAGTTGTATGCTGATATTGATTTCGACTGTTTCTTTGCGAATCCGACGCCACGGATGTTGGCGAGCGTTGTGCCTTATTACAGCAACAACGATATTATCCGCAATGACAATAATGACAATAATGACAATAATGACAATAAAGAAGAGGCGCAAGGGATTTTATCTTCCCAGCAACGCTATTTCCTTACCCTAGAATTGATGAGTGAAAATCCGTGGCTATACCAAGTCTATTTTGCTATTGATATCCATGGCAACATGAATGAGAACGCTGTTAACCATAGCGTGTCACGTATCCTTGAGCAAAATTCAGTGTTACGCACTCAGTTTGATCTTGATAGCACCCCGGTTTGTAGCCGAATTGTACCCGCATCAGTAATAAATATTCCTCTTCTGAATGTGGTATTGCCTGAAGAGCGCCCTTTACGTGACAGCGTGTTGCTTGAGATTGCGTGCCGTGATGAGTTAGCGAACTTTGAACAATTATCATTAGCAAATTTCTGGCTGCTTGAGAACACGCCGGATCATCATGTCCTCTTGTGCAGAATTCATCACACCCTTTTCGATCATGATGCTATCACGCCTTTCTTTCAGCAGTTTGCCAGCTATTATCAAGCGTTCCTAGCTGGCGATGTCATGTATAGCATTAAAGCAGGCTGGCAATATGCCGACTATTGTCGTGAGCAACGCAAAGTCAATACCTCTGAGCAATGCGTTAAGGAAACGGAATTCTGGCGTCAAACATTGGCGGAATATCGCCGTCAGGGGGCATTACCCTCACCGGCCCTGCAAACTTCTCAAACGGAGGGTCGCAACTATCTGGTGACGCTGAATACTGAACAGAGCGCTCAACTACGCCATTTTTCCCAACAAAATAATGTCACACCATTTATTACATTATTAACATTATTCTGTCTGGCTTTACAGAAAACAGCTTACTGTAGTCAGCCAATTGGTATCCCGATTACAGATCGTGTCTCACAGGAGGATGCAGATACTCTTGGTTGTTTCGTCAATATGACCAGTTTCTTTATCGGTATTAATAGTGAAGAGCCTTTTAGCTATTTATTATCTCGTTGCAAAAAGCATGTGTTCTCATTACTGGAAAACCGACAGTTATCTTATCAGGACATAGTTAATGCATTGCGGCATTCTCCTGATGAGTGCCTTTTGTATTTTTCGGTAGGATTTAATTACTTAACAACACTTCCCGAAATAAAACATATCAATAACTGTCAGTTAAGCATCAGTGATATATATAGCCATTATCCTAAGCTGGATTTAACTTTGCTTATCCAAGACGCCGAAAGCTTTACGCTGTGTTTTAATTATAATCCGCAGGTATTCGATGAAAGTAATCTCAAAGCATTATCCAAAGAATATCTTGCGTTGCTGTTAAGGATAGGGAATTGGCTAGCAGATCGTGCAGGGGATCGTTGTAGTGACGTTTGAAATTAAGATAGTTTTTTAGGCGACCCCACAGTAATGCCAGTAACGTCCGTTCCTCGCTGTGAGTTCAATTAATCAATGCAACGCTATCCTTAAATAAGGAGGGCATTGTTATGACCGTCACATCCTGCCAGCGCAGGTTTATGAGATGGCGGGTCAGGGCATCAATCCCCCGACGCATGTTGACCGGCTTGAGCACCAGAATATGAGGAGCGACCGGAGAAGGGCAAGCCGGGGACGTTCGATTTTCTGGGATTTACGCATTATCCAGGATGATTACACACGGGCAAGGATGCGGTGATGCACAAAACCCAACGAAAACGGCGTCAAACCCAACTGAAGCGAATAAAACAGGGACTGTGGCAATGGCGCACAACCGTCCGGAAGAAACGGGACGATGGCTGAAACGAGTGGTAGAAGGGCACATCAATTATTATAGTGTTCCCTTCAACAACAGAGCATTGTGTCAATTTGTGGAAGAAGTGAAGCGTGTGGAAGAAGTGAAGCGGATGTGGCTAAAGTCACTGAAACGGCGAAGCCAGCGCCTGAGAAGTGGACATGGCGCTGAAAACATCGTGTTAATGAATAAAATAGCTCTTAACCTGTTGAAAAATAATAAAACAGTTAAAATTGGTGTGAAGACTGAGCGCCAGAAAGCGGGATGGGATAATGGTTATCTGATGAAAGGTCTGACAGTCGGATTTTCACTGTATAAATTAGACCCATTTGCCCTGGTATTGAGGGCGCAATTTATTGCCAACGCTTAAATACTGCAATGGAGAGCGAATCCTCTCACTCTCCATCTGTCCAATAAGCTCTCGATTAAAAATCCTAAAATCATTAACCCAATTTTTGCAGGGTGTGCTCGATTGCCTGCCGTAATAATTCGCGATCATGGCGGTAGGGAATATCCTGTGCTTCAAGGGTCTGCTGCGTCACAATCCGGTGACTGAAAGGGCGGATATCCGTGCGCGGGCCGACAATCAGTGCATTAATCATCCTGCGCCCAATCTTATTTTCCATAATTGTCAGTTTCTCTTCTAACGATAATCCGGCCGCCGCATGACTCAGTTCCTTACCCAAGTTACCAATATAAATCATGCTTGCGTTACTGCGCCGCAGGGATTGCGTTAAATCATCCAATAACAGCAACGGCATCAGGCTGGTGAAAAAACTACCGGGGCCGATCAAAATCAAATCGGCTTGCTCAATGGCATCCAGCGCTTCTTTCGTTGCGTTAACCTGAGGATAGAGTAATAGCTCTTGTGGCACACAATGGAGTTGATCGATATTCACTTCGCCATAGATGGTATTGCCTTGATCATCTATGGCCATTAAATCAACGGATTGCTCAGACATCGGGATCAGGTGGGCATTGACTTTCAGTAGATTGCGGATCAGGTTAATTGCTTCGAGGGGACGGACACTCAAATGATCCAGTGCCTTCAACATCAAATTACCCAAATTATGGCCTGATAATTCACCGTTGCCGCTGAATCGATACTCAAACATGGCGGAGGCAATGGTAGGCTCTGTGATTAGCTGATTAAGGCAATTGCGCATATCTCCCCACGCGATCCCGCCTTCTGCACGTCGTATTCTCCCGGTTGATCCCCCATTATCGGTGGTTGTGACAATGCCGGTTAAACGGCTTCCGAGAGAAGAAAGAGAAGACATAACACGTCCAAGTCCATGACCGCCACCAAGGGCGACAACACGGTCCAAATCAGCTAATGTGCGACTTCGCATAGAGTTCCTGTTATTGGCTAAGCGTAGAGGGCTGTAATTAATTTCATGTAATTTATCATAAAATAGGCCGCTTTCAGCAATCGTTGTGATTTTGTGCGATTTTTTGCCTGATCGTTTTGAACGACATTGATCGTTTTGAGCGACAGCTATACCCAATGGGAATCTGATGTTATGGGCTTTATCTAACTCGTTGTATAATAATATATATACCGCAGTGGGCATTAGCTTTTTGTTATTTTAAGCGGTAGAATCCCCACGAGCACATCGTTACTGATATCATTTTTCACATAAAATTTTAATGGATATTAACTCCTAGCCTCTGTGTCTAAGTCGTTGTTCTATCAAATGGATACCACATTGATATGATGCTCTGGCCGTGACTCCTGAGTCACCAGGGTGCAAGGTAGAAATACCTGCATCTCCCGTACTTGGAAGGTGTTATTATGGAACAACTCGTAGACGCATTTTTGCGCAAGTTTTATTACTTGAGATTATCGATTACGGATGTGTGTAACTTCCGTTGCACCTATTGCTTGCCTGATGGGTATCGTCCTCATGGACATAAATCGTTTCTTTCCCTGCCAGAAATTCGTCGCGTTAGCCGCGCATTTGCTGAACTTGGCACAGAAAAAATTCGCCTGACCGGGGGCGAACCCACTATGCGCCGTGACTTTTGCGAGATCATCGCGGCCGTTCACGAAAACCCGCAAATCAAAAAAATTGCCGTTACCACCAATGGCTACCGAATGGAGCGGGACGTATCCCAATGGCAAGCGGCGGGACTGACTGCGATTAATGTGAGCGTGGATAGCCTCGATCCCCGTCAATTTCATGCCATTACGGGTCAGGATAAATTTTTTCAGGTGATGCGTGGCATTGATGCGGCCTTTGAGACAGGGTTCACCACAGTGAAAGTCAACGCCGTGTTGATGAAGAAGGTGAATGATATCAACCTGCCCGCTTTTTTGGACTGGATTAAACACCGTCCTATCCAACTGCGCTTTATTGAATTGATGGAGACCGGGGAAGGCAGCGCTATGTTCCACCGCCATCACCTTTCTGGTGAGGTGATCCGTAGTCAACTGCGGCAACAAGGCTGGCAGCAACAGCAACGGGAACGCAGTGACGGGCCGGCCCAGGTTTTCCATCATCCCGATTATCAGGGTGAAATTGGCCTTATCATGCCTTATGAAAAAGATTTTTGCCTGAGCTGCAATCGCCTGCGGGTGTCTGCAATGGGCCATCTTCACTTGTGTTTATTTGGTGAACAAGGGATCCCACTGCGTGATTTATTGTCTGATGATGTGTCACTTGATGCCCTGAAACTACGGATCCAGGGGGGGCTGCGCCATAAGCGTGAGACTCACTTACTCCATCAGGGGGACAGTGGCATCACGCCCAATCTTTCTTTTATTGGTGGTTAATCTCACTCTACAATTTTCAACGACGCGATTTACTTTTCAAGCGTTATTTTTCAGGAGCAAAGCATGTCCCGACTAACCCATATCAATACGGCGGGTGAAGCTCATATGGTGGATATTTCCGCCAAATCGGAAACCGTGCGCGAGGCACGGGCAGAAGCCTTTGTTGAAATGCGGGCTGAAACATTGGCCATGATTGTTGCCGGTGATCACCACAAAGGGGATGTGTTTGCCACGGCCCGGATTGCCGGCATTCAGGCGGCGAAACGCACCTGGGAATTAATTCCGCTTTGCCATCCATTGTTGCTCAGTAAAGTGGAAGTTCAATTGGAAGCTCAAACAGAATACTGTCGTGTCAGAATCGAATCTTGCTGTCGCCTGAGCGGAAAAACAGGCGTAGAGATGGAGGCATTGACGGCGGCATCTGTGGCTGCTCTGACGATTTATGACATGTGCAAAGCGGTGCAAAAGGATATGGTTATCGGGCCTGTGCGTTTGCTGGAAAAGAGCGGTGGCAAATCAGGAAATTTTAAGGTGGAAGCATGATAAAAGTCCTTTTTTTCGCCCAAGTCCGTGAGTTGGTAGGAACCGGCTCACTTGAATTGTCGCATGATTATCCAACCGTCGCGCATCTTCATCATGCCCTGATTGAAAAAGGCGAACGATGGGCGTTGGCATTGGAGGAGGGTAAATTTCTGTCTGCCGTCAATCAATCGTTTGTCCATCCTGAACATCCTTTGCATGATGGTGATGAAGTGGCTTTCTTCCCGCCGGTGACGGGGGGATAAAAATGGAAAACACCCGAATCAGGGTTCAACGGGAGAGCTTTAACGTGGGTGATGAATACCAATGGCTCTCACAGTGTGATGAAGATGGCGCAGTCGTCACCTTTACGGGTAAAGTCCGCAACCATAATCAGGGAGATAATGTTAAGGCGCTGACGCTGGAGCATTATCCGGGCATGACAGAAAGCATGTTGCAGAATATTGCTGATGAAGCCCGCCGACGCTGGCCCCTGCAACGGATCAATATTATTCATCGCATTGGCGAATTGTCTCCGGGAGAGGAAATCGTGTTTGTCGGTGTCACCGGTTCTCACCGCAGTATGGCGTTTAGCGCAGCGGAATTCATCATGGATTATGTGAAAACCAAGGCCCCATTCTGGAAAAAAGAATCCCTGGCGGAAGGTGAGCGTTGGGTCGAGACGAGATTGAGTGATCAGGAAGCGGCAAACCGCTGGTAACATACGTCACTAAAATTAGCGTTAATCGGCGGATGGTTTTATTAATGTTCTATGCTAATGTATAATTTTTGAATAGAGTGTTTATTTTAAACATTCTTCACCCCTAAACATTGTCATGAAAAGGTAATCGTCATGGACCGATATCAACGTTCTAATGGTTCGATTGTCCAGAAAACTGGTTCTGGTATACAAACTTACATGGCACAAGTCTACGGTTGGATGACTTGTGGTTTGCTGTTAACTGCATTTGTTGCATGGTATGTGGCAAATACACCTGAAATCTTAAGCGCTATCTTCAGTAATTCTATCGTTTTCTATGGCTTAATCATCGCACAACTTGCACTGGTGTTTGTGCTATCGGGTTTGGTCCATAAAATGAGTGGCGCGATGGCGACAGGTTTGTTCATGCTGTACTCCATGCTGACGGGACTTACGCTTTCCAGTATCTTTGTAGTTTATACCAGTAGCTCTATTGCCAGCACATTCGTGGTTTCAGCGGGGATGTTTGGTGCATTGAGCATTTATGGTTATACCACCAAACGTAGCCTGAGTGGTTTGGGTAGCTTCCTGTTTATGGGGCTGATCGGCATCGTTCTGGCTTCCTTGTTAAACCTCTGGCTGCAAAGCCCGGCATTGATGTGGGTAATCACTTATATTGGTGTTGTGGTCTTTGCTGGCTTGACGGCATACGATACCCAAAAACTGAAAGAGATGGGTGAACAGTTGGATGTGAATGATAAAGAGAATCTGCGCAAATATTCTATTACCGGCGCACTGACTCTGTATCTGGACTTCATTAACCTGTTCCTGATGTTGCTGCGTATTTTGGGTGATCGTCGGTAAGTGCTGATAGAGCAATCCATGCTTGAATCGATAAAAACCCTGCTATTGCAGGGTTTTTATCGATTCAAGCATGAAAAGACTACTGTGTAGAATGACGTGTGAAATCTATATGTTCCTTATACATTACTTTTAGTTTATTCTTGTTTTTATTCTTCATTAATTGAAGAACTTGTGATTCTATTGGTGTGATAGTTTTGCCTGAACTGAATAACGCTTTACCTGCTGCATTCCATTTTAGCATTTTTATTATCCATTCAAAGGGATATTTATATGATTGGCAAGCGATATTAGCCCAGGCATCGCATATCCATACATCTATTTTTTCTTTTCTTATAAATAATTGATCCAAGGGATATTGGCAATCGAAAGATAATGCCACGAAGACATGACCAAAATTATTTAGACAAGAAGTAACACCTATCAGTGCAATATCAAAGGGTTTTTGGTATAGCGCCCAGATAGATTTTGAATTTTCTACTAAGTATTCTAAAGCCATATATGAAAATTGATCACAGTTACCAACATGGTTGTTACCTTGTACCTTTAACAAAATGTTGTTTCTTTCATATGGGTTATTCGTTATCAAATATTCATTTCTTGTCTTTTTGAGCAGCCTGTTCTTCGCCATGATATTCTCCCATGAATAAAATTGACGTTTTGGCTCTGATAGGGTTTTGGGGTCTCTATAAAGCCTGTTTCCACATTTTAAATTAAAAAATTTTCTGGTATGAATGAGTGTGTTTTTAAGAATATTTTCGATAGACATAGTGTTGCCTTTATTTCTTGATTTATACTGTGATTTTACTTTATAAATAATAAAGTTAAGGTTGATGTGATTTATTTTAAATAAATCTTGTTCTATAGCCGTTTTTTGAGGAAATGAACAATAGGAGAAAGAGAACATCGTATTATTAATATTCTGTTCTCTTTCTTATTTCAATCATTATCAAGCGATCTTACTGCGGAACAGCCGATAAGCAATCCCCCCGGTCGTCGCAGTAATGACTAATAAAGGCCACAAATTCGGCCAAATCACTGACAAATCTGCCCCTTTCAAATAAATCTGTTTGGTAATATCCGTAAAATGCCGAATGGGATTAATCCATGTAATATCTTGTAACCAGACGGGCATATTTTCAACCGGAGAGATGTACCCAGAAAGCAAAATCGCGGGCATCATAAACACAAACACGCCGATAAACGCTTGCTGTTGGGTAGAACAGACCGCAGAGATCAGCAAGCCGAAGCCAACCAGAGATAATCCATAAATCAACATACAACCATAAAATAACAGCAATGAACCCGCGAAAGGAATTTGATAAAACAGCGTTCCAATCAGCAGAACAATGCTTGCCTGCATCGTCGCGACGACCAGTGCCGGAATGGCTTTGCCAAGGAAAATTTGCCATGTTGCCAGTGGAGAAACCAGTAATTGATCCAGCGTTCCTTGTTCTCGTTCGCGGGCGACTGACAATGCCGTGACGATCAGAACGCCAATCGTAGTAATCAGGGCAACCAGTGATGGTACGACAAACCACTTATAATCCAGATTGGTGTTATACCAGTTACGGACGATTAATTCGCTGTTATTAAAACCGGTCGCAGTTCCCAATAACTGTTTCTGGTAATCCATGACAATTTGCTGGATATAGTTGGCAGCAATCTGAGCACTGTTTGAATTCCGTCCATCCAGCAAGACTTGAATCGACGTCGGGTTATGGCTGGCGAGATTGGCACTGAAATTCTGGGGAAAGCGTACCAACAACAGCGCCTTGCGATCATCCAGCGTGGGGCGGATTTCTTGCGAACTGGTCAGCAAAATAACATCAGGAAATGCTTTTGATTTTGCCAGTCGCTGGGTTAACTCAATCGAAGCCTGTCCTTTATCCTCATTATAAATGGCAATCGTGGCGTTTTTGACTTCCAGTGTGGCGGCCCACGGGAACAAGATCATTTGCAAAATGACGGGCAAGATTAAAATATTCCGTGTTTGCGGCTCTCTCAGCAGAGACTGCAACTCTTTCATGATTAGGGTATACAGGCGATGAAACATGCGCTTTCCTTCTTAATCCAGATGCCGACGGGTTTTCCACGCAGTCAAGCCAATAAAGACGATGGAGCTGGCAATCAGCAGGAGCAGATTTGTGATTAATACCGTGCCGATATTACCCGCCAGAAAGAGGGTCTGTAGGCCACTGACAAAATAACGCGCGGGCACGATATAAGTCGAAGCCTGAATAAGTGCGGGCATACTGTCTATTTCGAACACAAAACCCGACAACATGATGGCAGGTAAAAAAGCGGCATTGAGGGAAATCATCGCAGCGTTGAACTGATTGCGCGTCAGGGTGGAGATCAACAACCCCATGCCTAAGGCGGTGGCAAGATAAAGGCTGGAGATTAATGCCAGAAGCCAGAGTGAGCCGCGATAGGGAACACCCAGCACAAAAACCGTGAATATCATGCAAAGTACCATGACAAAAGACCCCAACACTTGGTAGGGCAATAACTTGGCGAGCAATAACTCAGTTCGGGTGACTTGGGTTGACAGTAACGCTTCCATTGTTCCGCGTTCCCATTCACGGGCGACCACGAGGGAAGTCAGGATGGCACCGACTACAGTCATGATAATGGAAATAGCACCGGGAATGAGAAAATGTCGGCTAATGGCGGCGGGATTAAACCAATAGCGGATTTGCGTATCAATCAATGGCGTGGTTGATACGCCCTGATTTTGCCCCTGTTGTTGAAGCCAGATTTGCCAGATGCCCTTGGTATAACCCTGAACAAAATTGGCGGTGTTGGGTTCACTGCCATCGGTAATGACCTGAATGGGAGCCTGATTACCGACTCGTGCAAGCTGGGCATCAAAATTGACCGGGATAACAATGATGCCCCGGATTTGGTTCTCCTGCATTTTATTGATTAAGTGCTGACGATTGTCGCTGATCGTGGCATCAATATAAGGCGATCCCGTAAATGCGTGAACTAATGTACGGGCATCTTTGCTTTGCTGCTCCATCAAAATACCGAGACGAAGTTTGCTGGAATCAAGGTTAATGCCATAACCGAAGATAAATAGCAGCATCAAAGGGATCACCAGCGCAATTAAGGCACTGCTTGGATCACGGATAATCTGTTTAGTCTCTTTGACGCACAGGGCTTTCAATCGACGCCATGAGAAACTGACCGCTTTCTGGGATACGGCACGTTCAGGATGAATCATTGTGGCTCCTTATCGTAATTCACCACGAGATCGATAAATGCATCCTCCATGGAAGGATTCGGGCGTTCATCCGTAGCGACCAGCCGTTTCAGCTCGTCAGGTGTTCCGGCGGCAATCAATTTCCCCCGGAATACCAGCCCAATGCGGTCACAATATTCTGCCTCATCCATAAAGTGAGTCGTGACCATCACGGTCACGCCTTTATCTACCATGCCATTGATATGCAGCCAAAATTCGCGGCGGGTCAGCGGGTCGACGCCGGAAGTCGGCTCATCCAAAAACAGAATGTCAGGCGCGTGCATCAATGCGCAGGAAAGGGCAAGGCGTTGTTTAAAGCCGAGTGGAAGACTATCCGTTTTTTGATACAAGATTGGCTGCAGATCGAACGCACTGACCATATCTGCCATTTTTTCTTTCTGATGTCGACCTTTCAGCCCGTAAATACCGGAGAAAAATTTGAGGTTCTGCTCAACCGTCAGGTTGCCATATAAAGAGAATTTCTGAGCCATATAACCAAGGCGTTGACGCGCCTTGCCTGAACTGGCTTTTAAATCCATATCCAGAACCAGTGCCTTGCCGGAAGTGGGGATCATCAGGCCACACATCATTTTGAAAGTCGTGGATTTCCCGGCACCATTGGGACCCAGCAAACCAAAAATTTCTCCCCGTTTTACCTGAAAATCCACATCATCGGTGGCGGCAAAATCGCCGAATTTTTTAGTCAGGTTACAGGCTGCTATGACGGTTTCTGTCGGATTTGGCGGGATTTGCGGCATGATTTCGGCCAATTCGGAACGGTGGGATGGGCCGCCGCCCAATAAATCGATAAAGGCATCTTCGAAACGCGGTTCGGCATCTAAGATAGACGATTCAGATAGCCCTATTTGCTGGAGTAATGCGTTTTTATCTGCGGCTTCTTTTAAGATCAGGCGAACATATCTTCCCTGAATCACACCGTCTGTTACTTGGGGCAGGGTGAGAGCCTGTTGTAGCATTTTGCGCCGGTGGTCTTGTTTGACCTCAAACAAAAAAGATCGTCCCGCAATATTTTGGGTTAAATCTTGCGGCCGACCGCGATAGAGCAATTCACCCCGGTTCATTAACAAAACATCACGACATAACTCTGCTTCGTCTAAATAAGAGGTACTCCATAAGATCAACATACCTTCGGAAGCAAGCTCATGCACCATTTGCCATAATTCACGGCGAGCGATGGGGTCGACGCCCACGCCCGGTTCATCCAGCAGCAGCACCTTGGGACTCCCCAACAAAGTACAGGCAAGCCCCAGTTTTTGTTTCATGCCACCGGACAATTTTCCCGCCAGCCGCTCAGTAAAACGGGTTAAATCTGTGAAAGTCAGTAATTTTTGAAATATTGCTTTGCGTTCTTCGCCCAGCACACCCCGTAGATCGGCATATAAAGTGAGGTTTTCCATGACAGTCAAGTCTTCATACAGGCCGAATTTTTGTGGCATGTAGCCGAGTTCAGAACGTACCTGAACACTATCTTTGATGGGATCAAGCCCCATGATTTCAATATGGCCGCTATCAGGCTTCAATAGTCCGGCCAGCATTCGTATCAACGTGGTTTTTCCAGCACCATCAGGGCCAACAAGACCCGTGACCGAACCGCCCTGAATGTCTGCCTGTAGATGAGAGACAGCAGGAACGTCCAATCCTGGAAAGGTTTTCTCCACGCCGTTCAGTTTTATCGTATAAGCTGAACTGCTCATGTCATCGCCTTACTTGTCAGCAGAATGAAGGGGTTCACCAAAATGAATCGTCACTGGCATTCCTTGCTTCAAACCTTCATCGGGATCAAGGACGATAATTCGCAGGCGATAAACCAAATCTGTTCTTAAATCAGGCGCTTCAACATTTTTGGGTGTAAATTCAGCCGTGGGGGAAACGAAGCCAATTTTGCCGTGATAGGGCTGATTTTTCCGGCCGTCGGTATAAATCAGAATTTCCCGCCCTGCGATAGCCTGATTCAGATTGGGTTCATCAATGTATGCCCTGATCCAGACCGGATGGGTGAGTGACAGGGTGAAAACGGTATTGCCAGCCGCCAGCATAGTGCCCGGTTCAATGGCTCTGGTCAGAATAACACCGGCTGAGGGCGTAGTGAGCCGGGTATCTTTTAGATTGAGTTCGGCTTGGGCAACCGCCGCGTCTGCTTGGGAAAGCTGCGCCTTGGCGGCGGCAATTTCTTCTATACGGTAACCGCTTTCGAACTGGCGTAACTTATCTTTCGCCGCTTGATAGGCGGCCAATGCCTGATTTCGCCCGGTTTTGGCATTTTCCAGATCATTGGCTGAAATGGTTTTACTCTGCCACAACCCTTGCTGGCGTTTCAGGAAGCTATCCGCAAAGCGGAATGCGGATTCTTTCTGAACCACTTCGGCACGTACCTGAGCAATCTCTTCGCTACGATAACCGGCTTCTGCTTTGGCAAGATTTGCCTTGGCGACATCCCGGGCGGCTTTGGATTGATTCAAGGCATTAATAAAGGGAGCATCATCAAGATGGCCGAGAGTTTGTCCCGCAGTAATGGCATCGCCTTCATCCACCCGGAGTTCAGACAGTTTACCCGCAACCCGAAACCCAAGGTTGACCGTCCGGATATCAACATTGCCATACAGGGTCAGCTCCCTGTCATTTTGTTCCTGATAATAATAATAGAAGCCAACAATCGCACCGATAACAACAATGAGCGCCAATAGGGCAAGAGCAAACTTTTTACTGTTCATACCATCCCTTATTAAACTGATACTCGTCGTCTTTCAAGTTGCCGCTTTGTTGGCGGCATCTTGAAATTCATTGAGCATATACCCTTATCTTTCAACGGCTTGAGCTGTCACTTGAAGTCTGGCGGGTATATACATTTTTGTTGCTTACTTTTGTTTCTTACTTCTTTTTCTTACTTCTGTTGGTTGCTTGATTGCTTTCGCAACCCACCAAGCAATAGATTGATGTGTTGAGATAAAACTTGATTGATCAACTCATATTCTTTAGTGCCAATATTGTCCCAACCTGTTTGGCGCAATAAGGCTTCCCGTGCCAGACGGAAAGAAAGAATTTCTCCCAATAAAGCATGGGTGTGGATCTGGGTTGAGATTTCGCATTCATCAGCGTTGATATAATTGGCGATTAATTTATTCAGACGGGAATAAATGGGCGCCAGTCCTTGCTCATGCATGACACTGTAGCCCTCTGTTGGTGTTAACTGTTCGCGTGACATGATGCGGCTGATATTGATGCTGCTTTTCTCGAAAATCAGGCGGTTGTAGCTCACCATGCCTTGCTGAATAAATGCCAGGATCGGCTCTTGTGGATAGGGTTTCGGTGTTTCGGCGAAGAAACGGTCAATCGATTCAATCAATGGGGAAAATTCTGCTTGTAGCTTATCGGCAATATGCTGTATGACAGCGAGGTATAATCCTTCTTTAGAACCAAAATAGTAAGCAATGGCGGCGATATTTTGTTGTGCATGTTGGGCAATGTTGCGGGTCGTGGCGCCATCCAGACTTGATTTACCAAAAATTTCTATCGCTGCTTCAAGAAGTTGCTGTTTGGCTTGTTCGCCTCGTAATGTTTGAGCCGTCTTCGCTGCCATGTTAAAAATTTCCTGTTATAAAGAATTTCTGAGAATGCCGTAAATATATCAATCGTATGATTAACTTTAAAACTAAAGTAACTCAATGTAAAGTTGACACAAATTGTCTTTTTAATAGACTGCGATAAAAAATAATTCGCCTACTTTTGTAAATCCCCTTCACCGATCTTTTGCTAAATCCCCATAGCGGTCTGCTTTCAACGCGTTTTCGCATCAATTATTGTTTTTTCAGGGCTGTTTGGATTCACATATCTGTTATAATGCCGTGATTAATGGAGCATTGCAGTTTGTGTAATTTCTTTGCGTTTTATCGCGTCTGTTTTCTTCCCATAAAACTGCCCCTGAATTGTTGATATCAGGAATGGTGAAGTCTGGAGCATTTCTTATTTATGAATTTTGAGTCACTCGGCTTGAAGGCTGATATTTTGCGTGCCGTTGAAGAACAAGGCTATGCAGAACCTACCCCTATTCAGCAACAGGCCATTCCTGTTGTGTTGTCTGGCAAAGATCTGTTGGCCAGCGCCCAGACAGGAACGGGGAAAACAGCAGGGTTTACTTTACCGATTCTGCAACTTTTGAGCGAATCCCCGCTTCAAACAAAAGGCCGCCGTCCGGTAAGAGCGTTGATTTTGACACCGACCCGTGAGCTGGCGGCACAGGTAGGAGAAAATGTACGTAACTACAGTAAGTATCTAAAATTGCGTTCGTTTGTGGTGTTTGGTGGTGTCGGTATCAATCCACAGATGATGAAACTGCGGGGTGGCGTCGATATTCTGGTGGCAACACCGGGGCGCTTGCTGGATTTGGAACACCAAAATGCGGTTGATCTCTCCCATGTTGAGATCCTGATCTTAGATGAAGCTGACCGGATGTTGGATATGGGCTTTATTCATGACATTCGTCGGGTATTGAATAAATTGCCGGCAAAACGCCAGAACTTACTCTTTTCGGCGACGTTTTCCGATGAAATAAAGGGCCTTGCCAATAAGCTGCTACGTGATCCGGTGAGTGTCGAAGTCGCGCGTCGTAACTCTGCATCTGAACAGATTGATCAATCTGTCCATTTCGTAGACAAAAAACGTAAAGGCGAATTGCTCTCTTACATGATAGGCAGCCAGAACTGGCAGCAAGTTTTGGTCTTCACCCGTACCAAACATGGCGCAAATCGACTGGCGGAACAGTTGAATAAAGATGGCGTGACAGCCGCTGCGATCCACGGTAACAAAAGTCAGGGAGCGAGAACCCGTGCCTTGGCTGATTTCAAGACCGGGCAAATTCGTGCATTAGTCGCAACGGATATCGCCGCCCGTGGCTTGGATATCGACCAATTGCCTTATGTTGTCAATTATGAATTGCCGAATGTTGCAGAAGATTATGTTCACCGAATTGGCCGTACAGGTCGTGCGGATGCGACCGGGCAAGCGATATCGCTGGTCTGTGTTGATGAGCATAAGCTACTGAAGGACATTGAGAAGTTATTGAAGCGAGAAATCCCGCGCATTGCGACCCCGGGTTATGAGCCTGACCCTTCCATCAAGGCTGAACCTATCCAAAATGGTCGCAATGGCCGTGATAATGGTCCCCGTAAAAATAATGCCCGGGGTAACGGCTTCCGCGATAGTCACTCACACAGTGAGCAACCTCGTGGTCAGCGCAGAAATGGCAAACCCGGCACTGCCAAACAAGGCCAGGCTAACCAAAATCCGGCTAACCAACGTGGTGATGGCTCACGCAACCAAGGTGCACCGTCACGTCAACGACATCAGCGAACCACGAAATCACGTTCTTCGATGTAGGGAGAGTCATCCATGCGTGTTTTTCTGGCTCCGATGGAAGGAGTTTTGGATTCTCTGGTCAGGGAATTGTTGAGTGAAGTCAACGATTACGACCTTTGCATCACAGAATTTCTGCGTGTGGTTGACAGTTTACAACCGGTAAAATCTTTTTACCGGTTGTGCCCTGAACTGCATAACCAGAGTCGCACTCCATCGGGAACACCAGTCAGGGTCCAGCTTCTGGGGCAATATCCAGAATGGTTGGCAGAAAACGCGGCCAGGGCGGTTGAATTGGGTTCATGGGGGATTGATTTAAACTGTGGCTGTCCATCCAAGGCCGTCAATGGCAGCGGTGGGGGGGCGACGTTACTGAAAAATCCCGAACTTATCTATCAGGGAGCCAAAGCCATGCGTGCAGCCGTACCGGCACATTTACCCGTAACGGTAAAGGTACGTCTGGGATGGGATTCCGGCTCACGTCAGTTCGAAATTGCGGATGCAGTCCAGCAGGCTGGCGCAACCGAACTGGTTGTACATGGACGAACCAAAGAAGAGGGCTATAAAGCAGAATGCATTAACTGGGAAGCGATAGGGGAGATCCGGCGCCGCCTCGCCATTCCGGTGATTGCCAATGGTGAGATCTGGGACTGGCAGAGTGCTCAGGAATGCATTAAAACCACAGGATGTGATGCTGTGATGATAGGCCGTGGTGCCCTGCACATACCCAACTTGAGTCGTGTGATTAAATATCACGAACCGAGAATGCCGTGGAGCCGTGTGCTCAAGTTACTGCAAAAATATACCGATTTGGAAAAACAGGGCGATACGGGGCTGTATCATGTTGCCCGCATTAAACAATGGCTGAAGTATTTGCGCAAAGAATATGACGAAGCGGATAGCTTATTTATGCAAATCAGGGCATTAAAAACGTCTGCCGAGATCGCTCGTGTTATCTCTTGTGTATCAGAGGAACCTTTATCGTCCTATCCAATGGATTTTACTGCCTTAATTTGTTAGCTATATTGACCTGCCTCCAGTAATATAGTCATCCATTAGCTGTCTATGTTTCTGGGGGGCATTCTCCCTGCGCGATATTGAAAAATTGACGCTGTCCTCCATTCTCTTTTAATAAATACAATCTTCCCAATAGTTTTTACCCTATAGAATAGAGAGAATGATATTATGTTAAAAAAATCTTACTCTTATAATGGTAATATTTCAAAAATCCCCTCCTATCGATTAAACAGGACAGGTTCCAATGTCACTCTTTCTTTAACTGACTTATTGGATACAGAAATTTGTTATAACAATCCCGGTTTATTGAAAGGCTATATTCCCATAGTTAACGAAGTCAGTAAGAGTGAAATGGAAAGAGCCAATGACCAAATACTGTCTTCTCTGAACAACGATAGGTGGTTTTTTGATTTACCAAGAAGAAACCCGGTTGAAACGGAACAAGAAAGAAAAGAAAGGGGACGGCTGGAAGCGTGGCATGACAGATGTATATCAACAAAAGATAATTTAGAATATATGAAGAGTCATTTGGAATTTATGATTAATGGAAAAAATTATTTTCATTTTATATGTTATATGGGTAATCAACCCATTGGACTTATCATGCTTAAATACGCCAGTGATGAAAAATTATGTTACCCTGAAGTGCTTTATATTATTACTCACACAGGTATTCAGAATTGTGCGTATTTATTAATGGAAAAAGCAGTCAATAAATCTTATCAAATGGGCGCACTAGGAAACCTTAAAGTTAATGTTGCAGATGATTTTTTAAAAATAAATGTGTATGCAAAACTGGGTTTTATCAGTGTCGGTAAGGACGAAATGCAGCTATGCCCATTTACGGCAAGACAACAATGGGTATTTTATCATTACCGGGGAGAATTCCGGTTCTTGGGAAATTGTTAACTGATGAGTACGGAAGTGGGTATTTCAATCCTGTATTCATGATGAACCTGACAGGATCTTTTGTTCATCAATCTATAATAGCGCTTAACTTGGTGAGATTAATGCCCAATTTGAATTGATGAAAGTGACTTTGAAATGTGAACTATTTATAAATACTTTTTCATAATGGTGAGGCACTGAAACTCCTGCAGATCCCTTACTCCCCGCATCGCGGGAAGTAAGGACGGGTCCTGCAATTTTTAAATATCATTTATAAAGACAACTCATTACGTGTGAATAACTTCTCTGTTCTGGTTTGCAATTCTTTTAAATAGTGTCTTAAATTAGGGCATAGAAACATAATCGTGTGTGTAAACCAATGATCTAGACTCAATAAATTTCAGATTGTCGCTTGTAAAGCAGCAACTTGGAAGATGAAAGGGTTAATCAATTCTGGAGGTTATATATGGGTATCCTGTCATGGATTATCTTTGGCCTGATTGCTGGAATTCTTGCTAAGTGGATTATGCCGGGGAATAACAGTAGCGGCATCATTATGACGGTGATTCTGGGGATTGTGGGGGCTGTCGTTGGAGGGTATGTCAGCACATTCTTTGGAATGGGGAAAGTTGACGGTTTTAATTTGGGTAGTTTTGCCATTGCTGTGGTTGGTGCAATGCTGATCCTATTTGCTTACCATAAAATTTCTAACCATTAATTTTACACTTTTGTTTTAAAGTTCATTATTCATATGATTAATAACAAAAAAGGGCATGTTATTTTGATGCCCTTTGCTATTGTTTGTTTTTTATATTATTTATTTTTCTGTGTTATCTATTTTTCTAATGGAAGTGAGTCATCGGCACCCCATTCTGCCCAGGAACCATCGTATAAGCCTGTTTCTTTGTGGCCAATGATCTCCAGCCCCAAGACTAAAACGGCGGCTGTCATTCCAGAACCACAACTGGTTATTATCGGCTGATTTAAATCAACGCCTTGGTTACGGAATATCGCCACGATTTCTTCCTCTGATTTATAACTTCCATGATTAATCAATGCCGTCCACGGAACATTTTTGGCACCGGGGATATGCCCCATTCTTAAGCCGGGGCGAGGCTCTGGCACTTTTGCCTGAAAACGCTCTTCCGCTCTGGCATCAATAAACTGTACGGGGGCTTTGTGATGAAGGGCATTCAGGATCTGCGCCTGAGAACAGACTTTTTCAGGGGTAAACTGAATATTGAAAACTTCGGGTAAACGGGTCACTTCTCCCGATTCGGTTGGATAACCCGCCTGCTGCCAGCCTTGTAATCCCCTGTCAAGAATACGGATGTGGCGGGCACCAAAGATTTTGAACGTCCACCATGCTCGTGGGGCAGAGAACATATTGCCTTGATCGTAAATCACGACCAGATGATTTTCACTGATGCCCATTTTATTTACCGCTTGGCGGAACATTTCCGGTTCTGACAGCATATGCGGCAGGTTGGTGTGCAAATTGGCGATTTTATCAAGATCAAAAAACTGTGCGCCCGGGATGTGTTTCTCTGACCAACCTTGGTGATAATCGATGGATTGGGTGGGCATTGGGGCACTGGCATCAATGACGACGACATTCTCATCATGGAGATGTTCGTTTAACCATTGTGGACTGACAAAATATTCATTTTTCATGAGCTTCCTCATCGGGTGTTACGACAAAAGCCAATATGCCTATTGTTGCCCGGTCGGGGTATTTTCCTGTTGGGTCTGTTGTGGCTCTTCTACGGGTGTTGTTGAGCGGGTATACATATTCAGCCCTGCCAGAAAGACTCCACCAATTGAGCCAATAGAAAATAATATGATGATAATGAGCAAGATCTTTTTCATCTTTGTATCCAATAAGGTTTTAATACAGCGTGTTCGCAGCCATAAACAGCTAAAAGAGAGAAAGTCCAAAGTATATCGGCTTCTGCACACCAGACAAGCGATAACCGATTTTCTTGCATTGGAAGTAACATTGACAGTAACGCATATCTTTTTGATGCGTTAACATGAAAGCAGCAGACCCTGCAAATGGTCGTGAAAGAATGGCATTATTGGTGTTATAAACGGTTATCGTTAAAGATCCGGTATTATGATGAAAGAATCGCCCTCCAATTTTTAAGCAGCAAAACTCATGGCACTTTCCAGTTCAATAAAAGATCAGATTCGTCAGTGGTATAAATCATTATCTACTCATATTGATGGTTTCATTCCACGCGCACCCCAGCGTCAGATGATTGCAGAGGTTGCAAAGACACTGGCGGATGAAGAAGGGCGGCATTTGGTGATAGAAGCGCCAACGGGGGTCGGAAAAACGTTGTCATACCTGATCCCGGGGATTGCCGTCAGCCGCGCGGAACAGAAACCCTTAGTGGTCAGCACGGCCAATGTTGCCTTGCAAGATCAAATCTACAGCAAAGATTTGCCGTTGTTACGCAAAATCATTCCTGACCTGAAATTCACGGGCGCTTTTGGTCGTGCGCGTTATGTCTGCCCACGCAATCTGGAAGCGATTTGTGCCGCAGAGGGGGAACAAATTGATTTGATGTTTCTGGTTGAAGACCGAACGGAAATCACCAGCAGTGAGGAGCGTGAGTTATGTCGTCGGTTGCGCAGTGATTACTCGACCTTTTCATGGGACGGCCTGCGTGATCACCACAAATTGGCATTATCAGATTCACTGTGGGCAAAAGTCAGTACGGATAAGATGAACTGTCTGGCGCGGAATTGTCAGTTTTACTCTCGTTGCCCCTTTTTTCTCGCCCGTCGGGAGATTGAAAACGCGGACGTTGTCGTTGCCAACCACGCTTTGGTGATGGCGGCGCTGGGCAGTGAATCCGTCTTGCCGGAAGCAAAAAATTTGCTGCTGGTATTGGATGAAGGGCATCACATCCCTGATGTCGCAAGGGATTCGCTGGAAGTTGAAGGTGAGATTACATCACTCCAGCTTAATGGGCAATTAGATACCTTTGTCCGTCATGTAGAGCAATACCTGACTCAGTTTCGGCCACCGAAACCCCCCGCTTTGGCCAATATCACCCGATTGCAGACGCACTGTGAAACCCTCCGTGAATGTTTTAAGGAATTGGCGGCAATCACACAGGCTTTATTGCCTGAACGCAGTGAAGCGCAAGAATACTTATTTGAACTGGGAAAATTACCCGATAGTTTACTGTTGTGTTGTCAGCAATTGTTCAAACTCACAGAGGGATTACGTGGTTTAGCGGAAGCTATTTTAAATGATTTGAGTGATCAGACGGCCAAACAGGATATTGTTCGGCTGCATCGTGCCATCCTGCAAGCCAGCCGGACTTTGGGTTATTTTGAGAATATGGCAAAGCTGTGGCGTTTGGCTTCACAGGAAGAATCTTCCCACGCGCCGATATCCAAATGGCTGACACGCCGCTATGAAAAAAACCAATCCCACCTTTATTTTCACTGTGCCGGAATCCGGGTCAGCGAACAGCTAACCCAGTTATTATGGCGTAATATTCCGCATGTTGTGGTGACATCAGCGACATTACGTTCGTTGAATAGCTTTTCCCGTATTCAGGAACTGACGGGTTTACATGAAAACTATGATGATCGTTTTGTCGCTTTGTCATCGCCTTTTGAACATGTACGACAGGGGCGTTTGATCATTCCTCACATGACCCAGGAACCGACCATTCAAAATGAAATGCAGCATCTTGAGGAAATGGCGCGTTATTTCCGTTTGCAAGTGATGGAAAGGAAGCATCGGGGAATGCTGGTACTTTTTAGCAGCCTGCGGGCAATGGAAGGGTTTCTCACTTTTGTCACGGATTTGCGGTTGATGTTATTGGTACAAGGTGATCAGCCCCGCTATCGATTGGTTGAAACGCATTGCAAACGTATTGACGAAGGGCAAGCCAGCGTTCTGGTTGGCTTGCAGTCATTTGCCGAAGGGTTGGATTTGAAAGGTGATTATCTTTCCCAGGTCCATATTCATAAAATCGCATTTCCGCCTGTGACCAACCCGGTCATTATCACCGAAAGCGAATGGCTGAAATCGTTAAAACGTTATCCATTTGAAGTACAAAGCCTGCCAAGTGCTTCCTTCAATTTGATCCAGCAAGTGGGAAGATTAATTCGCAGCCATGAGTGTTATGGTGATGTGGTGATTTATGACCCTCGATTACTGACCAAACGTTATGGGCCACGTTTATTGAGTTCTTTGCCGGTATTTCCCATTGAACGGCCTAATGTGCCATCGAAAACGGAATTGGAAATAATGGAGAAAGGATAAATAACTCAGGGATGAGTTATTTATCCAAGGCTTCGGATAATTATCAACCAGAACAGCGTCATGGTTAGGTCATACCTTATTGGCGAATACAGGCATTATATATTTCTTTAAGACAAAAATTATATTTTTCAGGGTGATTAATATGCTCGGCACATAGGGTGCGTGCACGTGATTCGCATTGTTCAGGTGTATTAAGAAGCGTCGTTTTTTCTGCAAATGTATTCCATGATGTTAATATCAAAATAGCAGTGCATAGAGAAAGTAAAGTTTTCATATCGTAACCTTTATATAAACTTTAATATTTCCGCTGTCTTTTAATTCGCATGATCAAAAGACATGTTTAAGATAAACCATCTTGTTTTAAATTCCAATCCATTGGGTTTTTTTCTGGCATTTGTTTTATGAGTTACGTATTTAATGGATTGAATTTCTGGGTGAGATTTATATTTTTGCGGTAAGAATTAATGAGCAAGGGTAGCGGTTAATAGGTTTGATTCGATGTGATCCAACAATATTCGATTTTTAGCGCCATTAATAAAAAAGGATAAATAATATAAAAGTTAAAATTATTTATCCTTTATACCCGTCGTCTTTCAAGTTGCAACCAGCAAGACAACGTGAAGCCTTATATCTCCCCGCACCGCGGGGAGATATAACACGCATCTTGAAATTGGATTGGTATAGTCAAAAATAGGTTGTCACTATTATTTATTTACACTACTTTTTTCAGGAAGCAGGTTTTCAGTACTAACCCTTTGATTTTATCAGCATTACACTCAATTTCATCTTCACGATGGTTCAGGCGGATGTTTTTGATCAAGGTGCCGCGTTTCAGTGTCTTGGAGGTGCCTTTGACTTTCAAATCTTTGATCACCTGAACTGAATCACCGTCATTCAGCAATGCGCCGTTAGAGTCTTTGACTTCGATATCCATTGTATGGAGTCCTCATGTTTATTTTTACATCAAACCAGGATTATAGAGAGAAAAACGACTTTTTTAAAGGTTAGTGTCATTTTCAAGGTGATAACTGCTATTTTTAAGGGTTTTTCTTGCCCATGTTTTTATTCTACTTTTTCTATTTTTGTTTTTCGCCTGATGCTGGAAGTGGAGCCGATGGAAGCGCAAATAATGCAGAAAAGGGCAGTCCATTGAGTCATGGTTAAGTGCTCATTGAGGAAAATAATGCCTGACAATGCCCCTAATGCAGGTTCAAGGCTCATGAGTGTCCCGAACGTCTTGGCGGGCAGGCGAGTAAGGGCAATCATCTCCAGCGTGTAGGGGAATGCGGTCGATAAAATGGCGATCCCTAACGCAACAGGGAGTAGGGAAACATCAAACAACAGTTCAGGGCCGGTCTGTATTAGCCCGATGGGGAAGAAAATAAAGGCGGCAATCAGCGAACCAATAGAAACGGTCGCCGCACCATAACCGGCTCCGGCACGTTGCCCGAAGATAATATAAAGTGCCCAGAAAACACCGGCTCCCAGAGCATACAAAACACCGATGGGGTCAAGGGTACTGACGCTGTCTCCGATTGGCAGCAGGAAACCCAATCCGGTGATGACTAAGGCAATCCAGAGAAAATCCAGCGGACGCCGGGAGGAAAACATGGCGACAGCCAAAGGCCCGGTAAACTCAAGTGCAACGGCAATGCCGAGGGGGATTCGGGACAAGGCCATATAAAACAGATAATTCATCGCCCCGAGTGAAATGCCGTAGGCAAAAAGCGGGATCAGAGAATCACGCTGAAATTTTAGACGCCACGGTTTAAAAATCAGAAATAGAATAATGGTCCCTAATGCAAGTCTCAGGGCTGTGACACCAGGCGCACCAATGACATGGAATATTGTTTTAGCCAGTGAGGCTCCGGCCTGAATGGATGTCATCGACAGTAATAATAAAATAATAGGAAGCAGCGGAAAAGAAGCTGACCGATGTTTGGAAAGAGACATTAAAAAACCTCAGTGACAACGTGTTATTTAGGGGGTGCCAACTTCTCAGTGAGACAAGTATAACTCAATGTATTATCAGTTGTACGTTGATTAGTCTATCGTATAATCAGAAATTAAAAAAACAATAATGGAGTTTAGCAATGAAAGAAGTCACGATGAAAAATACACCAGAGAAAAAGGGTACGGTAAAGAGCATTGCGGTTTATTGTGGTTCAAGTCTGGGTATCTCTGAAATCTATAAAGAAAGCGCAATATCTTTTGCGAAAGAACTGGTGAAACGTGGCATTACGTTAGTCTATGGTGGCGCAAGCGTAGGGATCATGGGAACGGTTGCAGATACGGTTCTGGAGGAAGGCGGTAAAGTCATTGGTGTGATCCCGACGTTGCTGGAAGAGCGTGAAATTTCGCATAAAAATTTATCTGAACTCCATATTGTGGAAACGATGCACCAGCGTAAAAGCAAGATGATCGAACTGGCAGAGGGTTTTGTTGCCTTGCCCGGGGGTTTTGGCACATTGGAAGAATTCAGTGAAGTTTTTACCTGGAGCATGATTGGCCTGAACAGCAAGCCCTGTGGCATTCTCAATATCAATCAGTTTTATGATCCTTTAATTTCAATGATTGATAAAATGGCCGATGAGCAATTTTTGCAGGAAAAATATCGCCGTATGGCGATTGTTGAACAAGATCCTGCTTTATTGCTTGATCGTTTTAGTGATTATACCGTTCCTTCGGTGAAAACTTATCATCAATAATCTTAATGACCTGTTATAAAAATAGCAGGTCAAAATAAACATTAAACCTATAATGATATTATTTATCTCATCAGGCAGGGAAATTTAAATAAGAATAATATCGATATCAGGGGGGAGTATGATAATAAGAACAGCTTCGATACGGGATATTGAACCTATTTTATCTCTTTATCATATCTTGTTTGGCGAAATGGCGATGTTGCAGCCTGACAGATTAAAACAAGCTGAACAAGACAGAAATGATAGCCAGCTAACGCTGGCTATCAGATCATTGTTTGGGGTTTAAGGCTTTGCTATTTAAAGCAACCCGATACTCCCTTAATACTTCGTCGATAATCCAACTGGTGCGGGCCGCAGATTCTCCATTGGACGGGCAGACACCATTACCCTGTATTTCAGCAATGACTGTCTGTATTAATGGCATTTGAATATGTGTTGGATTTTCAAAATGATACTGATGAAGTTGATTGTTTTCATCATAATAGGAGATGGGAGAATCACCGAATGTGGCAAAAACTATTTTACCTTTATTACCGATAATTTCGACTTTATCTTCACGAGACGTGGCGACAAAATTCCAGATCCCAACGCCCTGAACATGGTTTTCGAACATAAATGACATGGAAACGCAATCTTCGGCAGGATAGGCTTTCGCCTGTGAATTGGCATGTCCTGTTACCGAGATAATTTTACCCAGCAGAAAATCCAATATATCGAGTGTATGGCAAGCCAAATCAACAAATAAACCACCACCGGATATTTCGGGTTTGACAAACCACGGTAAATTATCGGGATCGTGATAGATAGAGGCCATTTCCCGAAATTGCATACAATTGACAATGCGTGGTGAACCAATTGCCCCGGCGTCAATTAACGCTTTTATTTTTAGAAATCGGGGCAAAGCCCGGCGATAATAAGCAACAAACAGGGGAACTTTTTGAAACCGGCAGATGGCAATCATTTCGTTGCACTCTTCGAATGTCAGTGCCATGGGTTTCTCTACATAAACACATTTTCCCGCTTGTGCTGCCAAAATGGTATATTCTTTATGGGTGGAAGGTGGAGTCGCAATATATATGGCATCAATTTCAGGATCATTAATGAGAGATTCGGCATCTGAATACCATTTTCTGACATTGTGCCGTTCGGCAAAATCTTTGGCTAAATCAGCATTGCGGCGCATGACCGCCACTAATTCAGCGTGCTCTGATTTATAAAAAGCCGGGCCGCTTTTTACTTCAGTGACATCACCACAACCAATAATACCCCATCTTACTTTTTGCATGGTATTTTTCCGGTATCCCCGTCGTCTTTCAAATTGCTGCTTTGTTGGCTGCTTTTTGAAATCCATTGGGTATATATCAAATTGTTGAGTCGTAAAATTCAGGGGAAAGTTTATAACAATACGGCTTTTGGTGCCATATTTCTCGGTTTGATAGATTAATCATGTTTATGAAAAAAACAATTGATATTCAGCGTGTTATTTAATGCCTTTCTTTGATTTTGCAAGTGGGGAACGCATTCTGGCGATACTTTTTTCTGGTTGTGGCATAATGCGCGGCTATCGATTTTATAAACTCCCTTTTTATCCACTTTAAGAGCAAAAGTTGTGTTAAGTACAAACAACATCACCATGCAGTTTGGCAGTAAGCCACTGTTTGAAAATATTTCTGTCAAATTCGGCAACGGCAACCGTTATGGTCTGATTGGTGCGAATGGGGCAGGCAAATCAACTTTCATGAAAATCCTGGGCGGCGATTTAACTCCCACTGCCGGTAATGTCAGTCTTGACCCAAATGAACGTTTGGGTAAGTTGCGTCAGGATCAGTTTGCATTCGAAGAATATACGGTGCTGGATACCGTCATCATGGGGCACACGGAACTGTGGGAAGTTAAACAGGAGCGTGACCGCATTTATTCCCTGGCAGAAATGAGCGAAGAAGATGGCTATCGTGTGGCTGATCTGGAAGTCGCTTATGGCGAGATGGATGGTTACAGCGCAGAAGCGCGTGCCGGTGAATTGCTGCTGGGTGTCGGCATTCCCGTCGAGCTGCATTATGGTTTGATGAATGCTGTGGCTCCGGGCTGGAAATTGCGCGTATTGTTGGCACAGGCGCTGTTTTCCAATCCTGATGTCTTGCTGCTTGATGAGCCAACCAACAACCTGGATATCGACACTATCCGCTGGTTGGGGCAGGTGCTCAATGAACGTGACAGTACCATGATCATTATTTCCCATGACCGTCATTTTCTGAATACGGTATGTACTCATATGGCTGATTTGGATTATGGCGACGTGCGCCTGTTCCCTGGCAATTATGATGAATACATGGTCGCGGCAACCCAGGCCCGCGAGCGTTTAGTGGCAGATAATGCGAAGAAGAAAGCACAGATTGCGGAATTGCAGTCTTTCGTCAGCCGTTTCAGTGCCAACGCCTCTAAATCTAAACAGGCAACGTCCCGTGCCCGTCAGATTGACAAGATCCAATTAGAAGAAGTGAAAGCGTCCAGCCGTCAGAACCCTTATATCCGTTTTGATCAGGATAAGAAACTGTTCCGTAATGCACTGGAATTGGAAAGTCTGACCAAGGGCTATGATAAAGAACCCTTGTTCAAGAATCTGAATTTGCTGATGGAAGTTGGCGAAAAAATGGCGGTGATTGGTGAGAATGGTATCGGTAAAACGACATTCCTGAAAACGCTGATCGGCGAAGAAGCGCCTAATAGCGGTACGATTAAATGGTCTGAAAACAGCGCCATTGGCTATTATGCGCAGGATCACGCCAGAGATTTTGACTGCGATATGACCGTCTTTGAATGGATGGGCCAGTGGAAACGCGCAGGGGATGATGAGCAGGCAGTACGCAGTATTCTGGGTCGCCTGCTGTTCGGTCAGGATGATATCAAGAAGAAAGTGGGCGTACTTTCTGGTGGTGAACAAGGCCGGATGCTATTTGGTAAGCTGATGATGCAAAAGCCAAATATCCTGATCATGGATGAACCCACCAACCACTTGGATATGGAATCCATCGAATCGTTGAACCTTGCGCTGGAAATCTATCAGGGAACGCTGATTTTCGTCTCCCATGACCGTGCATTTGTTAGCTCATTAGCCAGTCGTATTCTGGAAATCAAATCCGATAAAGTCATTGATTTTAAAGGTACTTATGATGAGTATCTGGGAAGTCAGGGTATTGTTGAGTAATTTGGCTTAACGTTGATAGCCCCGTTGATTTTACGGGGCTATGCTCATGACGTCTGGCAAATTTCACACTGAGGATCTTTAGGCAGTGTGATCTCACGAAACTGCATCGTCATGGCATCGAACAGTAATACCTTGCCACCACTCACTTGCCCGTATCGGGTCAATAACTTAATGGTTTCCATCGCCTGTAAAGCGCCGAGGGTTCCTACCAATGGCGCCATGACACCGGCTTCAACGCAAGTCAGGCTATTGTCGCCAAATAATCGGCTCAGGCAGCGATAGCAGGGTTCCTCTGGTTGGTACGTAAAGACAGAAAGTTGCCCTTCCATGCGAATGGCGGCGCCGGAAACCAAGGAAATTTGACGTCTGTAGCACAGGCGATTGAGCTGTTCACGAATGGCGACGTTATCTGTGCAATCGAGCACAATTTCGTGTGAGCGGATTAACGCATCCAGTGCCGGGTCATCCAATAAACCGTCAATGGGTTGAATGGCGACGTGCGGGTTGATCTCCCGTAATGTCACGGCGGCTGAATGGACTTTCGCCATCCCAATGCGTTCATCGCGGTGGAGAATCTGCCTTTGCAGATTGGAAAGGGAAACGGTATCAAAATCCAGCAGGGTGAGGGTTCCAACCCCCGCTGCCGCAAGGTATTGGGAAGCGGCACAACCAAGACCTCCGGCACCCACGATCAGCACCTTGGCAGATTTTAATTTTTCCTGTCCGTCGAAATCGAAACCCCGCAAAACAATTTGGCGGTTATAGCGCAAGATCTCTTCATCGGTAAGTTCGAGGGTCATTGTTTGAGTCTCTTATTGGTTTTTTAGCTATTGATTTTTCAACAAATGATTGAAAAATTCGATATGTACCGTTTCGCCAGCCGCAACATGCCCCCGTTCCCGCTCCAGAACGATAAAACAGTTACCGAGGCTGTATGAACTAAAGATATGGGAACCCTGATGCCCGGTGGTCTGTACCTCTAATTCACCGTCTTCATTGATGGCGGCAAAACCACGTTGGAAATCCAATCTTCCGGGGGATTTTTTCAATGGTGTTGTTGTCCTGGCCGTCAGGCGCATCGGTGGTTGCCATGCAGTAAAACCGGATAGACGGGCAATCAGAGGTTGCACCAATTGATAGAACGTCAGCACAGCAGAAACGGGATTACCCGGCAAGCCACAGAACCACGCCTGATCCAATTTACCGAAAGCGAAAGGTTTACCGGGCTTAATGGCGAGTTTCCAAAAACTGATTTTCCCCACTTTGTCTAAAATTTGTTTGGTGTAGTCTGCTTCACCGACAGAAACACCACCACTACTGATCACTAAATCGGCTTGTTGGTCGGCGCTGATAAATGCCTGGCGCAGTGCAGCCGGATCATCGCAGATCACACCCAGATCGATAACTTCGCAGCCCAGTTTTTCCAGCATCAGGCGGACGGCAAATCGATTAGTATCGTAAATCTGGCCGACCTGTAATGGCTCGCCAATGGCTTGCAATTCGTCACCAGTAGAAAAAACAGCCACTTTCAGCTTGCGGACAACCTCAACGTTCGCAACGCCCAGCGAGGCAATCAGTGGCAATTGTGCGGTGGAAAGTTTAATCCCTTTTGGCAGTACCACAGAATGCTGGCGTATATCCTCGCCAACGGTACGAATATTTTGTCCCTGCATGACCGGATACATGAACCGGATGCCGGTTTCAGTGACCTCCGCCTGTTCCTGCATGACCACGGCATCCGTACCAGAAGGAATAGGGGCACCCGTCATGATGCGAATGCAACTGCCAACCGGCCATTCTGCCTGAAACGGCACACCCGCCAGCGCTTTTCCTGCCACTGGCAAGGTTGGATTTTGGTTAAGATCGGTAAGGCGAATGGCGTAACCATCCATGGCCGAATTATCAAAAGGGGGAACGTTAATGGGGGAAATGATATCGGTAGCGGTGATACGACCCGCAGATTCGGTCAGGTGAATGGTTTCTGTGTCAGTGAGGGGAACCGCTTGTACCAGTAATTTTTCTAGTGCCTGTTCAAGTGAAATTAAGCCTGAAGTATGACAGTGATCCATGAGAAGCTCCTTATATGCCGCCAATCTATGCCGCAAAGGATGAATGTGAGAGAGTGCAGCATCTATTTATTCTTGAAGCGTTTATTTTTGCATTGGGCGCATTATGGCAAAGATTATCTTGATGGGGAATGACGGGGAATGGATGTTAATAAAAGATGTATATTATATTCATGATTTGTTATAACTTAAATAATCCAAACAAAATCAACTAATTTCATTACCATCTAATCACTATGAGTAATCAAATCATCACATCCGGTGGACGTCATTATCAGGCTTTTCAGATTGCATTAAGCGGTTTTCTCGCTTTGGTTGTTGCCATGGGAATCGGGCGTTTCACTTTTACCCCGCAAGTGCCGTTGATGATCGCGGAGTCCCAACTCACCTTGACGGGAGCAGGCATTGTTGCGGCATTCAATTATCTGGGTTATCTGGCGGGTTCCTATGATGCGATGCGGACGCAACGTTTTGTCGAATACCGTTTGTGGAGCGGATTATGGGGAGCAGTGATTATTACCCTGCTTTCCGCATTGCTGGAGGGGCCGGTTTTGCACAGTATTGCCCGTTTCTTTATTGGCTGGGCCAGTGGCTGGACATTGGTATTGGTAGCCGCATGGACGAATGATGAGTTGGCAAAACTGAATCGTCCGGGATTAAGTGCTGCTGTTTTCTCCGGGACGGGAGTGGGGATTTTCATCAGCGGCGTGTTGGCGGTGGGAATTCAATCCCGGCAAATGAGTGCCGCCAGCGCCTGGATGTTATATGGCATTCTGGCCCTGTTATTCAGTATTTATGTCAGTCGCTACCTGCCTCGCAATGGCGGGCTGCATCGTCCGCAAGCGGTAACTCAAAAACTCATGCTGACACCCGACATCAAGCGATTGGTGTGGAGCTACAGTCTGGCGGGATTCGGCTATATTTTGCCGGCCACATTTCTCTCCCAAATGGCGGCAGAGCGTTTTCCTGATAGCCTGTTTGCCCAATTTGTCTGGCCAATATTTGGCGGGGCTTCTGTTATTGGTATTATGTTGGGCATTTTGCTGCGTAATGTCTCAACTCCTCAAATTCGTCTGGCAATCACGTTATGGCTTCAGGCGTCAGGCATTCTGATTGCCGAACTGCTGCCCGGCCTTGTCGGGCTGATGATGGGCGCATTGCTGGTGGGAGGCGGGTTTATGTGTGCAGTGCAACTGGCGTTGCAGTGTGGCCGGGAACTGGCTCCTCACCATGCCCGCTATATGGCGGGGTTGCTGACGACGGGCTATGCATTGGGGCAACTGGTGGGACCCATGTTGTCAGCCATTTCGACGTCGCTGACCGGCAAACTGGAGCCGGCTTTGTATATCGCATTTATGGGCTTGGTGATTGCGGGGTTACTGGTATTTAATCGCAGCCGTATTCATCGTGAGCCATCTTGATTGGGCTTATGGATAACGCACAAACAGGCATAGTTGTGTGGAATATAAAATAAATAAATATCGTGCAGTGTTACACTCGCGGGTATCTGCGTAAAATAAACGCCTTGATTATGATTTATCCGTCAACTAACGGAATGTATTACTGAATGTATTACTCTTGGAGAAACTGATGTCATCCCTAAGTACAGAAGCTGCACTGGTGCATTCGACACTGGTCGCCCGTGGTCTAGAGACCCCATTGCGTGAACAAACTCTGGAGCCGGAGGTGCGTAAGATACGCATTGAGGCACACATGACAGAAATTATGAAGCTGTTGAACCTTGACCTGAGTGATGACAGTTTGGCGGATACGCCGAGTCGTATCGCGAAAATGTATGTGGATGAGATTTTTTCAGGACTGGACTATAACAATTTTCCGAAAATTACCCTGATAGAAAATAAGATGAAAGTGGATGAGATGGTCACGGTGCGTGATATCACATTGACCAGTACCTGCGAACACCATTTCGTCACTATTGATGGTAAGGCTACCGTTGCTTATATCCCCAAGGATAAAGTCATTGGTTTGTCGAAGATTAACCGTATTGTTCAGTTTTTTGCCCAGCGTCCACAAGTGCAGGAGCGTTTGACACAGCAGATCCTGATTGCACTACAGGCTTTGCTGGGCACGAATAATGTTGCTGTTTCCATTGACGCTGTCCATTATTGCGTCAAGGCGCGTGGCATTCGCGATGCAACCAGTACCACAACCACAACGTCTCTGGGCGGTTTGTTTAAAACCAGCCAGAACACACGGCAGGAATTCCTGCGTGCCGTGCGTCACCTGCACTTATCATGATGAATTTTTAATATCATGGAACAGCGCTGTAATGGAGCAATACATCCGCGAATTGAGATCATTGATAGCCTGCGTGGTTTTGCCATTTTGGGGATATTGCTGCTGAATATCTCCAGTTTTGCTTTGCCCTATGCCGCTTATATGAATCTGTATTATAAAGATTCAATTTCATGCCCTGATGTCGTGACATGGCTGGTTTTGAATACTTTTTCGCAGGGAAAGTTTCTATTCATCCTGACCTTGTTGTTTGGGGCATCACTCGAATTGCTTCGGCAACGAGGACGAGACTGGAATATTCCCAGATTACTGATTCTGGCTGTCATCGGTTTACTGCACGGAATTCTGCTATGGGATGGTGATATCTTATTGTCATATGGCCTTGTTGGTTTGCTGGCGTGGCATTTTATTAAAAAGCGGCAAAAGCTGTTTGGGACAGCGGCGACTTTCTATCTGTTCGGCGTGATGATGTTTTATCTGCTGGGATTATTTCCTGTGCAGGAGAATAACGCATTCTGGCAGCCAACGGCGGAAGATATCTTTCATGAAAGTTATTGGAAAACCTATGGCGGGTTATTGGCGATCGAACATCGTATCCGGCAGATAAGTGGCGTCATGATTGTCGTGATTGTGCAGTATGGCTGGCAAATAGTGGGTGTCATGCTGGGTGGCGCGATGTTATTGCGCAATGGTTGGTTGAAAGGTGAATTCAGCCACAGGCATTACCGTCGGGTGGCATTATGTCTCATTCCTGTGGGGATGGTGATTCAATGCGTCGCCTTGTTAATTCAGTATTTATATCCTTACAGTTATTTTGCGTCGTGGACGGTTCGCTACACGATTACTGAATTGGCAACCCCGCTGCTGGCACTGGCTTATATCTCGCTGATTTATGGGTTTTGGCCGGCCATTTCGCGCTGGCGAGTTACTTTTTGGCTCCGTCAGGTCGGGAAAATGGCGCTGAGTAGCTATTTGCTGCAAACCCTGATTTGCACCACTATTTTTTATCGCTTTGGATTATTTGGTCAGTTCACCCGTTTGGAATTGATGGCATTTGTGCCATTTATCTGGATAGTGAATATCGGCTTCGCTTGCTGGTGGTTAAAGCGTTATTCACAAGGGCCGATGGAAAAACTCTGGCGCGCTTTAACCACAAAATTGGCCGGTAAGGTTTAGGGAAATATTTTATCCGGCCGCTTGAGAGCCTATTCAATAGGCTCTTTTAATGATTTATTCCGGGATTTCTTTTCCAGTTCCTGTAGCTCTTCTGGTGATACCGCAGGATAACTTTGAACGCCGGTTGGTACGGCATTTGGCGCCGGGATCGGTGTTAACGGGCCTAAAAAACGGGGTTCACGTTTCAGAATATACAGATCTGTCAAAGCACCCAGACGTGCAAATACTTCCCTGAAACGAACAGTCATCATATTTTTAGGGGAAGGGACAGCATAGCATTGTGCTTCTATCCCCAAATGCATGGCAATAAATAAGGCTCGCTCACAATGGAAGCGCTGGGTAATTATCGTAAAGTCATTGGTATCAAAGACCTTACGGGTTCTGACAATGGAGTCCAATGTTCTGAAACCGGCAAAATCCATGACAATATTGCTGGCCGGAATCCCCGCTTTGATCAAATCCTTGCGCATGGTAATCGGCTCATTATAACTGTGTTGAGCATTATCCCCACTTAACAGCAGGTATTTCACTTTACCGCTGTTGTAAGCGTTAACCGCCCCTTGAATGCGGTAGAAATAATATTGGTTATATTTGCCGGTTTTATAATATTTGGATGTACCGAGTACCATACCGACGTTTCGTTCAGGAAGTTGCCTGAGATCATCAAAAATGTAAGGAGCGGTTTTCCAGCTAATCCAGCGGTCAAGCATAATGGCTGTCAGCATCAGGACAGCCATGATAAAAACCAGACCGGTAATCAAGCGCTTCCACATGATTTTCATTTGCCTTATATGTACTTATGGGCCAGTGTCCTAAAGGCTACTTTACTTGAAATATTGAAGCAAGTATCAGAAGAAAAAGCATTAAATTTGCCGGTTGGCCGGGTTTATGATTAATTCACAGATTTGGCGAAGAAAAGCCTGCCAGTCATATTGGCAGGCTGGTTGCGGATATGATCAGAATGAGGTGCGTTTATAGATGCGATATTCTGGTTTCCAGAAATTGCGTTCAATCGCTTCATCCAAGGCATTTTCTGATGTCACAATCGCAATGCCCTGAATCTGGGCTTTTTTCGCCACTTCTTTGGCTATTTTGCGGGAAACATCCTGAATATCATCAATGGGCGGCAATAATGGACCAGAGCCGGTTTGTGCCAGTGGTGAACAATCTGCCAATGCGCGGCTGGCTACCATCAACATATCATCCGTAACACGTTTAGCACCGGAAGCAATAACGCCCAATCCGATCCCGGGGAAGATATAGGAGTTGTTGCACTGTGCAATCGGGTATTCCTGACCGGCATATTTTACCGGGGCAAATGGGCTGCCCGTTGCGACCAGTGCCTTGCCGTCTGTCCAGTGGATAATGTCTTCAGGGCGGGCTTCTACGCGAGAAGTCGGGTTGGACAGTGGCATCACAATGGGACGCTCGCAATGTTTGTGCATTTCACGAATGATTTCTTCGGTGAATAAACCAGACTGACCGGAAACACCAATCAAGACGGTGGGTTTTGCATTGCGGACGACATCCATCAATGAGAGAGAATCATGGCTGACATCCCATGATTGCAGGGTTGAGCTTTTCTGCACCAACGCACTCTGGAAGTCCAGCAGGTTTGGCTGTTTATCTGTTAAGAGGCCAAAACGATCCACCATGAACACGCGGGCACGGGCCTGCTCGTCACTCAATCCTTCAGATTTCATCTGGGCAATGATCTGTTCTGCAATACCACAGCCTGCGGAACCCGCACCAAGGAAGGTCACGGTTTGATCTTTTAGCTGGCGGCCAGCGGCATGGCTGGCGGCAATCAGGCTACCAAGGGCGACGGCTGCGGTGCCCTGAATATCATCATTGAAGCAGCAAAGTTCATCACGATAGCGGGTCAGCAATGGCATGGCGTTATTCTGGGCAAAATCTTCGAATTGCAGCAGCACGTTTGGCCAGCGACGTTTCACGGCCTGAATAAATTCATCCACAAATTCGTCATACTCTTTCCCGGTAATGCGAGGATGACGCCAGCCCATATAGAGCGGGTCATTCAGGCGTTGCGGGTTATTTGTACCCACATCCAGCACAACCGGCAGGGTATAGGCCGGGCTGATCCCGCCACAAGAGGTATACAGTGACAGTTTACCAATAGGAATGCCCATTCCCCCGATACCCTGATCACCTAAACCGAGAATACGTTCGCCGTCGGTAACAACGATAACTTTAACATTCTGCTTGGTGGCATTTTGCAGCATGTCATCAATGTAGGCCCTGTTCGGGTAGGAGATAAACAGGCCGCGCGCCCGGCGGTAAATGTCAGAAAAGTGTTCACACGCTTCACCCACCGTTGGCGTGTAGATGATAGGCATCATTTCGCTGAGGTGAGCATCAAGGAGACGGTAGAACAACGTTTCGTTGGTGTCCTGAATATTCCTTAAATAAATGTGCTTATCAGCGTCATTTTTGAAATCGCGGTATTGACGGTAGGCGCGTTCGGCCTGCTCTTCTATTGTTTCAACGGCTTGAGGCAGTAAACCATGTAGGTTGAAATTGCTGCGTTCTTCTTCAGTAAAGGCACTGCCTTTATTCAGCAGGGGGAATTCCAATAAGATAGGGCCTGCGTAGGGAATATAGAGAGGACGTTTACTTTCGTGTTCCAGTTCCATGATACTTACTCTTTGGACTAATCAATGACAAAACCAACCACAGATCCTAAGAAGATAAAAAAAATAAGTACAGTAAATGTTACTTAAATAGGATTATCATGGGCAAAAATGAGAGATAACATGCAGAATTGGCTAAAAAAATGTTATTTAATTTTTTCATTTCACCCCTCTTCAGCAATATCGAGGAGTAAAATGGCCATTTTGTTAAGTTACCTTTCCCTCATTAAAAGGTATGCCGTTCCACTTCTGTGCAACCGAGTGCGGTTAATGTGGAATATGTTGCGTTCCATTGTGATAAATGGCTATTTTCACCTTCCACCAGCACGGCCCGTTTGATGGATTGACCATTTCCCACCGACATATTCATGAATATCAGGGCAGCCTGCAACGGCGGCAAACTTGGGTTGAATGCTGCGTTTTCAGCATAACGGCCAGTGTAAATCTGCCCTTGTTCATCTTGTAGCGCTACCCCTGCGTGGGATTGACTATACGGTGCGTGGCTGTGGTTCGCTGCATCCAGCGCGGCCAGTACCAATTCGTCGCCAGTCTTTAATCGGTGGCCGTGATCAACAGTATCCAGCAATAATGGCGTGTCCACTAAATCACCTGGGCCAAAGGCTTCAGGCAGGTAATCCGCCAGAGTCAATTTTGGGCGATTGGGCAGGTAAACCGCTAATTGAGTGCCACTATTCAGTTCATTCATAAACTGGCGGCAGTGACCACAAGGTGAATAGTTGATTGTGATGGAAACCAGCTTTTTCTCACCGCGTAACCAAGCGTGAGTGATGGCTGACTGTTCGGCATGGACGGTCTGCTGTAAGGGGACACCGGCAAATTCCATATTGGCACCGAAATAAAGATTGCCACTTGCTCCTCGCGCAATCGCACCGACATAAAAACGGGAAATAGGTGCAATGGAACACGCCGCCGCAAGTGGCAATAAAGCAAGGGTCAGCGCATGATCATCAAGTCCGCTGATTTGCTTGACGGATTCAACCTGCTTTGCGGTCAGCATGGCTGGAAAATCGTCATTCCCCATATAAGGCAATAAGGCTTCTTGCAGTTTAGGCGTAATTTCTGACCAAATAGCATGAAAACGAGCTTGCATAGAATGTCTCCAAATTAATTGAAGGCCATTCTAGGATGTCTGTTCAGGTTTGTAATGTGATAAAAGCCATATAATTAATGAAATATAGGTAATAAGGGCATTATTTTAGTAATTTATATCAAATTTTTGCTGATTTTATGTGTTTTTCACTTTTTGGTTACGTTTTGGCAACTTCCTGAATGCAGCTTCCTGAATAATAGTGGTTCGAAGAACGATCAACCAAACAGATGCAGCAGTACCGGAAACAGAAACGGGGCAATCAGTGAAGTAATGATGCCGCAAGTCATTAGCGCCAGCGAGCTGTATGCCCCTTCAACATGATCTATTTCGGCACAGCGGGCAGTCCCGACGGCATGGGATGCCGTTCCCATCGCCAATCCGCGTGAAGCCTGAGTCTTTACTTTCAGGACATTAAACAGGTTATGACCAAATATCGCCCCTAAAATACCTACCGCGATGACACAAGCCGCGCTGATGGCTGGAATACCGCCGATGGAATCAGCGACTGCCATGGCAATTGGGGTGGTTACCGATTTGGGCAGCACAGAGGCCGCGATTTCAGGTGTCGCACCTGCCCATAATGCAATGGCAGTCCCCGTGACCATTGCCACAATACTGCCGATAAAACAGATGGTAATAATGGATTTCCATTGGGCACGGATTTGGTGGAGCTGTTCATAAAGAGGAAAGGCCAAAGCGACAACGGCAGGTTGCAGTAAATCATTCAATATCCGGCTACCCGCAAAATAGTGCTTGTAAGGGGTATGAGTCATGAGCAGCAAGGGGATGATAACGGCCATTGACATCAGCAAGGGGTTAAATATAGGCAGTTTGAGCCTCATTGACAGTTTTTTGGCAAAATAAAATACGAACAACGTTAATGGCAGTGACCACCAAATATAGCTTAACATTTTTCTTTCTCTTCCGGCTTTTGCTGTTTAGCACCAATGATGGTGCGCTCGCGATGAACATAGTGAGAACTGTAGGCAACGACAATCATGACAACGACGGTACTGACAATACAGGAAAGGATAATGGGCAGTATCTGTTGACTCAGTTGTGAGTAGTAATCCATGACCCCCACCCCGATAGGTAAAAAGAGCAACGTCATGTTTTTCATCAACAGGCTACAGCCCGGTTTTACCCAATGTGGGGGAATAATTTGGAATGTGAGTAAACAAAACAGGAGAAGTAAGCCAATGATACTGCCGGGAAGAGAGAAGGGAAGCAGTGCTGAAATGCTATTTCCCGCAATCAGACACAAATAGAGTAACGCGAATGCGCGCAGATATTGCCAGCCTATCATCAGCACGTTTTGGAAAGACATAATCAATAATTCCTCAATATAGCGAGGGTTTTATCATACGACTAACACTGTAAATGTGCCATATGTCACATTAAAAAGCGGACCCATTTTTGAGTCCGCTTTAATATCTATTTGATAATCATCAATATTATCGGAATTAGTGTCGGTTATTTAACCTGCATTCCTGGTTGCGCGCCACTGTCCGGGCTGAGCAGGAAAATGTCTTTCCCGCCAGGTCCTGCCGCCATCACCATACCTTCTGAAAGACCAAAACGCATTTTACGTGGTGCAAGGTTGGCAACCATGACTGTCAGACGACTTTCCAGCACCTTGGGATCAGGATAGGCTGAACGGATACCGGAGAACACCTGACGAATTTCACCGCCGAGATCAAGCGTCAGTTTTAGCAGCTTATCTGAGCCTTCAACGAAATCAGCCTGTTTGATCAATGCGATACGGAGATCAATTTTGGCAAAATCATCAAATGCGATGGTGTCCTGAATGGGGTCATCCGCCAAGGGGCCGGTCACGGTTTTTTGTGGCTCAATGTTCTCTTTTGAATCAGCGACCATGGCTTCAATTTTAGCCATTTCAATCCGACTGAACAGCGCCTTGAAAGGTGAAACGTCGTGAGCCAGCAGCGGTTGTTGGATGCCATCCCAAGTCAGTTCCGTATTCAGGAATGCCTCTGTGCGTGCGGCCAAGCCCGGCAGCACGGGCTTCAGGTAAGTCATCAGCACCCGGAACAGGTTAATGCCCATTGAGCAGATAGCCTGTAGATCAGCGTCACGGCCTTCCTGTTTCGCCACAACCCACGGTGCTTGTTCATCAACATAACGGTTGGCGAGATCGGCCAGTGCCATGATTTCACGGATTGCCTTGCCGAATTCACGGTGGGTGAAATCGTCCTCAATCACTTGGGCAGCATCAACAAATTTTTGGTACAGCGCAGGATCAGCAAGCTGGTCTGCCAGTTTGCCCCCAAAGCGCTTATTGATGAAACCGGCATTACGTGACGCCAGGTTAACCACTTTGTTGACGATATCGCTGTTTACACGCTGAACAAAATCTTCCAGATTCAGGTCGATATCATCAATGCGGGAAGAGAGCTTCGCCGCGTAGTAATAACGCAGGCAATCGGCATCAAGATGTTTCAGATAAGTCTCGGCCTTGATAAAGGTTCCACGGGACTTGGACATCTTGGTACCGTTAACGGTGATGTAACCGTGAACGAACAGGTTGGTTGGCTTGCGGTAGTTGCAACCTTCCAACATGGCCGGCCAGAACAGACTGTGGAAATACACGATATCTTTACCGATGAAATGATAGAGGTCCGCTTTGGAATCTTTCTCCCAGAACTCATCGAAATTCAGGTCACCGCGTTTGTCACACAGATTCTTGAATGAACCCATATAGCCAATTGGCGCATCCAGCCAGACATAGAAATATTTACCCGGCTGATCGGGAATTTCAAAGCCGAAATAGGGTGCATCACGGGTAATATCCCACTGTTGCAATCCCGCTTCGAACCATTCCTGCATTTTGTTTGCCACTTGCTCCTGCAACGTACCGGAACGGATCCATTGTTGCAGCATGTCGCTGAATGCCGGCAGATCGAAGAAGAAATGCTCGGTATCGCGCATTTGCGGTGTTGCCCCGGAGACCGCAGAACGCGGGTTGATCAATTCCGTTGGGGAATAGGTGCTTCCACAAACTTCACAGTTATCGCCATACTGATCTTCTGCCTTGCATTTTGGGCAGCTACCTTTGACAAAACGATCCGGCAGGAACATCCCTTTTTCCGGATCGTATAGCTGAGAAATGGTCCGGTTCTTGATGTAACCATTCTTTTTCAGTTCCAGATAAATCTTGGAGGCCAGTGCCTTGTTCTCTTCGCTGTGCGTAGAGTGGTAGTTATCGTAGCTGATGGCAAAGCCGGCAAAATCCTGCTGATGCTCTAGGTTCACCTTGGCAATCATATCTTCTGGTGAAATCCCACTCTGCTGAGCTTTCAGCATAATTGGTGTACCGTGGGCATCATCAGCACAGACAAAGTGAACCTCTTTGCCGCGCATTCGATGATAACGAACCCAAATATCAGCCTGAATGTGTTCCAGAATATGACCGAGATGAATGGGACCATTAGCATAAGGTAACGCACAGGTCACCAATAATTTGTTCGCGACTTGAGACATGGTTAGGATCTGACTTCCGTAAAATGAAAAGGGTTTTTGATGTTACCTGATCAAGAGCATTGTCGCTAGGGTAACAGGAGAACTTCGCTACTTTTACGGGTAGCCTTATCCGAAGTCGCTGGCTTCTGTTATGATGGACGAACAGTTTTAGGTTGAAAAAAGAGAAATCAAAAGGAGCCGGGATGAATTCACGATCCTCCGAGCAGTCCAGTCCTGACCTGCTGAAAGAACATGTTGTGAAGATATTGGCAACATTCAAACATCCGACATTAGAGCGAGATTTGATTGCCCTGAAAACATTGCATCACTGTGCCATGTTGGACGGGATACTGTATCTTGAATTAATCATGCCGTTCGCCTGGAAACGTGCCTTTGAAGTATTGAAAAAAGAGACCACTCAATCCCTGCAAGCCGTGACGGGCGCAAAATCGGTTGAATGGAGGTTAACCCACGATATCAGTACATTGCGCCGTGCCAATGACTTACCGGGCGTCAATGGCGTGCGCAATATTGTGGCCGTCAGCTCAGGCAAAGGCGGGGTAGGGAAATCCAGTACGGCGGTAAATCTGGCGTTGGCACTGGCGCAAGAAGGCGCAAAAGTCGGTATTCTGGATGCGGATATCTATGGCCCCTCGATCCCCAATATGCTTGGCACCGCCAAAGAGCGCCCGACTTCCCCGGACGGTCAGCATATGGCCCCGATTATGGTACATGGCATGGCGACCAACTCCATCGGTTATCTGGTGACTGATGATAACGCGATGGTCTGGCGTGGCCCGATGGCGAGCAAGGCCCTGATGCAAATGCTACAGGACACTTTATGGCCGGACCTGGATTATCTGGTGATTGATATGCCACCGGGTACAGGGGATATTCAGTTAACGCTGTCCCAGAATATTCCGGTGACCGGTGCCTTGGTGATCACCACGCCGCAGGATATTGCCCTGATCGATGCGATGAAAGGCATTGTCATGTTCCAGAAAGTCAATGTGCCAGTTTTAGGCGTTATTGAGAACATGAGCACGCATATTTGCAGTCACTGTGGCCATCACGAGCCGATTTTCGGTACAGGAGGGGCAGAAAAACTGGCAGGAAAATACGATTGCCAATTATTGGGGCAGATCCCACTGCATATTTCCCTGCGTGAAGATCTTGACCGTGGTGAACCGACCGTGATCAGCCAGCCTGACAGTGAATTTGCAGATATTTACCGTGAAATCGCCGCCAATATTTCTGCGCGGATGTATTGGCAGGGAGAAAAGATCCCGACTGAAATATCTTTCCGTGCAGTTTGATTTAAGTCATTGAGCAAAAATACACAATTAAACGCCGTTTTAATGAAAGTTTTTAACCAATTGTAATGACTACAGTATTGTCAAAAAATGGTCGGTCAATGGCTCTGCTGGATGAGAGCCATTCCATTGTTCAGCACCCTTATTTGCATATCATTGAAGTTTTTTGCCACTATTTTAAGAATAATTTTGGAAACACGTTTAGCTATAGCTTGAGTATTCCTATTTGAAAATGATTTATAGAATATTCTTTACTTGAGAGATCAAATTGCAGCATTTTTATGCGAAGCTCATCGAAAAAAACGAGACTTATCTTGTTTACGCTGGAATAGAAGCCATTAACTCCCTATAATCCGCCAAACGTGGTGTATCGAACACCATGTTCCTACTTTATTTTTTCTTTTTTAACCAGGTTATTTCTACTATGGCTGATGAAGCACATAAGTGTACAATCGTAGGTATTTCAGGTGCCTCCGCCTCAGGCAAAAGCCTTATTGCCAGCACACTTTATAGGGAATTACGAGCTCAAGTTGGTGATCATAATATCGGTGTTATTCCAGAAGATTGCTATTATAAAGATCAAACTCATACCCCGATAGAAGAACGTTATAAAGTTAATTACGATCACCCGAGTTCAATGGATCACAGTTTGCTGTTTGAACATCTTCAGGCACTGAAAGCCGGAAAATCCATTGAATTGCCGCAATATGACTACGTCGAACACACCCGCAAACCCGAATCCATCCATTTTGAACCGAAAAGAGTCATTATCCTCGAAGGTATTCTACTATTAACGGATAAGCGCTTGCGCCAAGAGTTGGATTTCTCCATTTTTGTCGATACGCCACTGGATATTTGTTTGATGCGTCGCATTAAACGCGATGTGAATGAGCGCGGGCGTTCGCTGGATTCCGTGATGGAACAGTACAAAAAAACCGTGCGTCCCATGTTCCTGCAATTTATCGAGCCATCAAAACAATATGCCGATATCATTGTACCGCGCGGAGGGAAAAACCGTGTGGCCATTGATATCTTGAAAGCCAAGATAGGCCAATTTTACGAATAATCTGCTGTTCAGGCATTCATAAACATCATCGTATTTGAGAGGAAATAATGCGACTCTGTGACCGTGACATTATTAAATGGCTAGATGAAGGTAAGCTGGTAATTACCCCTCGTCCCCCTGTTGAACGTATTAACGGGGCAACTGCTGATGTGCGCCTTGGGAATCAGTTTCGCGTTTTTCGTGGTCATACGGCTGCCTACATTGATTTGAGTGGTCCTAAGGCTCAGGTCAATGAGGCGCTTGATCGTGTCATGAGCGATGAGATTATTTTACCGGATGAGGAAGCCTTCTTCCTTCATCCCGGTGAATTGGCGTTGGCGGTAACGCTGGAATCTGTCACATTGCCTGATAATTTAGTCGGTTGGTTAGATGGTCGTTCATCTCTGGCACGTCTTGGCCTGATGGTGCATGTCACTGCGCACCGCATCGATCCGGGTTGGCAAGGGCAAATTGTGCTGGAGTTCTATAATTCAGGCAAACTGCCTTTGGCTTTACGACCTGGGATGGTCATAGGTGCATTGAGCTTTGAACCGCTTTCGGGATCGGCTGAACGGCCTTATAACCGACGTCAGGATGCGAAATATAAAAATCAGCAAGGAGCCGTAGGCAGCCGAATCAGTGAGGATTAATCTTTTCTGGTAAAGCTCTTTGGTGAAAAATAGCCCTTTGGTGAAAAATCACCTTCTGGTGAAAAAGAGTCATCTTGTGGACATGGGACTGGGGAAGTCATGAAAAGATTGTTGACGACGCTCATTATTTTGTTGGTAGTCATTGTTGCTGGTTTAACGACGCTGGTTATGCTGGTTAACCCCAATGACTTCCGGGACTATATAGTCAAACAGGTACAAAAGAAGAGTGGTTACCAGCTCGTGTTGCAGGATGATTTGCGCTGGCATGTCTGGCCAAAATTGAGCATTCTGACCGGACAGGTATCATTGACCGCTCAGAATGCCCAAAAACCTGCCATTGTGGCAGAAAACATGCGCTTGGATGTGGAACTGTTGCCGCTGTTGTCTCATCAACTTTCTGTTAAGGAAGTGATGCTGAAAGGCGCGGTATTGCGGTTTACACCGGATAGCCAGCCGCAACAACGGCTGCAGGCGCCGATTGCGCCAGAAAGTGATATTCACTATCCGGTAGCGACAGGAAGTCAGGCTTGGAAGCTGGATATTGCCAGAATCAAAATCGTGGATAGTTTGTTGATCTGGCAAGCCGGTCACCATTCCCAGCTCAATGTTCGTGGGATGAATTTACTGTTGGAACGTCGTGATCCCACTCGTGTTGACCTCAATCTCAGCAGTAATATTAATCAAAATCAGCAAGAATTGGCATTTGAACTGGGGGCCTCAGTGGATATCTCCGGTTATCCACAGAAAATGTCGGCTGACATTAATGCTTTCGAATACCAATTGAAAGGCATTGGTTTACCCTCCGCAGGTATTCAGGGGACAGGCAGTGCCACAGTGAAATATCAGGCTTCGCCTGAATTAATATCATTGCAAAAAATAGCGCTGACCATGAATGATGAGAGCGAGCTGAAAGGTGATATTACAGCCGCTTTGAAAGATCAGCCGCAATACTCCATCAATCTGACTTCGACAACATTGAATCTGGACAATCTGTTGGGCGGGGGTCTGTTACCGAAAAACACCCCACAGGCAAAACAGGATTATCGGATTGAAAATAATTCATCAAAACCGGTGATTGCGACGTCAGTATCGCCACTATCCAATTATGATCTTGCGTTTTTGCGGGGATTTGGTGCTGATATTTCATTGACTGCAGGTAAGTTCATTTATCAGGGCATGAATATTGATAATTTTGACTTGAAAGCCGTGAATGACAATGGCATGGCGAACATCACAACCTTAAGCGGCAATGTATTTGGTGGGCATTTTGCGCTTCCGACCACGATTGATGCCACGGTGGCTCCTGCCAAATTGCAGACAAAACCACGGTTGCAGAAAATTGAATTGCAGCCGTTGTTAACCTTCTTGGCCTTACCGCCAACATTCAGCGGCCAGCTTAATGTCAATGGGGATCTTTTGGGGCAAGGGTATGATGAATATGCCGTTTCCCATTACTGGCAGGGCGATTTGAATATTGATGTGGAAAACGTGCGCCTGAAAGGGTTGAACATTCCTCAACTTATTCAGCAATCTTTTGCACGGGCAACCGATCAAGTCAGCCAACCTACGAATACTGATGATTTTACTGAAGCAAAAAAGATGTCAGTGAAAGCCCAATTGGATCGCGGTGAAGTGAAGATCAATGAACTTGTAGCGACTTCCGGCATACTCAATATTCAGGGGCAGGGAAAGGCTAATTTACTGAAACAGAGTTGTGATGTTTCATTGTGGGTGCAATTGACCGATGGATGGGGTAAGCAGAACGAATTGGTACGTCGTCTGGCGAAATTAAGCATTCCTCTGCGGGTTTATGGCGACTGGGATAATCTGCAATATACGTTGAATGTGGAACCTGTGTTGCGTGATGAATTACAGCAAAAGGTCAAAAAATCCATCAAAGAGTGGCTCGAAAATAATCGCAATAATGAAGACCTTAAGAAACTAGGGGATCTTCTGAATAAAAAATAGCGTTAATAATGATGTGCCGCTAATGATAATAGGTGATCGCCTCAGCGATCACCTGATTTATGTTTTTTCTGTGGATACTTTACAACTAATACCTTACAACTAATACCTTACAACTAATACCCTACAACCTGATAATAGAAGTTCGGCACCCAGCCTGTTTGTGGCGTTGTCACGGATAGGGTGACGGTATCCTTAGACAATCCGACCCCATCTGGATTATCTCTTTGTGTTTTGACATCAGCCAGATAACCGGGGTGCTGATTGTCAAAATTATCGCCGACAATATTGGCCTGGCACGAGATAATGCCGTTTGGCAACGTCGTGGGCAGTTTGATTTTGTAGAAGTGGGTATAGTAAGTCACGCCATTGATGACGGATGAATTAAACTCACCAATGGGTTCACTACCGCTTACCTGCCCGTTTAGCAAGAATATTTCACCCAGCTTGATGATGGTGTGTTTGTCCTCAACCCGACGTGACTCAATATCTAATCCAACCAGTTCACCCAAGCCTAAGTTTCTGACAAAAGCCTGTTTGTCCGGGATATCAGCCCCGTTCTTACTTTTCTCCAGTCGGTTCTCAGCGTCAGCTTTGGCTGCTATCGCGAGGGTATTGGCATTATTCGCCAATGTGTCAACTTTGCTAATGCGAGTATCGACGTCGGCTCTGCTATAAGCCCCTACATCAGAGGCGGTAAGTTTAATATCGGATAACAGGGCCTTGCCATTGACTGTGCGTGTAAGCGGGACTCGGCCATCCGCATTGTTATTGGCGGTATTTGCCAGCTCCTTAATCTCTTCAACGCGACTGTCTACCTCTCCTTTGGTATAGGCATTTATATCCGATGCTGTCAGCTTAATATCTGATAGCAGGGCCTTGCCATTCACCGTTCGCGTTAATGGAACTTTGTTATCCGTATTATTATTGGCATTGTTTGCCAGTTCTTTAACTTCATCAATAAGGATGTTGATATCGGCCTTGTTATAGGTATCGACGTCAGTTGCGGTGAGTGCAATATCGGTTGATAGCTCTCTGCCATTCACTTTACGGGTTGATGGCACCCTGCCTTCAGCATTTTGCATTGCCGAATTCGCGGTCTTATTGGCGGTATCAGCGAGTTTTTCCACCTTACCAATATTCTCACTGATTTCTACCTTGTTGTAAGTACCAATATCCGCCGCAGTCAGTTGGATATCGACTGACAGTTCCTGACCGTTCACTTTACGGGTTAATGGCACTCTGCTGTCAGCATTTTGAATCGCCGAATTCGCGGTTTTATTGGCGGTATCAGCAAGTTTATCCACGATGCCGATACGATCATCGATTTCTGCTTGGTTATAAGTCCCGATATCAGCCGCATTCAGCTCAATGTCAGTTAACAGCTCCTTGCCATTGACTTTACGGGTGAGCGGCACTTTGTTGCCAGCGCTTTGAAGGGCATCATTCGCATTCTGACTGGCAGTATCCGCCAGAACCCTGACATCTTTGATATGGGCGTCGGTTTCCTCTTTGTTGTAGGCGTCGATGTCAGCCGCAGTCAGTAGAATGTCGGCGGCCAGCTCTTTGCCATTGACCTTGCGGGTTAATGGCACTCTGTTGTCAGCTTTTTCAGTGGCTGCCTTGGCATGATCATTGGCGGTGTCAGCCAATTGTTGCACGTCGTCGATTTGTGCCTTGACGCCGCTGATAAAGTCATCAGTTTCCTTCTTGTTATAGGCATGGACATCTGATGCAGCCAGTTCAATATCTGCTGACAACTCTTTGTCGTTAATCTTGCGGGTGAGCGGGACTTTGGTGTTTGCGGTATCAATGGCGGCAGTGGCATGGGTATTGGCGGTTTCCGCCAGAGTATTCACCTTGCCGATACGATCATCGATTTCCACTTTATCGTAAGTGCCAACATCCGCCGCAATCAGTTCAATGTCCGCTGACAGCTCTTTGCCATTCACTTTGCGGGCCAGTGGCACTCTGCCGTCTGCATTTTTAGCTGCCGCGTCCGCGAGTTGATCGGCGTGTTCAGCCAGGGTTCTGACTTCCTTGATCTGGGCGTCTGCTTCCCCCTTGTTATAGGCATCAATATCAGATGCAACTAGTTCAATATCTGCTGACAGCTCTTTGCCGTTAATCTTGCGGGTGAGCGGGACTTTGGTGTTTGCGGTATCAATGGCGGCAGTGGCATGGGTATTGGCGGTTTCCGCCAGAGTATTCACCTTGCCGATACGATCATCGATTTCCACTTTATCGTAAGTGCCAACATCCGCCGCAGTCAGTTCAATGTCCGCTGACAGCTCTTTGCCATTGATCCTGCGGGCGAGTGGGACTCTGTTATCAGCGTTTTGAATCGCGGTATTGGCGGTGTGATTGGCGGTTTCCGCCAGTTTATCAACTTCATCGATACGAGCATCGATTTCCACTTTATTGTAAGTGCCAATATCCGCCGCAGTCAGTTCAATATCTGCTGACAGCTCTTTGCCATTGATCTTGCGGGCTAATGGAACTTTGGTGCCCGCATCTGTAATGGCTGCTGCCGCATTACTATTGGCTTGTTCAGCCAAATTATTGACATTATCGATCTGTATTCTGACATCTTTGATAATGCCATCCGTTTCTTCTTTACCGTAGGCACCGACATCAACTGAGTGTAATTCAATGTCAGATAACAGCTCTTTGCCATTGATTTTGCGGGCTAATGGAACTTTGGTATCAGCATGTTGAATCGCGGTATTGGCGGTATTATTGGCGTTTTCTGCCAGTATATTGACCTGGCTGATATGACCATCAATTTCCGCCTTGGTGTATGTACCCACATCAGCCGCATTTAATTCAATATCGGTTGACAGCTCTTTGTCATTGATTTTGCGGGTTAATGGGACTTTAGTTTCAGTTTGTTGAGCGGCGTTATTGGCTTCTTTACTGGCCTTGTCAGCGGATTGCTGAACGATGTTGATCCGATCCTCAATCTCCTTCCTGTCATAGGTATCGATATCCTCCGCAGTCAGTTGGATATCGGTTATCAGCTCCTTGTTGTTGATCTTGCGAGTTTGCGGGACATTATTTTCCGCTTGTTTAAGGGCCGCGATGGCATTCTGATTAGCCGTGTTGGCCGATTTATCAACAGTTTCGATCAGCCTGTCGGTGTCCTGCCTGCTGTAAGCATTCACATCAAGCGCGGTAAGGGTGATATCTGTCACCAGCTCTTTGCCATTAATCTTACGCGCCAATGGAACTTTGGTGTTTGCGGTATCACTGGCGGTATTAGCCAATTTCTTGGCTTCATCGACAAGGGAATCGGTCTGGAGCTTGTCGTAGGCCCTGACATCCGCCGCAGTCAGTTCAATATCTTTGGAAAGCTGTTTTCCATTGATTTTACGTGTTGATGGCACATATCTATTGGTCGAAATAATTGAATTAACGGTTTCATTGGTTTGATTGGTTAATTCATTGGCTTGACGGGCCAATTCGTATGCCGCCTTGACTGCTTTTGGTGTTGCTGCATGAGCTTCACTGTCGCTGTTTACCGCATTACTCAACGCAATTAATCCTTTCTCTTTTAAAGTTGCGTCAGGGTGTTCGCGGCTTTTGGTATGTTCTTTGATTCTCTCTTTGACAAATTTGCGCGTCGCCAGGCTGGAAACCAACCCACTGATCAAATCTGTCAGGTTATCGTCGTCAACCGTCAAAGCCATGCGAACGGCCTGTTCCTGAGATTCCGATTTATAGATATCGGCGCAGTTTCCTACTGCTATCAGTGTCCCGTTTTTATCAAACAGACCCATTTCACGAACCCACCAATCGCCTCCGCCTTCAGGGAGTACCTGTTCGGCGATAATTTGGTTCGGGTTTTTGGGATCAATGGTCAAGGCATCAATTTCAGCACGATGCTTTTCATTAATCAGTTTGGATTGGCCGGCATCGGGAGTGGGTAAGTTGCCACCACCATCTCCGACCGCCATATGGGTAATCTCAAGTTTATTACCCGATGAAGAGGCTTGTTCTAGTTTGTTCGTACCTGCATCTGTCAGTAATGCAAAATATTTTGTACTCATATTAACCCCTCATTTCATTAACAATTAATATATCCGTCATACTTCAAGTTGCCGCTTTGTTGGCTGCATCTTGAAATTCATTGGGTATAGATGTATTGCCAACTACCTTTGAATGGGGTCAATTGTACTTAGGGAAATTACAAGCAAATAGCCTAAAAATTGAACCAATCTGATAAAACTTATAGGAATAAAAAAAACCGGCCTTATGCCGGTTTTCCTCAGTAATGAATAATGTCACCTTAGAATGGCGTGTTATGACTCTGTTTCTTCTTCCACTTTCAATGAAGTAATTTTGACTTTATGGATACGGTGGCTGGTGATTTCCAACGGTTCAAACAGATAATCGCCAATCTGTAACTGTTCACCTTGTTGTGGAATATGTTGCAGGTGCTCCATCAGCAGACCTGCCAGAGTTTGGTATTCGCGTTTTTCATCCAATGGCAGTGGCACGTAAAGGACCAGATCTTCCAGTGGCATAAACCCATTGGCGACCCAATACCCTTCTTCCATGACCTGAATATCATGGCGGGCATCGAGCTCTCCGCTACCCACAGGCAAGTTACCGGTAATGGTTTCCATCACATCGGTTACCGTGACCACACCTTCAACAGAACCAAATTCATCGACGACAAAGGCAAAATGCGTTTGTGCCTGACGGAATTGTTCCAATGCCTGCAGCAAAGAAAGGGATTCCGGGAAGATTAACGGTTGTTGTACTAACTGCCGTAAATCAAAGGTATGGTGAATCAGTTGTTGATTAAGAATATCAATCACATGCACCACGCCGAGCGGCTCATCACCGGTTTTTTCATCCGTAACGACAATTCGCGTGTGGGGTTTTTGTTCCAGCAACAGGGTCAATTTTTCCGCGGGAGCATGAACATCAAGATAAATCACATCATGGCGTGACGTCATGATACTGCTGACAGTGCGTTGTGCCATGCTGAGAACGCGGGCAATCATCTGGCGTTCCTGCGGTTCAAAGACCTCTTTGTTATCCGTATGATCCGCTATCAGGTCGGAAGCATGATTATCCAGCGTCGCATTTTCACGTTTGCCATTCAGAATGTGAAGAACGGCCTCCGCTGTTCTTTCACGCAGGGAACGGGAAGCGCTCAAGAACTTGCGGCGATTGAACTGGGCAAACTGATTCAATGCTTCAATCATGATGGAGAAACCGATGGCAGCATAGAGATAGCCTTTCGGAATGCGATAGCCAAAACCTTCTGCAACCAGGCTGAAACCGATCATCAACAAAAAGCTGAGGCAGAGGATAACGATGGTGGGGTGTGCATTGACGAATTTTGTCAGCGGCTTACTGGCCCATATCATCAGGACCATGGCGATGATAACAGCGGCAACCATGATACCGATGTGATCGACCATGCCCACGGCAGTGATAACGGAATCCAGTGAGAATACCGCATCCAAGACAATAATCTGCACGACAACCGCCCAGAAGTTGGCTCCCTTGCGTTGTTGACCGGAATGCAGAGTTTCCCCTTCCAACCGTTCATTCAACTCCATTGTCGCTTTGAACAATAAGAAAATCCCGCCTATCAGCATAATTAAATCACGGGCGCTGAAAGGATGGTTCCATAGGGTAATGAGTGGCTTAGTCAGGGAAATAAGCCAAGATAGGCCAAATAGCAGCAATATCCTCATGACAAGGGCGCAGGAAAGCCCTGTCAGGCGAGCTTTGTCTCTATGTTTTTCAGGAAGTTTATCTGCCAAAATGGCAATAAATATTAAGTTGTCAATTCCGAGAACAATTTCTAAAACGATCAGTGTGGCTAAGCCAGCCCATATCGTCGGATCAGCGATCCATTCCATACAATTTTTTTTACCTTTTAATAGGACGGCTTCTGCCGACTATTGAATAATGGATACTGCAGCACAAAATATCAATAGTCGATTTATCTTAGTTGGAAATTTTTTCAGCAAACAAACATCACAACGGTATCGATTGCACCAATAACTACCCCCTATGACCCTTCCTGAGTTAACATGTGGCCTCATTAACAAAATTGTCCACTTCTGTTTTGTTGCATACGGGCATGTGTTGCATACGACATATTGTGTCGCATACGACATATTGCATTGACGTACTGCATCTTGGGTGGGCAGAAGTCATTATTAGACGGGAGTTATTCATGTCCAAACAGCAGATCGGTGTTGTCGGTATGGCGGTAATGGGGCGCAACCTGGCGTTGAATATTGAAAGCCGTGGTTACTCTGTATCTATTTTTAACCGCTCCAGTGATAAAACTGATGAAGTTATTGCTGAAAATCCAGGGAAAAAGTTAGTTCCAAGTTATTCCATTGAAGAATTTGTCGATTCGCTGGAAAAGCCACGTCGTATTCTGTTGATGGTTAAGGCGGGTGACGCGACGGATAAAACCATTGCATCACTGACGCCACATTTGGATAAGGGTGACATTCTGATCGATGGTGGCAACACCTATTTTCAGGATACGATCCGTCGTAATCGTGAGCTGTCTGCTCAGGGTTTTAACTTTATCGGTACCGGGGTTTCCGGTGGCGAAGAGGGCGCACTGAAAGGCCCTTCAATCATGCCTGGCGGTCAGAAAGAAGCCTATGAGCTGGTGGCACCCATTCTGAAAGAAATTGCCGCCCAAGTTGATGGCGAGCCTTGCATCACCTATATCGGTGCTGACGGTGCCGGCCATTATGTGAAGATGGTTCACAATGGTATTGAATATGGTGATATGCAGCTCATTGCAGAAGCCTATTCCTTGTTGAAAAATTCACTGGACCTGAGCAATCAGGAACTGGCAGACGTGTTCAGTGATTGGAACCAAGGCGAGTTGAGCAGCTATTTGATCGAGATTACGGCTGATATCTTCCGTAAGAAAGATGAAGAAGGCAACTATCTGGTTGACGTGATTCTGGATGAAGCCGCAAACAAAGGTACGGGCAAATGGACTAGCCAAAGCTCGCTGGATCTGGGTGTTCCCGTGACACTGATTACGGAATCTGTGTTTGCACGTTATATCTCTTCCATGAAAGATCAGCGCGTGGCCGCATCCAAGGTGTTGTCTGGCCCAGAAGCACAGCCATTCAATGGTGATAAAGCTGAATTTATCGAGAAAGTTCGCCGCGCCCTGTACCTGGGTAAGATTGTTTCCTATGCGCAAGGTTTCCAACAACTGAAAGCGGCCTCGGATGAATATAGCTGGGATCTGAACTACGGGGAAATCGCCAAGATTTTCCGTGCGGGTTGTATCATTCGCGCGCAATTCCTACAAAAAATCACCGATGCGTACCGTGAAAACCCGGCTATCGCCAACTTGCTGTTAGCACCTTACTTTAAGCAAATTGCCGATGAATATCAGCAAGCGTTGCGTGATGTGATCTCTTATGGCGTGCAGAATGGGATCCCAACACCGACATTCTCAGCCGCCATTTCTTATTACGACAGCTATCGTTCAGCCGTTTTGCCTGCCAATTTGATTCAGGCTCAACGCGATTACTTTGGCGCGCACACTTACAAACGTACTGATAAAGAAGGCGTGTTCCACACGGAATGGCTGGAATAACCATTAGCTATGTTGATTAGATGTCTAAGTTAGGAACCAGGGCGCTGAATTTTCAGCGCCCTGTTTTTTTAAACGAAAAGTTTTAAATGAAAAGTTTTAACTGAAAAATTTTTAATGAAAAATGTTAATTTGGTCGTTGCTACTTGAGCAACTGTTGTGCAAACCTCTCTAACCAGCTTGCTATCTCAGTATCATGGTAATAAAGAAATGCAGCGAGACTGAAGATAACCAGACCGAGTATTACCAGAACAAAAATATTATTCATATAATAATCGCCCATTATCACCTGGTTAAATTATAGCAAAATGTAAACTTTATTTAAGTTATCTTTATCTTATTGGGTATATTCTTAGAGCTGGCTCCAATCAACCATTTTGCGAAAAGTCATTTTTCGGAAAACAACTTTCTGAGAAGCAACTTTCCGCAAGACAACTTTCCTCAATACAACCCATTTTGATGCAGAGATACGACGGTAGTCTGATGTCCGGCTTTCTCTTACATAAACGCAAAGTCAAAGTGTGTGCCTATTTTTTTCTTCTTTAGATAGGCAATTATTGATTCTGGTCAAAATGACTCAGGCAGATAGATGTCACATTGTCATTCATTTCTCTTGCATTGAAATTTGGGATACCCAGTAAAATCTAAGGAGTTTCAAATGGCAGCATCAACTTTCTTTATCCCGCCAGTGAATAAAATCGGTATGGGATGCATGACTGAATCCGTTGAATTAATAAGAAATTATGGCTACAGACAAGCGTTGATTGTCACTGACCGCGTGCTAAACGAGATTGGTGTTGTTGGAAAAGTACAGGCTTTACTGGCGGATGCAGGGATAAAAAGCGCAATTTATGATGGCACGAATCCTAACCCGACAACCATTAATGTTGAGGATGGATTGAAAATTCTGCGTCAGCATAACTGTGATTGCGTGATCTCTTTAGGAGGTGGTTCACCTCATGACTGTGCAAAAGGCATTGCACTGGTGGCGACCAACGGTGGGGATATTCGTGATTATGAAGGCGTTGATCGTTCCGCTAAACCGCAGTTACCGTTGATTGCCATCAATACGACTGCGGGCACGGCTTCTGAAATGACACGCTTCTGTATTATCACAGACGTTGAACGTCATATCAAAATGGCGATTGTGGATAAACATGTGACGCCTATTTTATCAATCAATGATTCTGTCCTGATGGCAGGGATGCCAAAAGGACTGACCGCCGCAACAGGGATGGACGCTTTGACTCATGCTATTGAGGCTTATGTTTCTACGGCGGCGAACCCTATCACGGATGCCTGTGCCCTAAAAGCGGTGACCATGATTAGCCGCAATTTACGCCGTGCCGTTGAAGAGGGGCATGATGTGGAAGCGCGTGAAAATATGGCCTATGCCCAGTTTTTGGCAGGTATGGCATTCAATAATGCGTCTTTGGGATATGTCCATGCTATGGCGCACCAATTAGGTGGTTTTTATGACTTGCCTCATGGTGTTTGTAATGCCGTTTTACTGCCACATGTACAACGATTCAATACCCAAGTTGCTGCGGCTCGCCTGAAGGATATTGCTGTAGCGATGGGCGTTGATGTAGCCAATCTGAGCGACGGGCAGGGCGCTGATGCCTGCATTCAGGCGATTAGTGAATTGGCACGGGATGTCAATATTCCGGCGGGGTTATCTTCATTGAAGGTAAAAGAGGAAGATTTACCCACATTGGCAACCAATGCGCTGAAAGATGCCTGTGGTTTCACTAACCCGATTCAGGCTTCGCATGAAGAAATTGTCGCTATCTTTAAGGCTGCCATGTGATTCATTGAATAGTGATTTTAATCACTGAATGTCCTAGTAACATTACGATCCACTGACAAGCGCCATTATTTTCTACGGGATTTGTCAGTGGATTGAACTATTTTTTAACGAAATGTCATGTTCTTCCTCTCAGGTTTACTGTGGTTTTATTCCATATACCGGATGAAAATATTGCCTTCTGCTATCACCATTATGCTTTACATAATCCATATGATTGTTTGGTGAAGTGTTCGAGCTAAATCCCTACACAACATTCTTCTTGCAAGAAGTTGATCAGATTTCCCAAGTGCTGATACTCAGGTATACATACAATAGTACGGCTGTATTTCTCTTGACGGATGAGTCCGACCTTCACCATACGGTTGAGATGATGTGACAGCGTTGAAGGGGGAATATCCAAAGCTTTCTGAATTTCCCCTACCGAGGCTCCCTTATGGCCAGCCTTAACTAAAAACCGGAATATAGCTAATCGGTGACAATTCCCCAGCTCAGCCAGACTTGCTGCGACTTCTTCATGTTTCATACGCGTCTCTAAACCCAAAATTCTATGTTTCTAGAAATATACTTGACAGGAATTGTAATGGCAATCTATCATCCTTATTGTTTCCATAATACTAGAATTATAGATATATAAGGATCTGGTATGTCTTCTCAATTACAAGAAACCCTAAACATGTTTGTCTTCCTTGCCATAGAGTTATCAGCCTTGTTTATTGGTATCAGTTTGTTGGTTGGTATTCTCCAGCGGCATATACCTCCATCCAAGGTAGAAGCGTTACTGAGTTCTAACCGGAAAAGGGGCTATTTTCTGGCTGCTGCTCTCGGATCTATCACTCCTTTCTGTAGTTGTTCGACTATTCCTATGTTGAAAGGGCTAATTCGTGCTAAAGCTGGTTTTGGTCCAATGATGGTATTTTTATTTTCTTCCCCGCTATTGAACCCCATCATCGTTGTCTTGTTTGTTGCTACTTTTGGTCTGACACTAACAGCTATTTACGTATTATCTGCCTTTCTGGTCTCATTGGGTGCCGGATGGTTGCTACAAATATTGGGATTTGAACGTTATGTACGCCACGAAGAGACATCTGGTTGCGGAGTTTCTGGGAGTAGTTGCAACGTTAAGCCAGTGATATCAAACAATCGTGAATCAATGGCCGCTCCCTGTTGTTCCGCTACCCAGATGACCACGCAATCTACAGGTTGCTGCGATAGCCAAACCACTCAAGCGGCTCGTCCAAAAAGCAAGTATAGCGGTCTGTGGCAGGAAGCTTGGGCCGATTTTAAGAATGTACTCCCTTATTTATTTATCGGTATAGCAATAGGCAGTGTGATCTATGGCTATATTCCTACCAGTCTGCTTGAAAAATATGCTGGATCGGATAATCCGTTTGCTATCCCAGTTGCTGCTGTCATTGGAGTACCCCTGTATCTTCGCGCCGAAGCTTTGATACCGCTTTCAGCCGCGTTGATGACGAAAGGGGTCAGTGCCGGAGCGATTCTGGCGTTAATTATCGGTAGTGCTGGCGCCAGCCTGACTGAGCTAATTTTATTACGCTCCCTATTCACATTTAAACTCTTAGCGGCCTTTGTCGCTGTTATCCTTACTATGGCCATGATCGCAGGTTATGTGGCCTTACTATTTTTCTGAATGTTTACCAAATAAACGTATTAAGCCGATCGTTATTAGAATTATGTCAGGACTAAGGTTGAATTTTGTTAGAGGAATAGGATGATGAAAACCAAAGAACAACAATTGTCTCAGCGAGTTGAAAATGTACAAAATTACTATGGTACAACGCTTTCGAGCAAGGAAGACTTGGTAACGAATGTTTGTACTGTAGATGAACCACCTTCTGATGAGATCAAAACGATACTAAAGGCAGTCCATCCAGATGTGCAGCAGCGTTTTTATGGCTGTGGTGCGCCTTTTCCTCCTTTACTGGCTGGATCAACCGTGTTGGATTTAGGTTGTGGTGGTGGGCGAGATTGTTTCATTTTATCTAAGCTGGTAGGGCCAGAAGGAAAAGTTATCGGTGTAGATACGACTCTTAAGCAAATTGAATTTGCCAAGAGTTACATCGAATATCACCGGGAAGCCTATGGCTATAACGAAAGTAATGTACATTTTATACACGGCAATATTGAATCCTTGGATCGACTCAATTTACCGCCAAATAGTGTTGATGTTATCGTCTCCAATTGTGTCATTAACTTAGCTGCTGCAAAATCTGATGTGCTTCAGGGCATGGTTCGGTTGCTCAAACCGGGTGGAGAAATTTATTTTGCTGATATTTTCTCTGATCGCAGACTCTCCCAAGCGTTGAAAAATGATCCATTGCTGATTGGAGAATGTATTGGTGATGTATTGTATTATGGCGATTTTGTGCGAATAGCGCGTGATGCAGGTTTTCGGGATATACGAATTATTGCAAGCAATTTAAAGACTATTCGCAACAAATGTATTGAGGAAAAACTAGGGAGTACAAGATTGTATTCAATGACTCTCAGGTTATTCAAGATTGATCTAGAAGATAGTTGTGAAGATTATGGTCAAGTCGCCATATACAAAGGTAATCTCCCTGATGCCCCGACTCACTTTATGTTTGATCAAGAACATGTATTTGAAACAGGGAAAGCGATACCAATATGTCGAAATACAGCAGATATTATTTGCAAAAGCCGATACCATAACTTATTTAGTGTGATTGGTGAAGGCCGTACACATTATGGAATTTTTAACTGTGGAACAGCTTCAAGCAACTCTGCTGTCTCAGTTGAAGTTCCCATAATCTCACCAGGTGGTTGTGGCTGCTAAATAGAGTCAATAGGATTCTCTAATTATCACTGACAATGGGTTGACAATTTGCTTAGGTGTTTTGAGTAGCAGAACTTGAATAGCCACATTATTGTTGTGATATCCCATCTCAGAGATAAAAGATTATCTAATAGAACAGTGAGAAGCCACTTCGTACATATAGCTTGGAGAAGTGGCTGTTATTCCTGTATCGAAAATCACTCTTTGGCTGAATGCCGTTGCCGTAATTGGTGAATGATATTGCTGAGGTTGAGATCTTGATCCTGTAGCAAAACCAATAAGTGATAAATTAAATCTGCGGCTTCGTTGGTTAACTCTTCTCTGTTATTCACTGTGGCTGCCAATGCGGTTTCTACACCTTCTTCCCCCACTTTCTGGGCGATGCGTTTTGTTCCACTGGCATATAAACGGGCGGTATAGGAACTGTCCGGTGAGGCATTTTTTCGGCTGGCCAGCAGTTGCTCCAACTGATAGAGGAAACCCCAGTCGGTTTGTACTGAGGCAAAACAGCTTTCAGTACCTTGATGGCAGGTTGGGCCAATCGGGTCCACAAGAGCGAGCAGGGCATCGTTATCACAATCAGGATAAATACTGACCAGATTCAGAAAATGACCGGAACTTTCGCCTTTTGTCCATAACCGCTGTTTGGTACGGGAAAAAAAGGTCACTTTGCCTGAACTGAGGGTGACATTCAGTGCTTCCTGATCCATGTAACCCATCATTAAGACGGTTCCGGAGATGGCATGTTGGACAATGACGGGCATCAGGTTATCCACTTTTTTCCAATCCAGTTTTTCGATCTCTTGTGCGGTTAATTGTCGCGCTGTCAACATATTCTAACCTCGACGTTCTGTGTAGTCAGATATTGCTTAAGTTCACCAATATTGATGATTTGTTTGTGAAAAACGGAGGCCGCTAAAGCACCATCAACATTGGCAAGTTTAAACGCATCCCGAAAATGTTCTGGTGCACCCGCGCCGCCGGAGGCGACCAGTGGCACCGAACAGATTTCGCGTACCTGTTGCAGTTGTGTGAGATCATAACCATTGCGGACACCATCCTGATTCATCATATTCAGCACGATTTCACCGGCACCGCGCTGTTGGACTTCTTTAACCCAATCCAATGTCTGCCAGTGGGTTGCGGTTGTGCGCTTTTCATCACCGGTAAACTGGTAAACCTGATAAGTGTTGGTTTCCTCATCAAACCAGGTATCAATACCGACGACGACACACTGGACTCCGTAGCGTTCAGCCAGCCGGTTAATTAAACTCGGATCGGTAAGTGCCGGGGAATTAATGGAAATTTTATCTGCCCCGAACGATAAAATTTGCCCTGCTTCTTCGACGGTTTTAATCCCCCCTGCCACACAGAAAGGAATGTCGATGACTTCAGCCACTTTTGCCACCCAGCTTTTATCCACGACACGCCCGTCGGAAGAGGCGGTGATATCGTAAAACACCAACTCATCCGCACCTTCTTGGGCATAGCGTTGTGCGAGCGGCACGATATCACCGATAATTTCATGATTACGGAATTGGATGCCCTTGACGACTTGCCCATCACGGACATCCAGACAGGGAATTATGCGTTTTGCCAACATTGGATAGCCTCCGTCAGGGTAAATTTGTCTTCCAGTAATGCGCGCCCGACAATCACACCCGCCACCCCGGATGCAGGCAGAGGCGAAATATCGGCGAGGCTGCCAATACCGCCAGAAGCCTGAAATTGGATGTGTGGATATTGTTGGCTGATTTCTTGATAGAGCGCGATATTGGTGCCGTTTAATGTACCGTCACGGGAAATATCGGTACATAACACCTGTTTTAGCCCGACGGGAAGATATTGCTCAATGACAGACTCAAGAGTGGCATGGCTGTTTTCCTGCCAGCCACTGATGGCAACTTGTTTAATCCCGTCGGCACTGATGCGGACATCCAAAGCCAGTACAATCGATTCTGCCCCGTATCGTTGAAACCACTGTTTGACGGATTCAGGCTGAGTAATTGCCGTCGAGCCAATGACAACCCGGCTGGCACCGGCTTCAAGCAGTGCCTTGACATCATTTTCTGAACGAATGCCGCCACCGACTTGAACCGGAACCGTCAGCTTACCCAGTAGCTTTTTCAACAGGGTGAGCTGACGTTTGCTGGGATCTTTGGCTCCGGTAAGATCGACTAAATGCAGTAACTTGGCACCGTCCCGCTCATATTGTTGCAAGCGCGAAAGTGGAGAGTTGCCATAATCCCGACGCTGATCGTAATCCCCCTGATGCAAACGCACTACGTTGCCGTCGATTAAATCTAATGCAGGTATAATCATGCGGTTACATCTCCAAAAAGTTTTTCAGTAATTGTGAGCCTGCTGCGCCTGAACGTTCAGGGTGGAATTGCACACCAAAAAAATTGTCTTTTGCAATGGCACTGCTGAATGTCTTGCCATAGGCCGTTTGAGCAATCGTATATTCCCCGATGGGCAATGCATAACTATGAACAAAATAGAAACGGGCATGATCGGCAATATGACGAAACAGGGGATGTCCTTTTTGTGCCGTCACCTGGTTCCAGCCCATATGTGGCAACGGCAGATCGGCGGTCACCATTTTTTCGACGGGCGCTTCAATTAATTTGAGCAAGGGGATGTTACCTTCCGCACTGATGTCGGCCAATAATTGCATGCCGAGGCAAATGCCCAGTACGGGTTGGGACAGCGAACTGATTAATGGGATTAATTGGCGTTGCCCCAGTTGGGCCATTGCCGCAGTCGCCGTACCCACACCGGGCAGAAACAGCTTATCGGCTGAACGCACGATATTGGCGTCTGAGCTGATCAGGGGTTCATAACCTAACCGGCGGATGGCATAAGCAACAGAAGCGAGGTTAGCACAGCCTGTATCCAGAATAACAATCTTCATCATGACTTCCTTTATTGCATTCCCTTATAAAACACCTTTGGAGCTGGGCAAGGTATCGCCTTCTATGCGAATGGCTTGCCGCAATGTCCGGCCGAAGACTTTGAACAGGCTTTCGGCCCGATGATGGTCATTCTTGCCTTTGGTTTTCAGGTGCAAGGTACATCCCATGGTGTAGGAGAGGGAGCGGAAAAAATGTTCGATCATTTCTGTGCTTAAATCTCCGACCCGCTGGTGTTTAAACTCCGCTTTATATTCAAGGTGCGGACGACCGGAAATATCTAAGGCACAGCGGGCCAGGCATTCATCCATGGGTAATGTAAAGCCAAAACGGGCAATGCCGCGTTTATCCCCCAATGCTTGCTTCAACGCTTCCCCCAGCGCCAAACCGGTATCTTCTACGGTGTGGTGATCATCAATATAGAGATCGCCCTTGACGTGTATATTCATGCGGAATCCGCCGTGGGTTGCAATCTGATCCAGCATATGATCAAAGAAACCAACACCGGTGTTGATACAACTGCCACTTTCGCGATCCAGCCAAATTTCAATATTGATAGCGGTTTCTTTGGTTTTTCGCTCAACCTGCGCATGACGATCTTTGCGGGTCAACTCCGCACAAATGGCTGACCAGCCCCGTGATGCGGGGTGATAGCGAATGCCCTTAATGCCCATGTTTTGGGCTAATTGCAAGTCAGTTTCCCGATCACCGATGACATAACTGTTTTCTGCATCAATGGCCTCTGCCGACAGATATTTTTCTACCAAACCCAGCTTGGGTTTGCGGCAATCGCAGTTATCTTCGGGTTTGTGTGGACAGATCAACACGTCTTCAAACCGGATGCCTTGTGAAGTGAAAACTTGCATCATCAGGCTATGCGGCGGCGCAAAATCCGCTTGTGGAAAACTGGCTGTACCCAGTCCATCCTGATTAGTGACCATCACCAGTTTGTAACCTGCTTTTTGCAGCGATAGCAGGGCCGGGATCACCCCGGCTTCGAAAAACAGCTTATCAAGGCGATCGACCTGATAATCGCTGGGTGGTTCAGTAATCAGGGTTCCATCACGGTCAATAAAAAGCAGTTTCTGGCTCATGGATTTTCAGTTTCCTTGATGTGTTGCGTCTGTCTGGAAAGTAGATTGATGGCACTGACCACCTGTTCACATTCGCTCCGGCTACCAATGGTTATGCGCAGGCAATGCTCCAATCCCGGTTGTTTTCGCTGATCACGCAAGATGATCCCTTGATCCCATAACGTCTTGAATACCCTTTCTGCATCGGTGAATTTCACTAAAATATAGTTAGTTTCGCTCGGAAATACGTTTTCAACCAATACCGATTTACTGAGTTCTTGCTGAAGATAAGTCCGGTTACTGACAATTTCTTCCACCCGATTTCTCATGGTCTGAATGCCCGTTTCCGTCAACGCCTGAGCTGCGATATCCGCGACAGGTGTGGCAAGTGGGTAAGGGGCAATCACTTTTAGCATCAGCGTGATGATATCGGCAGAAGCCAACGTAAATCCACAGCGTAATCCAGCCAAAGCAAAAGCCTTCGATAAGGTTCGCAAAATAACCAGATGAGGATAGTCTTGCAGCCAACGCGTGGTAGCATAGGTGGCAGCGTGTTGCGGACAAAATTCGATGTAGGCTTCATCAATGGCAACAATCGCCCGGTTGCGGGTGAGTTCAAGGAGTTGACGCAATGCCGCAGGCTCAACCAAGTTGCCCGTGGGGTTGTTGGGGCTACAGATATAAATAAGTTTGACGCGATCCAGATTATTTTTGATGGCGGCAATATCGGGTTGCCAGTTGGCGCTGACAGGGATCTTTTTTTGCTCTACACCGAAGGTTTCTGCGCTAACACTGTACATGCCATAGGTTGGCGGGCAAAACAGGACGGCATCACGGCCGGGTTCACAAAAAACCCGGATCAACAGTTCGATGGATTCATCCGCACCACGGCTGACAAGGATTTGTTCCGGTTGTAGGCCCGCGTAATGTGCATAGCGTTGGATAACCGAGGCCGGTTGACATTCAGGATAGCGATTGAGCGTCTTTTCGCTCAGTTGGAAATCGGGGGCGGTGGGGTATTCATTTGCATTTAGCCAAATATTCCCATTCCCCCCCAAACGACGGGCAGACATATAGGGGACGAGTTGACGAACATTTTCTCTTGCCAGTGTATTGATATCAAAAAGGGTACTCATGATTGATCCTGGGCCTTGTGATCTCAGGTCTGAGTTATTCAGAGCCGCCATGCGTAATGTCACCGCATTTTTGTGTGCGATGAGTTGCTCTGCCTGTGCCAGTGTTTCGATCGTGGGAGCGAGGTTTCTTAACCCTTGGGGGGTGAGTTTCTGCACGGTCATTCTCTTCAGAAAATCCGCCAGACCGAGGCTGGAATAGGTTGAAGTATAGCCATAGGTCGGCAGAACATGATTGGTGCCAGAAGCGTAATCCCCTGCCGATTCCGGCGACCAGTCGCCAAGGAAAATGGAGCCGGCACTGGTAATCTGTTCTACCCATTGTTCAGGCTGGCGGGTTTGAATGATCAAATGTTCCGGGCCGTATTGGTTGCTGATCTCCACACATTGGATGAGATCTTTTGTAATGATGATCCGGCTGGACTGCAGGGCTTGGATTGCTATTTGCTGGCGTGGCAATACCGAGAGCTGAATTTCAATTTCACGGATGACTTGTTGAGCAAAGTCTTCGTCAGGAGTGACCAGTATGACTTGGGAGTCGGGGCCGTGTTCCGCCTGAGAAAGTAAGTCTGCTGCGGTAAATACGGGGTTGGCTCCGTGATCAGCGATAACCAGTACCTCTGATGGACCTGCGGGCATGTCAATGGCGGCGCCGTCAATGCGTTGACTGATTTGTCGTTTGGCTTCTGTGACCCATGCGTTGCCGGGGCCAAAGATTTTGTCGACTTTGGGAACGGAGTCGGTGCCGAATGCCATTGCCGCAATGGCTTGTGCCCCACCAATCTGGAAAATTTCAGTGATCCCACACAGTTGTGCCGCATAGAGAATTTCATCGGCAATGGGCGGGGGAGAGCACAGGATGACTTTACGGCAACCTGCAATATGGGCGGGCGTGCCGAGCATTAATACCGTTGAAGGCAGGGGAGCCGAGCCGCCGGGAATATAGAGTCCGACTGAATCTATGGGGCGGGTGATTTGCCGGCAACGAACGCCCGGTAGTGTTTCGACGTCGATCTCGACGGGCTTTTGAGCCTCGTGGAACTGGCGGATGTTATCCATAGCCTGTTTCATGGCCTGTTTAATCTCTGGTGTCAGGCGATTGACAGCTAAATCCACTTCACTGGCAGAAATCTGGATGGTTTCAACCCTTGTTTTGTCGAAGCGCAGGCTGAAATCTTGTAGCGCCTGATCACCCCCTGTTTTTACCGTTTCCAGAATGTGTTTAACCGTGCCGGCAATATCTTCTGATGCCGCAACCGCAGGGCGTGTCAGCAACGTTTTTTGTTGCTCTGGGGAACATTCTGGCCAGCGGATGAGGGTTTTAAAATCAGCGTTCATCAAAGTCACTCCATCATTTTCTCAATGGGCAGAACAAGAATGGAACTCGCGCCCAATGCCTTGAGTTTTTCCATCGTTTCCCAAAACAGTGTTTCACTACTGACCATGTGCATCGCTACGCGATTTTGTGCACCGGCAAGCGGCAAAATAGTGGGGCGTTCGGCTCCCGGCAACAGGGAGATAATTTCTTCCAGCTTATCACTGGGAGCGTGCAGCATGATGTACTTGGATTCTCGTGCCTGAATGACGCCCTGAATGCGCAGCATAAGTTTGTCGATGAGCTGTTGTTTGGCCTCTGGCATCTCCCCGTCACGTTGGATCAGGCAGGCTTTTGAACGGTAAATGACGTCCACTTCCCGTAATCCGTTGGCTTCCAGCGTCGCGCCGGTTGAGACTAAATCACAAATGGCATCCGCTAGCCCGGCACGGGGGGCAACTTCGACAGAGCCATTGAGGAGACAGGATTTGAAACGTATGCCTTTTTGATCCAAATAACGTTTCAATAAGTGTGGGTAAGAGGTGGCGATACGGGCGTCTTGCAGACATTCCACCCCGGTATATTCGTAATCAAAGGAAGCGGCGAGGGAGAGGCGGCAATCACCAAAATCGAGGCGGCGCAATGTTAAATAACGGGGATCTTCCCCCTGTGCCCGACGAGTCAGTAATTCTTCTTCAAGGACGTTTTCACCGATAATGCCTAAATCGACAACGCCATCCATAACCAGGCCGGGAATATCGTCGTCGCGGACGCGCAGGATGTCGATGGGCATATTTTCGGCGAATGCAATCAGGCGCTGTTGCTGTAAATTGATTTTGATCCCACAGCGCGCCAGTAATGTTCTGGAATCGTCACTAAGGCGGCCTGATTTCTGAATGGCTATTCGTAAGCGTGTTTTATCTAGCATGTTGTGTTTCACCCTATCTCAATATTCGGTCAGTATTTAAAAGTCGTAGAAAACAGAAACAAAAAACCCCCGGAAAATCTTCCGGGGGTTTTTTGTCGTATTCATGCCACCGGAAGACGGGTTAAATGTCTTCCAGCACACAGCAGCCTGAAAGACTAGTCAGGATGATGGTGATGATGATGGCTGAATTGAATACGGTTCATAATATGAAAACTCTCTGCGTCTATGTTTGTTCGATATCGATGTTCGATGTTATGTTCAGTGCTATTTTTATAAGGATGGGTTGCTTGCTGTTTAACCTATCCGATTTTATGTATGAAAAGCAAACTTTTTTTAAACAAAGGTATTTATTTTTTGTTAATTAATTGTTTTTTATAATAAATAAGCGTGGTTGTTATTAGGGAAATATATGGTTAATGTTAGTTATAGCCATATATTGGTCTAGCAATCAAAATCATATCGGCCTTGGGGAGAGTTATGGTGAGAAAAGTTTCCATTATCGGATTAGGCTGGTTGGGGATGCCATTGGCACAAGCACTGCAAAGCAGTGGCCTGCAGGTCGTTGGGAGTAAAACAACGCCGGATGGTGTTGAAGCGGCATGTATGTGTGGTGTGGATTGCCTCTCATTGAAATTGACCCCTCAAATTGTCTGTGAAATGGATGATCTTGAACAATTAATGTCCGTCGATGTGCTGGTTTTGACTTTACCTGTTAGTGGTATCGCGGGTGGGGGTGGAGAGTATGTTAAAGCTGTGCAACTGATTGTCGATACGGCACTTTCATACGCGGTTCCACGCATTATTTTTACCAGTTCCACGTCCGTTTACGGTTCATCTGCCGGTTATCTTAATGAAGATCAACCATTGTCCCCTGAAACACAATCAGCAAAGGCATTGGTTGAGTTGGAGAATTGGTTGCACCAGCTACCCAATACTTCGGTGGATATATTACGTTTGGCTGGCTTGGTCGGTAACGGGCGACATGCGGGGCGTTTTCTTGCCGGGCGCAAGGCCATTGAGGGCGGTGAAAATGCGGTAAATCTGGTTCATCAGGATGATGTTATTTCCGCCATCAAGCTCTTGATCCGGCAACCCAAAGGCGGGCATGTTTATAATCTGTGTGCGCCGGTCCATCCCAAAAGATCAGAATTTTATCCGTTAGTCAGCCAGCAACTGGATTTAATACCGCCAGAATTTTTACAGCCGGAACATCAGGAAAGTGAAAGTAAAGTGGTTGATGGTAGCAGGATCTGTCGAGAACTGGGTTTTGAGTATCAGTTCCCAGATCCCGGTAGAATGCCAATGAGCTAATAATTAACTGATTTCGATCATAACAATCTTTTTAAAAGCCGGTCTTTCGGTCAGGCATTGATACCAGCGCGCTAAGTTTGGCAGAGAAGGGCGAGTTATCCCGGTGTTTAACCATAAATACACCAGTGGGGCCAGCGCGATATCGGCCATGCCAAATTTGGCACCGGAAAGGTATGGTTGGCTGCTGAGTGTGTTATCGACAATTTTCAGTAACTGTGCAATTTCTGCTAAAGTTTGGCTGATGATTTTCGGGTCACGTTGCTCTTCTGGTGTTCTGATAAAACTGATCATGAACTGTTTAATGGGAGGAAATAGATTGCAACCGACCCAATCCATCCATTTTTCAATGCTGGCTCTTTCTTGAAGATCGGCGGGGTAAAGGCTATCTTTGCCGAATTTGGCTGCAATGTAACGTACAATCGCATTTGATTCCCATAAAATAAAATCGCCCTCCTGCAAACAAGGGATCACGGCATTCGGGTTCATGCGCAGGTATGCCGGTTCGTTAAGTTTGCCAAACTTCCCGCCAACATCAATTTGTTGATATGGCACGTTTAATTCTTCCAAACACCAAAGGACTTTTTTCACATTTGATGAGTTCTTACGACCCCAGATGGTTAGCATCGTGTTCTCCTTATGTCAGGTCATTCCGAATTATCGATAATATGATAACAAAATCAGGTCAATGACAAGAAAATCTTTACGTTATTGGGTTGGAGTCTTCGCTTATAACATCCTATATTAATAGAGTTTTTATGTTTACTTTGTCGGTATCAATGACATTTCAAAATGGTAGGGCACGTCCTTACTCCCCCGCCCTGTGGTGAGTAAGGGATCTTCAGGATTTTCAGTGTGTCACTATTTATGAAAAGGCATTGATACCAAGTTGGATAGTAAAGAACACGTTGGATAGTGAAGAAAAAGGGCGAATGATGATGAAAAAAAGACGACAGACACCGGTAATAAAATCTTTTGCTGTTGGCTTGAGTGTTTTTTGGTTGGCGAGCGTCAATGTATATGCGATGGATGAACCCGCCGCACCTGAAATTGATGCGAAAGCCTATGTATTGATGGATTATGCCAGCGGAAAAATTCTGGCCTCAAATAATGCGGATGAGCGGTTAGATCCGGCAAGTTTAACCAAAATGATGACCAGCTATGTGATTGGGCAAGCGATCAAATCAGGGAAAATCGGTACAGAGGATATGGTAACCGTGGGCAAAGATGCCTGGGCGACGGGGAATCCAGTACTGAAAGGCTCATCCCTCATGTTTTTGAAACCCGGGGACAGAGTCAAGGTTATTGATCTGAACCGTGGTATTGTGATCCAGTCCGGTAATGATGCCAGTATTGCCCTTGCTGATTATGTGGCTGGCAGTCAGGACGCTTTCGTTGATTTAATGAATAAATACTCAAAAACACTGGAATTGACAAACACCCATTTTAAAACTGTCCATGGTCTGGATGCGGCTGGGCAGTACAGTACCGCCCGTGATATGGCACTCTTAAGTCAGGCCATGATCCGTGATGTGCCGGAAGAGTATGCGCTGAACAAAGAGAAAGAATTCACGTTTAACAATATTCGTCAGCCTAATCGTAACCGTTTATTGTGGATTAAAAGCATGAATGTGGATGGGGTGAAAACCGGACACACCAGCGGTGCAGGCTATAATCTGGTTGCATCGGCAACGGAAGGATCAATGCGTCTGATTTCGGTCGTTTTGGGGGCCCCTAGTGATCGGATGCGTTTTTCTGACAGCGAAAAACTTTTGTCATGGGGATTTCGTTTTTATGAATCGGCGACCCCACTAAAAGCCAGTGATACGCTGGTGACGGAAAAAGTATGGTATGGGACTCGTTCAGAGGTGGCATTGGGAGTAGAAAAAGATGCTGCGGTGATGGTTCCTCGCGGGCAGTCAGGCAACTTAAAAGCCAGTTTTACCCTGAATCAGACATCCCTTGACGCACCATTGGCGAAGGATCAGGCCGTGGGAACCGTGAATTTTATTCTGAATGATAAAGTGATTGATCAACGTCCATTGGTCGTTAAAGAGGCCGTAGAAGAAAGTGGTTTCTTGGGGCGGATGTGGGACTTCATTGTAAAAACCGTGACGGGCTGGTTTAGTTCGATTTTCAGTTAAATGATTTCAATGAAAAAATGCCAGCCACCGAAAGGTTGGCTGGCATTTTTTAGGGCTGCCATCAAAGAAAGCAGCCCCTGAGTGTTGATTACATGACTGAATAGATAGCCGCAGAAATGGCAATTGAACCGGTTAAAACAACAAAGATATTGCTTGTCTTACCTGCATATTTGCGCATAGCTGGAACTTTGCTGATAGCATACATTGGCATGATGAACAGGATCATGGCGATGATTGGCCCACCCAGTGATTCGATGATATTCAGGATACTTGGGTTCAAGGTAGCCACGGCCCAGGCACTTATCAACATGAATACACTAGTGATACGATTCAGCGTTTTGTGCTGAAGCGTTTTTCCTTGCGTGTTGATCAGCGCCTTATTGATAATACCGTTGAAACCTTCACGCGCACCCAGATAATGGCCGAGGAAAGATTTGGTAATGGCAATGAAAGCGATGAGTGGAGCAATGTATTCAATGGTAGGTACACGGAAGTGGTTAGCCAGATAAGACAGAATAGTAATGTTCTGTGCTTTCGCTTCTGCCAGATTTTCAGGTGAAAGGCTCAGTACGCAACTGAAAACGAAGAACATGACGGTCAGAACCATCATGATGTGAGCATAGGCCAAAATACGTGAGCATTTTTTCTCTGCATTTTCACCGTACTCTTCACGTTTTGCCACCGCAAATGCAGAGATGATGGGAGAGTGGTTGAAAGAGAAAACCATGACAGGGATCGCCAGCCACAGAGTGAACAGCAGGCCATTACTACTGGTTGAAGACATCGCGCTGTCCAGCGACAGGGTATCGAAGATAGCGGTGTTCCAATGAGGGATCAGATACACGGCCAGCAGCATTAAAACAGTGACGAATGGAAATACCAGTACGCTCATGGCCTTGACGATGGTTTTCTCACCGAAACGAATAATGCTCATGACACCGAGAAGCAATACGAGTGCCAGTAATGCGCGGGGTGGGGCATCTATTTGTAGCTGGTTAACGATAAAACTTTCTACCGTGTTGGTCAGCGCAACGCTGTAAACCAGCAGGATAGGGTAAATAGCAAAGAAGTAGAGGATAGTGATCAGAAAGCCGGCCACTTTACCGAAATGTTCTTCTACCACGCCGGTGATATCTTCACCACTGCTTTTGCCGGATAAAACAAAACGACACATCCCACGGTGAGCAAAAAATGTCATGGGAAGAGCGAGGATCGCCATGATGATGAGAGGGATCAAACCACCAATGCCAGCATTGATGGGAAGAAACAAGACACCAGCGCCGATGGCTGTGCCATATAATCCCAACATCCATACAGTATCTGATTTACGCCAGGTAGCATGATCGCTTGTACTGGAAACCGAGGATGCGATTACACCTGATTGAGATGTGTCCATAAATATCTCCGAAATAACACGGTAAAGTAAAATTTAAAAACTGCTAAACCCGCACATTAATTAAATGCGCGAGTTGAATTTTTATATGAATAATAAGTTGTCAGATATTATGTTGATGTTTATCTAAACGTTTTATTACTACATTAATAATTTGGTCAAAATGTGCTCACTTGAAACACCGGGGCGGCAACTCTCTTGCGCTGTATTTTCGATGCCTAAATCAAAAAGTTTAACTCCTGACTTTTGGTAGGGAAAATATAGTTATTTTCAGTGAAATGTACCGTGATCACTCTCGCAATTGCAAGATTTATATAAAAAAGGGAAAATGTTATCAAGTTTTATCAGAGTGTTAATTAAATATTAAATAAAATAGGATGAAAGACTTGGCAAATGGCATATCATTATTTTTGTTTTAAATTCTCATATCTACCCCTATTATCATTCAATAATATTTACATATTAACAAGGCTTTCTGTTTTTGATTAATGCAGATTTAAATAGATATAATTGATGTTAATGTCCTTATTTATAAATTTTCATTTTACATTGACGTATTATCAATTTATTGATTTTTAAGGAAAATATAAGAACACTTTCATCATTGAATATAATGTATTTTCCTTGTTTACGACTTCATTTTTATTGATTATTTATTAATGATTTGGTCATTCTTAGTCATCCGTTGTGTATAAGGTTTATCCACTAACGCTATGTTTATGAAGAAATGGTAATCATTTTATAGCTATATATTGTTAAATATAACGGAGGGTTTTATTCTGCTATTTGAGTAGGTTATATCGAGTAACATAAATGTTAAAAAATAATTTGAATAAAATAAAGCCTTATATTTATCAAGGTTACCGAGTTTAAGCTGAATCGAGTGGCATTTAAGATTTAGGATGTAAAATGTCAATACCCGCTGGAAATTCATGGTTAGCATGAATTTCCAGCGATATGTTTATGCTTCCATTTTTCAATTGTTGCACTGCAAGTTGCAATCTATTCAATATATATTGAGATTTGATTAATTTTTTACCAATCCCTTTCGAATCAAGAAAGCACAACAGAATTGATAAAGACGGATAAGTTTGCTTTGTAAGCATTCCCCGTACAACCCCCAAAATATTTGGGAGAAAGCACATCCCAACAGACTGACTAAAAATGCCCCAACCATATCAATCGGCCAGTGTACACCCACATAAACACGAGACCAGGTAATGGCACAGGCAACCGCCATCAGGCATAAACCTGACCAAATTCGATGCCAGAAGATAAATGCTAATGCGAAAGTGAATACGGCTGTGCCATGGTTACTGGGAAAAGATTCCGTAGGGGCATGATAAAGGAAATTGTAGCCAAAGCCTTCAACGAACGGTCGGGCATGTGGGGCGAATGTTCCAATGACATAGGATGCCGTTATGCCAAAGGCAAAAGCAATGCAGGATTTACTGACAACCGCGCGTTGATGTGTGATGGCTTCTTCTTTACCCCAAAGCCAGCAAACAGCCAAGGTGATGGGGAAAATAAAGACTAAGTATTTCGCGATAAAGACCGCAAGCGAGATCATTGCTGGTGATGAATCTGGCGTTGCATTGATAAAAATAAATAAATTATGGTTAAGTCGTTCTAGCAAAGTAAGCCTCACAAACGCGATATTTACGTAACATGATGAATCTATTTTATCAACTTATGGTTAAAAGTAGTAATTGTATATACCCAATGAATTTCAAGATAGCGGGTATAGTACAACACCATCAATAGGATGACATAAATTCATAATCTTATTTAATCATTGTTGAAACCACATAAGTAAATAATATAGCGGTGGGTGATAGTAACGAAAAATAACCTCTATTTTGCTTTACAGACGACAAACGGGTAGACAACACACAAACAATAAAAAACCCGATAGTCTTTAACCAAAGTGGATGACTACCGGGCTCCTCAATATGGGGACATCAAAGAAAAGCAGTGGCAATAATTAAGACTGCATTATGGTATGAAAGTTCGCATCATCGAAAAAAAATCGCAAAATTTTTATCGGGAGGTGAAATTTTTTTGGGGAAGTATGGCTAAGGTTACCGCTATCCAGTAAGGTAAACAACTTTGGCTGGATAGCGGCTTTTTTTCTGGCAGGTTAGTGTCTTATTATTTGTAGAGTTCCAGATTTTCTTTAGCGTAAGCCTCAAAGTCAGTGCAGCCACCGATATGTTTCTCATCAATGAAGATTTGAGGAACTGTCTCAACCGGTTTACCTACTGTTTTTGATAAGTCGGCTTTGGTGATATTTTCAGCTTGGATATCAACATAGCGGTAATCAAAATCGTCGCGCTCTGCTTTTAATTTTTCAGCGAGTTCTTTGGCGCGAACGCAGTATGGGCAACCCGGGCGGCCAAAAATGACGGTGTACATATAAACTCCTTAGTGATAATGATCATCTATTTTATTGATTGCCTTCTGGAATTACTATGCCTGTAAGTGTCAGCAAAAAAAAGCAGGAATTGTCTTTTACTGTAATTAGTCCTGCCGATGGCGGGGGTTCAAGTATGATAATCTTACTCTATGATAGTCTTACGAGACGTGATAAAGCGGCTGTTTTTCAGATTGGTAAATTTTTCAGGCGGGTAAAGTAGGTCAAGAATGAAAGTCAACCCATCAAAAGAGATGCGCTCATTGGCCGATATGCCAAAGTGGGTCATTTTGTCGGAAGTGTTGGGAATAGGGTTATTGGTTCTGGCGTATTTGTCGATAACTGATAGCATAATTCTATCACCTTTATTAATGACGACAGAAGCGCGCATTGCTATGATCTTATTGGGTATCGGTTGCTTGATACCCGCAGCTATCCATATTATCTGGCGTGCGGTCTATAATCTTTCCTTTTTGGGAATTGATCATAAGAAAGCAGATAAGAATCATCGGGTTTTGTCTGATGATGAAAAATAAAATAGGTTAATTATTGGTCACTCTGCTACTCAGTAGGGCGTTTCCCCAAGGTAGCATGTGTAACTTCTTGGTCATATGAGGTTAATTCGATGGATTCTATGGTTATTCCCGATTTGTCAACACTGCGCTCGTGGCTTGAACAGCTCAAAATCTCTTATTTTGAGAATGATTCAAACTCAGTCCTGCATTTGCCTCATATGCAGAATATCGATGGCCTGTTTGATGCCAAAATCGATCTGTTGGGTGATGTCGTGTTATTTTCTGCCCTGGCAGAAGTCAGGCCCACGGCGATCATTCCATTGGTTGCCAATTTGAGTCAGATTAATGCCAGCTCTCTTACCGTTAAGGCATTTCTGGATGTTCAGGATGGAAATCTACCTAAGTTGATTGTTTGTCAGGCATTTCCGATTGCTGCGGGTATGACTTTCACGCAGTTTTCCCATTTTATGCAGCAGGGTGAAGAACAAATCGCTAATGTGATTTTTGAAATTCATAGCAATAATCTTCTCTATGTCAATCATGATATGGAAAGTGATATGGAAAGTGAGATGGAAGTAGAAGACGAAGAATCATTGGCTTCGACGCAAACATCGACCTTTACTTTGCACTAATATTTTTTGATACGGTTTTTATAATGCAATGTGTGCAGTACACCGAGGGGCATTGTCACTCCTGCCAGTGGATTGATAAGGCTTATTCACAGCAATTATCTGATAAACAACTACATTTAAAACAACTTTTACAGGAAACATCAGTAATAGACTGGCTGCCGCCAGTGACCAGCAAGACGAGTGAGTTTCGTAATAAAGCCAAGATGGTAGTAAGCGGTAGTGTTGAACGCCCGTTACTGGGCATGTTGCATCGTGATGGACGAACGGTGGATCTGTGTCGTTGCCTATTGTATCCACAATACTTTCAGCCCGTATTTGATGTAATAAAAATATTTATCGCTAAAGCTGGTTTGGTTCCCTATAACGTTGAACGCAAGAAAGGAGAATTGAAATATATTCTTCTGACGGAAAGCCGGGCCAATGGTGAAATGATGCTGCGCTTTGTTTTGCGTTCAGAAACAAAACGGGTTCAGTTAGAGCGCGCATTACCGTGGTTGCAGGAACAATTGCCACAAGTGACGGTGATTTCCGCGAATATCCAACCAACTCATATGGCGATCCTGGAAGGCGAGAAAGAGATCATTTTCACCAAATCCAAGATGTTGAAGGAAACCTTTAACAATATCCCGTTGTATATTCGTCCACGTAGTTTTTTCCAGACGAATCCGGATATTGCCTCTGAACTGTATGCAACGGCAGGACGTTGGGTCAGGGAATTAAATATCGGCAGTATGTGGGATCTGTTTTGCGGTGCAGGCGGTTTTGGTTTGCACTGTGCAGATAAAGAAACCCGGCTGACAGGGATTGAGATCAGTGCTGAAGCGATTGATTGTGCTAAAAGTTCAGCTAAAAGTCTCGGATTGGAACATGTGGTATTTCAGGCGCTGGATTCTACCCATTTTGCCCTTGATAAATCACAACTACCTGAATTAGTTCTGGTCAATCCCCCGCGTAGAGGCATTGGCGCAGAACTGTGTGAATATCTTGGCCGAATGGCGCCTAAGTTTGTTCTCTATTCAAGTTGTAATGCGCAGACGATGGCAAAAGATATCGCCATGCTCAAACAATATCGCATAGAAAAAGTACAGTTATTTGATATGTTTCCTCATACCGAACATTATGAGACATTGGCCTTGTTGGTTCTTGATGTAAATTAACTGATTGATTTTATATCATATTGATTTTATATAACCCTCCTCGCGATAACCATAAGTTATCACGAGGAGGGGCAAACATATGCCGAATATTAAATATCAACGGTGATTAATTGCGTTGCTCAAATGATAATGCTCGTTGTTCGAGCATACGCATGAGTAGTGTTAAAAGGCCATTGATACAAAGGTAAATAAGACCTGCCGCAACAAATACAGTGACATCATAACTGCGCCCGAATTGAAGCTGACTATATCCCATGATATCCAATAAGGTGATGGTGCTGGCAAGTGACGTGCTCTTGAAAATCAGCACAACTTCATTGGAATAGGAAGAAAGCGCCCGCTTAAAAGCATAAGGTAGCAGAATGCGCATAGAATGTGCTTTAGACATACCAAGCGCCTGACAGGATTGCCATTGCCCAGCCGGAATTGCCCTTACCGCACCATAAAACAGTTGGGTGGAGTAGGCGGCACTATTCAATGCCAGAGTCACCATTGCACATATCCACGGCTCTGACATGAGATACCATAACCACGGGTACTCTTTTATTGAGGGAAATTGCCCCGGCCCGTAGTAAATCAAAAAAAACTGGACGAGAAGAGGGGTGCCGGTAAATAGCGTGATATAGCCTTTTGCCAATTGAGAGAGGATGGGCAATTTCATTGCCAGAATCATCGTCAAGACCACAGACAGCATAAATGCGGCCAATAATGCGGTAAATGTCAGGCTGAGGCTGGTTTGCAGGCCCGGTAAAATGTCTTTGATATATTCAAACATTATGAAGCACTCCGTTCAAAATGGGTGGTGTGCATTTCAAGGCGTTTGAGAACATATTGGCTGACCAGTGTAATGACCAGATAAATAGCCGCGACAATCACATACCATGTGAATGGCTCCTGTGTTCGGGTTGCGATGCTTTTCGTTTGTAGCATCAGGTCATTAACGCTGATCAGGGAAACCAGGGCCGTATCTTTCAGCAGAACCAGCCATTGATTGCCCAGCCCGGGTAGGGCATGACGCCACATCTGCGGCATAATCAGACGAAAAAAAATGCGGCTTTGGCTGAGTCCCAATGCTTGACCCGCTTCCCATTGCCCTATCGGGACGGCTTTCAACGCTCCCCGCAGCGTTTGTGAAGCATAGGCGGAATACAGTAGTGAAAGAGCGATAACGCCACAAAGGAAAGGGCTAACATCAAAATTATCAATATCCATCTGTATCTTGAACTGCCAGACAATAAGATTGATGTCAAAACCTTCTGACAGTGTGATTAGAAGCTGTGAACTTCCAAAATAGATGAAGAGAACGACCAGAATTTCAGGCAGCCCTCGGATCAATGTCACCCAGCAGGAGCCTAACAAAGCGATAGGCTTCCAGCGCATGGATTCCCACGCGGCAAAAAGCATTGCCAGAACCAAGCCAATGATAAGTGAGGAGATGGCAAGGCCGACGGTAACTCCGGCGGCGCTGATTAAAGATTGAAATTCACTCATTGGGATTCAGTTTATTGTCCAAACCATTTTTTATAGATAGTGTCATAAGAGCCATCTTGTTTAGCTTCCGCCAGTGCATTGTTCAGTTTGTTCAGCAATTCAGTATTACCTTTGCGAACGGCAATGCCCAGACCGATACCGAAGTAGTTTTTATCTGTGACTTTATCACCCACCGTCGCTAATTCCTGATTCTTTTTCAGCCATTCATTAACGACCGCAGTATCACCAAACACGGCATCAATACGGCCATTTTTCAGATCAAGGATCGCATTTTGATAGCTATCATAAGGCACGGTCTTGATCTCTTTATGTTGTTCCATCAAATATTTCTGGTGTGTGGTTCCGTTCTGGATCCCGACCTGTTTGCCTTTGAGATCCGCGATGTGGGCGAACTTCCCTTTAATGGCAATGAAAATGGCGGAGTTATCATAGTAGGTATGAGTGAAATCAACCTGTTTTTGGCGATCCGGGGTAATATCGATACCCGCCATCAGTGCATCAAAACGGCGAAATTTCAGGCTGGGAATGAGACTATCAAAAGATTGATTCGTGAATGTGCACTCAGTGTTGAGCTTTGCGCAGAGGGCATTGGCCAAATCCACATCGAATCCCTGAATTTTATTGTTCGCATCAATAAATTCAAATGGCGGGTAAGTGGCTTCTGTTGCAAAACGGAGAGGGGTTTTCTCTGCTGCGGTTGCCGATAAGGTCAGTGCGCTTAACAAGGCTGCAAACAATAATTTTCTCATAGCCATATCCTGTTGTTCATGAACGTTGGGGTTGTTAATAGTTATTGATGTTTGTTTTATAGCCGATTATCGATATGCCTTCAATTCTTCAGATAGTACGTTATTAGCCGGGCAATCGCGTAAACCTATTGTACAGAATAAATTCAATTGGGTATGTCAGTGTGACAAATAATGGGCAAAGGCTTCCGTTCGGGGCTGCATAAAATGGGAGGCGTCCCCTTTTTCGATAATGCGTCCTTGTTCCATATATACCACCTGACTGGCTGTTTTACGCGCCAATTCCACTTCGTGAGTGACGATCACCTGAGTGATACCGGTTTCTGCCAGCTCTTTGATGATATCAACAACTTGAGCGGTAATTTCCGGATCAAGCGCTGCGGTGGGTTCATCAAACAACAGGATTTGAGGTTCCATCATTAACGCCCTTGCTATGGCGACACGTTGTTGCTGACCACCAGAAAGATGCAGTGGAAAACGGCTGGAGAATGCATTCAAACGGAGGCGGGAGAGGAGTTTTGTTGCTTTTTCCCGTGCTTGTTGTTTCGACAACTTGAGTACTCGACAAGGTGCTTCAATCAAATTATCCATGACGGTTAAGTGTGGCCAGAGGTTATATTGTTGAAAGACCATGCCCACTTTTTTTCGCAATGTCAGGATTTCTTTGTGGTTGGGTTGCTGTTTGAAATCAAACTGATGAGATGCCACATTGAGTTGCCCAGAACGAGGCACTTCCAGCAGATTCAAGACACGTAACAATGAACTTTTGCCAGCGCCGCTTGGCCCCAGCAGGACCACAGTTTCCCCTGATGTACATTCAAAATCGATATCGAACAGAGCCTGATGCATACCATAGAAACAATTTATGTTTTTTAATTGAATGTTCATGCGAAAAATATGAATAGTTAGTTGGTGTGGGGATGATAATCTTGAGAGAATAATTATGCAATAATATCTGCATAAATTTGTTATTTTCATCAAATTAAAGGCTTAACTCATCAAGGCACAGGCATTTTTTTAGATTGTTTTTTATACCGGAAAAGTTTTTTTAATCCATTTTTATGCCTGACCAAAAAAGGGCGTTATTGAGTAAAAAATGCAATGAACAAAGGGGTCATTAAGCTCAATATAAAACCATGCACGATGGCTGCCGGCACGATACTGACACCACCACAGCGCTGCAAGATGGGTAAGGTAAAGTCAATTGAGGCCGCTCCGGTTAAACCCAATGCGGTTGAACGATAGCGATTTATTAGCATGGGAATAAGAATAATTGACGCCAGCTCGCGAGCTAAGTCATTGAAAAAAGCGGTGCTACCGAGTACTGCCCCAAAAGCGTCGGAAATTAAAATGCCCGACAGGGAATACCAACCGTATCCAGATGCAATGGCAAGCCCCGTTTTGACAGGCAACCCCAGCAAAAATGCCGCCAGTACACCACCCAGCAAAGAACTGATGGCAACGACGATGGCGATAACCGTGCCACGGCGATTCAACAATGTTTGCCTTAAGCTCATGCCGTTATTACGTAGTTGAATACCCACCAAAAAGAGTAAAAAAACTAAAGTAATTTCACTGGCACGAACGGAAAACTGGAACCATGACAAATTTGTTAACCCGATAAGAAAGCCACAGATTAATGCGCCACATAATTTGATGGAATCTAATGCCATATGTAATCGAGAGGGGGGCTTTTCCTGCTTGTGTGGAGGAACAATCCACGGGTCCCGCTTATCCAGAAGAAAAAGCACGAGTATATTAATAATGAAAGTGCATAGGAAAAACGTCGTCGCATACAGTAGGATAGAAAGCAAATTACTGCCCAGATTGTCCAGTATGGCGAGGTTGATGCCCATCAAAACGAGAATGATATAAACCATAACATTGAGTAGCCGATGTACCTGGGTTAGCATCGATCTATTATTCAGATGAATAAGGTAGCCTAGGGCTAACGGTAAAAGAATAATTAATAATCCTGAGTACATGATTCACATCCTTATCCAATAAAAAACGTTTTTTTATCCAGTTCTAATAAGTGAAACCAGTCATAAGAGCTAATAACTATGTAGGAACAAAGTGATCACACCAAAATAACAAATAGGATAAGGGGAAGCATACTGAAACTCAATGCATTTCTTGATCTCTAATGGCGCAGTGATTAGAAATAAAATCAAGTAAATCTGATATGGAAAAAGGGAAAATCTGTGTTTTTGGAGCGTGTAGAAATCCCCGGCTTTAAAAATGTCATATTATCAGGAATGTCTTGTTGATAGAGTTCGTTGATGTCCTTTACAGTACATTGATGTTATTAGATAGTATTTTTTAATGGTGGAATTGTGTTGATGAATCTTCTTTCTATTAAGTCTCGTCGGGTTGCAATCGTGCTTATCCTTATTGCTATCGCATCTGTAGGGTTCTATTTCTTCCACCTGCCGAAGCCCGAGGTATACCAGACCAATGCCGTCAGCAGGGGTAACTTCGAAAGAAGTGTACTGGCTATAGGTAAACTGGATGCGGTCAGTAAAGTTGATGTCGGTGCTCAGGTCAGTGGGCAGTTGGAAGAACTGTATGTGAAATTGGGCGATAAGGTTAAAAAAGGCCAATTACTGGCAACGATTGATCCACAGACAGCCAGGAATGCGGTAATAGAAATGCAGGAAACCAGAAAATCACTGGAAGCCGATCTCCGTGGTGCACAAATAGAGCTGAGGTTGGCTCAACTCAAAGCCGATCGATTTAAACGTTTATTTAAGTCACAGGTCATATCTCATCAGGACTTAGATGACAGCATAACAGACATGCAGTATAAGGCGACGAGAGTTGATAGTTTTATCGCCCAACTTAGGCAAAATAAAGCCAAACTTGATACGGCCGAAACGAATTTGCAATATACCAATATTCTCGCTCCCATCGAGGGGATTGTGACAGAGATAAAAACATTTCAAGGGCAAACGGTCATTGCCGCACAACAGGCTCCGACTATCCTGACAATCGCAAACCTCAATACAATGATTATCAATACAGAAATATCAGAAGCAGATGTCATTAATCTCAAAGCAGGACAAAACGCATCATTCACCATTCTGGGTGCGCCAGAAAAACAGTTTCACGGTGTATTAAAAGATATTTTGCCCGCTCCGCAAACAGTGAATAACGCCATTTTCTATTATGCACGCTTCGAAGTACCGAACCCTGAACATATTTTGCGTTTGCAAATGACTGCCCAAGTGAAAATAGAGCTTCAGTCTCTGCATAATGTATTAATGCTCCCGATTTCAGACTTGAGGAAACAGATATCGCCTACCCGATATGAGGTCAATGTCCTGAATAATGGAAAAGAGGAAAGCCGCGAAATTACGATAGGTGCCTTTAATGATATCAATGTTCAGGTTATCTCAGGATTGAAGGAAAATGAACGCGTGATCATAAATCGGCACAATAGCAGTGCAGAGGAATGATCATGAATACGTTACTGGAACTCAAAGGTGTTAGTCGTAGTTACTCTGTTGGCGCAGAACAAATTAATGTTCTGGATAATATTTCGTTATCCATTCAGGCTGGAGAAATGGTTGCGATTGTGGGGGCTTCCGGTTCAGGTAAGTCTACCCTGATGAATATATTAGGCTGTCTGGATAAACCCAGCAGTGGAGAATATTGGATTGCGGGCAGAAAGACCGAAGATTTAGATAGCAACCAGCTGGCTGAATTACGTAGGGAGTATTTTGGGTTTATTTTCCAGCGCTATCATCTGCTGGCGCATTTAACCGCCGAGCAAAATGTTGAGATTCCGGCGATTTATTTAGGCGCTTCCAAAATACAACGCCGCGAGCGTGCCATTGAGTTGCTCAAAAGCCTTGGATTGGGAAACCGTATTCATTATCGGTCAAATCAGCTTTCAGGGGGACAGCAGCAGCGGGTCAGTATTGCCAGGGCATTGATGAATGGTGGTCAAGTTATTCTTGCGGATGAGCCGACAGGAGCGCTGGACAGCGTTTCTGGTCAGGAAATGATGGATATTTTGAAGCAGCTTTGTCAGCAAGGGCATACGGTTGTTATTGTTACCCATGATCCGAATATTGCAGCACAAGCTCAGAGAGTGATTGAAATTAAAGATGGGCGTATCATGAGCGATTCGCACTCTTCTGAAAATCAAACGACGGCTCTTTCTTCTGTGGGAGTCAGGACTTCTTCAGTACAACAAATCTGGGGGCGTTTTAATGAGGCATTATTGATGGCATGGCGTGCCATGATCGTCAATAAGCTGCGCACTTTGCTAACGATGCTTGGCATTATCATTGGCATTGCTTCTGTTGTCACGATCTTAGTGCTTGGCGATGCGGCAAAATCAATGGTGTTATCGTACATTAAGTCCATTGAAACGAATTCCATCAAAATTTATCCGGGAAGAAATTTTGGCGACACGGATGATAGTGATTTGAATAGGCAAGCGCTGAAACTGACTGACATTTCAGCAATAAAATCTCAACCCTATATTCAGGCCGTTTCTCCTGAGTTATGGAACACCGGACGTTTGCGGCGAGGTAATATTGATGCTGATGCACAGGTATCTGGTGTAGGAAGTGATTTCTTTCAGGTATATACCATGAAGTTTGCCCAAGGTATGCCTTTTACCCCAGAAATGATCCATCGCCAGGCCCAAGTGGTTATTATTGATGATCATACACGTAAGAAATTCTTTCCTTATCAGAATGATGTGATAGGTAAAGAGCTGCTTTTGACCAATATACCCCTAACAGTGATTGGTGTCATTGCTAAGGGAGAAAGTCTGTATGGCGGCAATAGATTACAGATTTGGTTGCCGTACAGTACGATGAATAGCCGTGTGATAAACAAAAGTTTCTTAGATTCGATAGTTGTCAGAGTGAAAGAGGGTTACTCTTCAAATGAAGCGGAAGCAAAACTTAAACAGCTATTGGCATTCCGCCATGGCAAGGAAGACGTTTATACCTACAATGTAAACAAAACAATTGCGGCAATTGATAAAACAACGCGAACATTACAAATATTTTTAACGTTGGTGGCGGTAATATCCTTGATTGTTGGGGGAATTGGTGTGATGAATATCATGCTGGTTTCAGTAACAGAGCGTACCCGAGAGATTGGCATTCGCATGGCAGTTGGTGCAAGGGCCAGTGACATCATGCAGCAGTTTCTTATCGAATCTGTCATGGTGTGCCTGATGGGCGGTATACTGGGAATTACCTTGTCATATAGCTTATCGTTGATTGGACAATTGATATTACCGAAATGGAACTTTGTTTATAATCCGGTTGCATTTGTCATCGCTTTTGGCTGCTCAACGGCAATCGGGGTCATCTTTGGTTTTCTGCCGGCACGAAATGCCGCCCGTCTTGATCCCATAGAAGCGCTTGCCAGGGAATAATAGCACGCCACAAATAACCCATTATTTATTTGTGGCGTGGAATTACGAATTTATGGAGTCATGCTTCTTTATGATTTAGAGCCATCTTCCAGAGGAACAATAAGGCTGGCATGATTACCTTTGGGACCTTGATCAACACTGAAATTCACTTTTTGCCCAGCTTTCAGCGTCCTATAACCATCCATTTGAATGGTTGAATAGTGAGCGAATATGTCATCGCCCCCGCTGGCCGGGCAAATAAATCCAAAGCCCTTTGCATTATTGAACCATTTAACAATACCTGTTTCCATACTTCTCTATCCCTCGTATCACGATTTCGGGTTTAGGAATCACTAAAAGTTTCAGAAAATGAACCAGCACCCAGACAGGGTGCTGTGTTCATAAAATATACTGTAGTGAAATTCATTACGCCGTCAAGCAGATCAACAACGTCAAGCTGTCTCAGATGGCTAAAGTTTGATATAGATAACGGTATCCGATTTTTAGATGAAATCTTTACTCGGTAATCAAAGGGAAAGAAGCGGAGAGCTTTATGAAGTGATAAAATATATAGCAGTAGAATGAATGAGTTCATACTAAAATCCAGCGGAAAGTGAATACCCAGTGGAAGAATAATGGCTGAGTTTTATAACGATTTGAAAGTTGAAGAATTTATTAAGGATGATGCAAAACAAAAACTACAACCGCCATCAATGTATAAGGTTGTTCTGAACAATGACGATTATACACCCATGGAGTTTGTGGTTGACGTATTGCGAAAGTTCTTTTCTTATGATGTTGAACAAGCAACGCAACTAATGCTGGATGTCCATTACAAAGGGAAAGCAGTTTGCGGAATTTATACGGCAGAGGTCGCAGAAACTAAAGCTGCGCAAGTGAACATGTATGCTAAGGAGCACGAGCATCCGTTACTTTGCACGCTGGAAAAAGTCTGATCTGGCTCACTGATTTTAGGAGGAGGTGCTTATGCTCAATCAAGAACTGGAGCTTAGTCTCAACATTGCTTTTGCCAAAGCAAGGGATAACAGACATGAATTTATGACTGTGGAGCACCTGTTGCTGGCGTTGTTAAGTAACACATCAGCGCGAGAAGCACTGGAGGCTTGCAAAGTCGATTTGGCGCTGTTACGCCAGGAACTGGAAAGTTTTATTACCCAAACCACCCCCCTGTTATCCGAAAATGATGACAGGGATACACAACCCACATTAAGTTTTCAGCGTGTTTTACAGCGCGCAGTATTTCACGTTCAGTCTTCAGGGCGTTCAGACGTTTCCGGGGCTAATGTTTTAGTTGCCATTTTTAGTGAGCAGGAATCTCAAGCTGCTTATTTGCTGCGTAAACATGATGTCAGCCGTTTGGATGTCGTGAATTTTATTTCTCATGGCACACGCAAAGATGAATCTGATCATGATTCTCATCACAGTATCAATCCGGTTCAGGAAGAACAGGTCATCAGTGAAGATCGGTTGGAGAATTTCACCACCAATCTGAATCAATTGGCCCAGAAAGGCCAAATTGATCCGCTTGTCGGGCGTCAGCATGAATTGGAAAGAACCGTTCAGGTACTGTGTCGCCGTCGTAAGAACAATCCTCTGTTTGTCGGGGAGTCTGGGGTTGGTAAAACCGCTATTGCAGAAGGGCTTGCATGGCGTATTGTCCAAAATAATGTTCCCGAAGTGATGCAGGGTTGCACTATCTACTCCCTGGATATCGGTTCCCTGCTCGCCGGAACAAAATATCGCGGTGATTTTGAGAAGCGCTTCAAATCATTGTTAAAAACCTTAGAACAAGATAGCAAAAGCATTCTCTTTATTGATGAAATCCATACTATCATTGGTGCAGGTGCTGCTTCAGGCGGGCAAGTGGATGCGGCTAACCTCATTAAGCCCCTGCTTTCCAGCGGGCGTATTCGGGTAATTGGTTCGACGACTTACCATGAGTTCAGCAATATCTTCGAAAAAGATCGGGCTTTGGCCCGCCGGTTTCAGAAGATTGATATTACTGAGCCTTCATCTGAGGAGACGGTACAAATTATCAATGGACTACGTGCTAAATATGAGGCACACCATGATGTCCGTTATACGGCGAAAGCTATTCGTGCCGCAGTTGAGTTATCGGTGAAATACATTACTGATCGCCATTTGCCGGATAAAGCCATTGATGTGATTGATGAGGCCGGAGCGAAGACGAGATTAGTTCCATCCAGTCGTCGCAAGAAGACGATTAATGTTTCTGATATCGAATCTGTTGTTGCTCGCATCGCCCGCATTCCAGAAAAAACGGTGTCAGCCAGTGATAAAGATGTATTGAGAACGCTGGATGACCGTTTGAAAATGCTGGTTTTCGGTCAAAACCGGGCCATTGGTGCCCTGACGGAAGCCATCAAGATGAGCCGTGCCGGGTTAGGTCAGGAATATAAACCCGTTGGTTCATTCTTATTTGCGGGGCCTACCGGGGTGGGTAAGACAGAAGTCACCGTCCAACTCGCCAAGGTTTTGAATGTTAAATTATTGCGATTTGATATGTCGGAATATATGGAACGCCATACTGTCAGTCGCTTAATCGGCGCACCACCGGGTTATGTGGGGTATGATCAGGGGGGATTATTAACCGACGCAATTATTAAACATCCACATTCTGTATTACTTTTGGATGAGATTGAAAAAGCCCATCCTGATGTATTTAACTTACTGTTGCAGGTTATGGATAATGGTACGTTGACCGACAATAATGGTCGCAAGGCGGATTTTCGCAATGTTATTTTGGTGATGACAACCAATGCAGGAGTACGTGAGATACAGCGTAAATCCATTGGTTTTACTGAACAAGATAACAGCACGGATGGAATGGAGGAGATTAAACGGACTTTCACACCTGAATTCCGCAACCGTCTTGATGGCATCATTTGGTTTGATGCACTCTCTTCTGAAGTTATTCAGCAAGTTGTTGATAAATTCATCGTTGAGTTACAAGCTCAATTGGATGAGAAGGGCGTTTCTCTGGAAATCAGTGCAGATGCCCGTCAGTGGCTGTGTAACAAAGGTTACGATAAAGCGATGGGGGCACGTCCTATGGCTCGGGTGATTCAGGATAACCTCAAAAAACCATTGGCGAATGAGTTATTGTTTGGTTCTCTGGTTAATGGAGGATCGGTCAGCATTATGCTCGATAAAACCAAACAGGCGTTAAAATATGATTTTAAGGACGCCAAAAGATCGAACAGAAAGAAATCAGAAGATGCAGTATTGTAATTTAGTGATAAAGAAATGGGTTATAAAAACCTAAAACCACACCACAGGTGGATACAGATATATTATCTCCTGTGGTGTTGAAAGGTATTTTAATCAGCGGCTACGGAAGGTAATGCGTCCTTTTTCCGGGTCATATGTAGTTAGCTCAACTGTAACCTTGTCTCCAGTCAGGATGCGGATATAGTTCTTACGCATTTTTCCTGAAATATGGGCAGTGACAATATGCCCGTTATCTAATTCAACACGAAACACGGTATTTGGCAGTGTCTCTAACACAGTACCTTGCATTTCAAAATTATTGTCTTCTTTGGCCATCTAATCCTCTAAATGTAACAACCATAGTTTTTAATCGGCAAGATAATGCCGAAAAACCATCATTATGTAAAGGAATGTCGTATTTTAAACCATCATTTCGCACATGATGATAATGACATTCCCACCGTGAACAGCATGAATCCGAAGTGAAGATTATAAATCCAGCGTTTGTACAGACCAGCAGCCTGATTGTAATGACCGCTCTCTCAATTGATAAAGATGCTGGAGAAATTCTTCCCTTGGAATATTTTTGGCGCCCAATGATTCTGTATGGTGATTTAACACCTGACAGTCAAACAATCGGCCACCATGATGTAAAAAATGGTGATAAAAAGCGAAAAAAGCACACTTGGAAGCATTTTCCATTCGGCTGAACATCGATTCACCGCAAAATAGTGTGCCTATACAAACACCGTACAAGCCACCCACAAGTTGACTATCATGCCAAACTTCTATTGAATGAGCCAAACCTTCCTGATGCAGGGCTTGATAGCCTCGCTGAACATCCGGCCCGATCCAAGTCCCTTCCTGTCGTTGTGCGCAATGATATATCACTTCATTGAAAGCATAGTTTACCGTAATTTGGTAAGGATGTTTGCGAATAAAACGGCGCAATGTCCGACCCGTATGCAATTCTCCGGGAATCAATACTGCCCGGGGGTTGGGAGACCACCACAAAGGAGGCTCATTGGGCGAATACCACGGGAAAATACCTTCATGATACGCCACTCTTAAGCGTTCTGCACTAAGATCTCCTCCAAATGCCAGTAAACCGTTGGGTTCAGCCAGTGCATGGGTCGGATGGGGAAATTCACATGAGTTATCGAGTTGAGCTATCAACATAACATGAACCACTCCTACTCAGGATAACTCTGTCGCTGATGAAATTGGTAATACCGTCCCTGTTGAGCAAGTAGCACGTCATGTGTGCCTTGCTCAATAATACGTCCGCCATCCATCACACAGATTCGATCCAAATGTTGCAAGCCAGTTAACCGATGGGTAACAATAATCAGTGTCTTGTGCTGGCAACTGCGGTGTAACAGAGACAAAATCTGCTGTTCAGTATCAGAATCCAGCCCTTCGGTGGGTTCATCCAGAAGCATTAAAGGCGCATTGTGTAACAACGCCCTGGCAATACCCAAACGGCGCTGTTCTCCACCGGAAAGCTGGCGTCCGCCTTCACCCATCCAACAGTTTAGCTTTTTATCATTGTCTAGCAAGTTCCCCAATCCCACCTGTTGCAATACGGTTTCTAATTCATCATCACTGGCATCCGGTTTCGCCAATAACAGATTCTCACGTAAAGTGTGGCTGAAGACATGTATCCGTTGGGGAACGACAGACACCATTGAGCGCAGCATTGCCTCATCATAGTGGGAAATGGGGTGCTGGTTGAGTTGAATTTCACCATGATTGACATCCCATGCGCGAGTTAACAACTGTAGCAGTGTCGATTTACCACATCCCGTTTTTCCCAATAAAGCAATATGTTCTCCTGATGCCAGAGATAAAGAAATACCCTGCAGTGCAGGCAGAGGCTGGCCGGGATAGGTGAAATCAATATTTTTTATCTCAAGGCTGAGAGCGTTATTTGCCTGTGGCCCTCGCTCAGGAAAAGTGACCTCAGGTTTTTGATGCATCAACTGAGAAACACGAGTTGCGGACGCAATAACTTGTCCCATGTGTTGAAATGCTATGGTGACCGGCCCAAGGGCTTCAAAGGCAGCGAGGGTGCAGAAGGTAAACAGAGCGATTAACGCACCGGGTTGACTCTGTTCACCCACACCTGCTGCAGCCAGCCAAAGTATCAATGTAACGGTCATGCCGGTAGAAAAAATCATGATGGCTTGTGAAAGCCCGGTTAAACCCGCCTGTTTTTGTTGGCTTTTCAGCCAATCATGTTCAACCTCGGTCATGGATCGACGAAAACGCTTAAGTGCGCCAAACACGGTTAATTCAGCTTGCCCCTGCAAGGCGCTGGTGAGTAATGTCCGGTATTGAGCGCGTTGTAGCGTGATATTTCTGCCATAAGGCTTTCCCGCCTGGAAAAACACAAAAGGTAATATCAGTAGCAGCCCTGACATAATGCCACCGAGGGTATAGGCCAGCGCAATATCAAGGAATCCCAGGCCGAACGTCAATACGGCAATCACGACAAATGCGGCAAGCACAGGGGAAAGCACTCGCAGATAGAGGTGATCCAAGGTTTCGACATCGGCAACCAGTCTGTTCAACAATTCGCCTTGACGGAAACGGGCAATCCCCCCAGGGGAAAGGGGCAGAATTTTCTGAAAAGCAAAAACACGTAAATGAGCCAAGACACGGAATGTGGCATCGTGGCTGACAAGCCGTTCAGCATAACGACCTGCCGTGCGGAAAATGGCCGCACCACGTACCCCTGCCGCAGGCAACATATAGTTAAATGTGTATAACCCCGCAAATCCGGCCAGGGCGGTGCCGGCAAGGAACCAACCTGAAAGTGTCAGTAGCCCGATACTGGCGAGCAGAGTCACAATCGCCAAGACCAATCCCAAGCCAATGAGAAACCAATGGCGGCGATAGAGTGCAAGAAATGGGAATAATACACGCATAATTAAAGCTCCACACTACGGTGAGACAGTAGACGGGAAAATGCACCTTGAGACTGACTTAAACTCTGATAATCACCTTTCTCAATCAGTAATCCATTTTCCATTACCCAAATCTGATCATATGTCAGCGTTTCTTCTAGCAAATGCGTAACCAGCAATGTGGTTTGCTGATGAGAGGCTTGATTTAAGACCGTCATCACGCGCTGTTCACTATGGGCATCAAGGCTGGCGGCAGGTTCATCCAACAGCAGCAATTGGCAAGGATTTAATAATGCCCGTGCCACGGCAATACGCTGGGCTTGCCCGACAGACAGGCGGGCAGCGTTGTCCCCGACGACCGTATTGATCCCATCGGGCAGATGCTGAACAAATTCACTGACATAAGCCCTTTCCATAACATCATGGATTTGCTCTTGTGTGGCGTCATATCGACCAAGACGAATATTATCGAGCACAGTTTGCTCTGGAAGATGTGGGTTTTGCCCCACCCAACTCAAATGTTCACGCCATTTGATGAGATTTAATTCACGTAGCTCAATGCCATTGATTTTCAGAGAGCCATGATAGGGGAGAAATCCCAGCAATACATTGATCAATGAACTTTTGCCGGCACCACTTTTTCCAACCAAAGCAATTCGCTGGTGTTTATTCATCGTAAAAGTCAAAGGACCGGCAAGGCGATGACCATCGTGGGACAGAATTTCCAGTTCACAGGCTTCAATGGTAACGGGTTCTTTATCTGTCAGGTTTTTTTCACCGCCCATGGTTGCCTGCTCGCCATCATTGTTGAGTAAGGTGAAAAGGGATTCTGCCGCTCCGACGGCCTGAGCTTTTGCATGATAAAACGTTCCCAAGTCGCGCAACGGTTGAAAAAACTCAGGGGCGAGGATCAGGGCGAGAAAGCCGGCAAACAACGTAACACCCATTCCGTAGCTGCCAAAGTGTAATTCTCCCAGATAGGAAAAACCAAAATAGACGGCAACAACGGCAATGGAAACGGCGGCAAAAAACTCCAATACTGCGGAAGACAGAAATGCCATGCGCAGTACTTCCATCGTTCTGTGACGGAAATCTTCTGTTGATTCAGTGATCTGCTTAACCTCAGCTTCCCCGCGATGGAACAGGCGCAATGTGTCCAGCCCCCGTAAACGGTCGAGAAAATTACCGCTTAGTCGGTTGAGGGCAACAAAATTCCGTCGGTTGGCATCTGCGGCACCTAATCCTACCAAAGCCATAAACAGAGGAATCAAGGGAGCGGTGACAAGCAAGATTAATCCTGCGGCCCAATTAACCGGAAAGATAGTCACCAGAATCAGAATCGGGATTAGGGTAGCAAGCACCATTTGGGGCAGATAGCGAGAATAAAAATCCTGCATATCTTCAATTTGCTCCAGAATAATGGTCGCCCAGCTTCCTGCGGGTTTTCCCTTCACCCATACCGGCCCTAGCTGCTCCAGTTTATCCAATACCCTATTACGGATTTGCTGGCGTACAACTTTACCACAGATGAACCCTACCCGTTCCCGAATGGCATTGACGATTGCCCGCAATGTAAAGGTCGCTGCCAGCATCAAAAACGGATTGATAAGTGTTTCACGGGGGGCATTGTCTATAATCAGGGCTTGAAGGATGGCAGCTAAGAGCCAGGTTTGAGAGATGATCAATAATCCACTGATTAGGCCGAGTAGCATGGATAGACGAAGCCACCGACGGGCAGGGGCACTTTGTTGCCTTAGCCATCGAACAAGTTCAGATTGTCTTGTTTTGTCCATAAGAAAAACTTTTGGTTAACCGGTGATGATACGAAATAGCAAAATTGGCTTTATGTTACCTGTCAAAAAGCGCTATCGAAATAGCGCTTCTAAGGAAAATGGATTATTGGGTTGCCAATCCGTCCAGGAAACGTTCAGCATCCAATGCGGCCATACAACCTGTACCCGCCGATGTGATGGCCTGACGATATACGTGATCCATAACATCGCCAGCGGCAAAAATGCCTGGAATAGACGTTTGGGTGGCATTGCCATGTAAGCCAGATTGAACTTTGAGATATCCGTTCTCCAGTTCAAGCTGACCGTCGAAGATGCCCGTATTGGGGCTATGGCCGATGGCAATGAAAACCCCCGTCACATCCAGTTCTTCGCTATTGTCACTTTTCGTATCGCGAATGCGGATACGTGTAACGCCCATTTCGTCACCCAGAACTTCGTCCAGGGTTCGGTCGGTATGCAGGATGATATTGCCGTTCTTGACTTTTTCCATCAGGCGGTCAATCAGGATCTTCTCTGAACGGAAAGTGTCGCGGCGGTGAATCAAATGCACTTCAGAGGCAATGTTTGCTAAATACAGCGCTTCTTCAACCGCCGTATTCCCCCCACCGACGACCGCCACTTTCTGTTGACGATAGAAAAAACCATCACATGTTGCACAAGCAGATACGCCACGGCCTTTGAAATTTTCTTCGGAAGGTAATCCGAGATAACGGGCAGAAGCCCCAGTTGCGATGATCAAAGCGTCACAAGTATATTCCTGATCATCCCCATATAAACGGAATGGCCTGTTTGAAAAATCAACTTTCTGAATGTGGTCAGAAATAATTTCTGTTTGAAATTTTTCAGCGTGCTGAAACATACGCTCCATCAAGCCTGGGCCAGTCAGCCCTTCAGGATCACCGGGCCAGTTTTCAACCTCAGTCGTGGTCGTTAATTGGCCGCCTTTTTCGACCCCGGTAATGAGAACAGGACTTAAATTAGCGCGGGCTGCATAAACAGCAGCGGTATAACCAGCAGGACCTGAGCCAAGAATAATAAGTTTACTGTGTTTGGCTGTGCTCATGAATACCTCATTTCCATTATCTCATATTGCGGATTTAGGGATTGTAGGAGAAATAATAAGTTAAAAAAAGCGATTATCAGATAAAATATTCATGTTATTAACGATTTTACCGATAGATAGTAACTATGATGTAATCGAAATGTAAGAAGGTATTGTTTAACCTTCTGAATTGAACATCATTTATACGTTTAAGGCATGAAATGAGCTATTAAAAGGATTTAGCGAAAATTTGTTTGGTAGGTTGTTCTGGTTTTTGCTCATTTACTTTGACAATCGGCTGTGCATTTGCGAAAACATCTGTGTAAGAGATAATTATCTACCTCGCTAATCAATTGTTTCTATAGAATAGAAAAATCGGAGTAGGTAATTTTCTCATAGAATATTAAAAATTGCCGTTAAGCTGCTTTCTAAAAGACACCGTGTTTTAGGAGAGAATATTCTGGGAAGTGGTGTTCTGGTAGTCATGTTTTAACCAATTGATTATAGAAAATCATATTCTGGGAGATTGCAGTGGGCCTTAAACCTTGGTTATAGATTGAGCTTTAGCCTTTGAAGACATCTTTTCCAGCTCAGTGGCTTGAAAGAGATAGGGAAAATGTTATGGGTGTAGGAATATAAAGAGAGAGCAATAAGATGATTGATAATAAGAAGCGTCCGGGAAAAGATCTTGATCGTATAGATCGTAATATCCTTAACGAGTTGCAAAAAGACGGCCGTATTTCTAACGTGGAGTTATCCAAGCGGGTTGGTTTATCACCAACACCTTGTCTGGAACGTGTCCGTCGCTTGGAGCGTCAGGGCTTTATCTCTGGCTATACCGCTTTGCTGAATCCTCATTACTTGGATGCGTCATTGCTGGTATTCGTTGAAATTACGCTTAATCGTGGCGCCGCAGATGTATTTGAACAGTTTAATACTGCTGTCCAGAAACTGGAAGAAATCCAAGAATGTCATTTAGTTTCTGGTGATTTTGACTACTTGCTGAAAACACGTGTGCCCGATATGTCCGCATATCGTAAATTGCTCGGTGAAACCCTGCTGCGTCTTCCGGGGGTTAACGATACTCGTACTTATGTTGTTATGGAAGAAGTTAAACAGAGTAATCGTCTGGTGATTAAGACTCGTTAAACTTCTGTTTAATTAATACGTACAGATGCAAAACAGGAAAAACTTAGGTACACTCCTGTTTATGTATACAGTTTCAACGCTGAGTTACCCTCAGCGTTGTTCCGTTTAATCAACATGAAAACCTGGAGCGTCTTTCTTGAACCAGGAATATACAGAAGACAAACGTGTTAAATTAAAGAAAATAAGCAGCGGCCGCCGGCTGTTGGAAGCTGTTTTATTGGTTATTGCCATGTGTGCAGTGTACTTAATGGTAGCACTTGTCAGCTTCAATCCATCCGATCCTGGCTGGTCACAAACTTCATGGCTTGCGCCCATTTATAATTGGGGTGGCAGCGTGGGTGCCTGGCTGTCAGATATCCTGTTTTCGGCATTGGGTATTCTTGCCTATGCAGTCCCACCGTTAATGCTTTTAGGGTGTTGGAATGCTTTCCGTCAGAAAGATAGGCAAGAGTATGTAGATTTCTTCACACTCGCACTACGTGTCATTGGCGCTTTGGCTCTGGTTCTGACTTCATGTGGTCTGGCGGCACTCAATATTGATGATTTGAATGAATTTGCTGCTGGTGGAGTCGTCGGCAATTTGTTTAGCAATGCGATCCTGCCTTGGTTCAATACCCTTGGTGCAACGTTGGCCCTGCTTGGCATCTGGGCAGTTGGATTCACACTGTTTACGGGTTGGTCATGGCTCACGATTGCCGAAAAAATGGGTGAACTCATTTTGGGCACCATAAGTTTTGTGGTCAACCGAGGCCGCAATGACGCTGAATATGACGATGATGAGCCGGAAGATAACATCGTTTCGGCACGCCCTGCCGAGGAACAGAAACAGACTGGGCATGTTGATGAAAATGGTGTGGATAAAACCCCCGTTGCTACTGAAACAGCGGATGAGGATGATGTACTGTTAACGGCTCCAACGGTAGTCGAATTAGCGAATGCAGATTCAGCCTTGTCGGCGGCTTCAACGATTCCGGTTATTTCGGTTATGGAAGAGAGCGAGACGCCGGTCATGGAAGAGGTAGAAACGCTTCGGGAAAGTGATTCACCGGAGCCTATTCACTCAGAAAAGACCGTGTTATCAGAAACGGCTGAAGATTCACTTAACAGTGGGCATTCGCCGCAACCAACCATATCGCCAGCGGAAATCCCGTCAGCACTCGCACCGGATGCGTTGACGCCGAAGTCAGCGGAAGAGCGGGAACCTGTTCATTATACATTTGAATTACCTAAAGATTATCAATTGGATACAGCATCAGAACCTGACGCTCTTTCAGCGGTTATTGATGAAAATACCCATCTGAAAAATCCGGCGGCAGAGATTGCAACCTCCACTGTTGTAATGAAAAACCCGCAGGTTAAACAAGGTATTGGCCCTGAAATGCCGCGTCCTAACCCGGTCAGAATACCTACACGCCGGGAGTTGTATGGTATTAAAGTACCGTCTCATCGTCTGGCGGAACATCTGCAAAAGGAAGAAAAAGAAAAGCAAAATGAACTGATTGCGGAAGCTGATGAACAGCAAATGTATGAACAGCAGCAGGATGCATTGCGTCAGCAATTCCTTGAGCAACAACGTGAACGTTATGGTTCAGATTTTGAAGCGGAAAACAAAGATCCGCAACAAACCAAAGATCCGCAACAAGCTACGCCGATATACGAACAGCCAAAGGTCGCTACGTTTACGGAAAACAGAACGGAAAATAGCGTAGAGGAACAGGAAGCGCAGAAAGAAGCGTTGCGGATAGCATTTGAGCAGCAGCAACGTGAGCGTTACCAAATCAGCCAACCTGAGGAATCTGCATTGATGTCAACAGAGATGCCAACAGAACCCTCAATTCAACCGGTTCAGGAGAAAAAAACAGCTCCCGTCCTTGCTTCTCATGAATTAAAAACTGAGCATACTTTTGCGCAGCAACCGCAGCAACCGCAGCAACCGCAGCAACCGCAGCAACCGCAGCAACCGCAGCAAGATAGCCTGTTCCATCCATTTCTGATGCGCAATGATCAACCCTTGCCAAAACCGACGACGCCGATGCCTTCTCTGGATCTTTTGGCGAAACCGCCAGCGGAAGAAGAACCCATTGATATGTTTGCCCTTGAGCAAACTTCTCGCCTGATAGAAGCGCGCTTGAATGATTATCGTGTCAAAGCCGATGTTGTTGGGTTTTCTCCTGGCCCTGTCATCACACGATTTGAATTGGATCTGGCACCGGGCGTTAAGGCTTCCCGTATTTCCAATCTATCGCGCGACCTTGCCCGTTCACTTTCTGCGGTAGCCGTTCGTATCGTTGAAGTGATCCCCGGGCAACCTTACGTTGGGCTGGAATTACCCAATAAGAGACGCCAGACCGTTTACCTGCGGGAAGTGTTGGACTGTGAGAAATTCCGTGATGATCCATCACCATTGACGATCGTTCTTGGGAAGGATATTGCAGGGCAGCCGGTTGTCGCTGATTTGGGCAAAATGCCTCACCTGCTCGTTGCCGGGACAACCGGGTCGGGTAAATCCGTCGGGGTCAACGCGATGATCCTCAGTATCCTGTATAAAGCGAAACCCGAAGATGTTCGCTTTATCATGATTGACCCTAAAATGCTTGAATTATCGGTTTATGAAGGCATTCCGCACTTATTGACTGAAGTTGTCACCGATATGAAAGATGCCGCCAATGCATTGCGTTGGTGTGTGAATGAGATGGAGCGGCGTTATAAACTGATGTCGGCTTTGGGGGTGCGTAATCTTGCCGGTTATAACGACAAAATCAAACAAGCGGAGAATATGGGGCGTCCAATCCCTGATCCGTTCTGGAAGCCGGGCGACAGCATGGATGCAACGCATCCTATGCTGAAAAAAGAACCTTATATCGTTGTTATGGTCGATGAGTTTGCCGACTTGATGATGACCGTCGGCAAGAAAGTCGAAGAACTGATTGCGCGTTTGGCTCAGAAAGCGCGTGCAGCAGGTATTCACTTAGTGCTGGCAACCCAGCGTCCTTCTGTTGATATTATTACTGGGTTGATTAAGGCGAACATTCCGACGCGCATTGCGTTTACTGTGTCCAGTAAAATTGACTCCCGTACCATTCTGGATCAAGGGGGGGCGGAATCATTACTTGGCATGGGGGATATGCTTTATCTGGCACCTAACTCTTCCATTCCTGTGCGTGTTCATGGAGCATTCGTCCGCGATCAGGAAGTTCACGAAGTGGTTAATGACTGGAAAGCCCGTGGTCGACCTCAATACATTGATAGTATTATCAAGGGTGGGGAAGACGGTGAAGGTGGTTCAGGGTTTGATAGTGATGAGGAACTCGATCCCTTATTTGACCAGGCGGTTGAATTTGTGATTGAAAAACGTCGAGTCTCTATTTCGGGTGTGCAACGCCAATTCCGCATCGGATATAACCGGGCAGCCCGGATTGTTGAACAGATGGAAGCACAACAGATTGTCAGTGCGCCCGGTCATAATGGTAATCGTGAAGTTTTGGCCCCTCCGCCGCACGAACATTGATCACAATGATATGCCCAATGGATTTCAAGTTGTCGCCACCAACGCGGCAACTTGAAAAAAGACGGGTATAAAATACAATGCGGTATCGGCCATCGAAGCTGATAATAATACAAATTGAAGGTATCTCGCACATGAAAAAACTGATATTAATTGGTTGTCTGATGGTGGGTGTGAGCGTAGGTTCTGCATGGGCTGATGCCACTCAGGATCTGCAAGGGCGTTTGGGAAAGGTCAATAGTTTTCATGCCAGCTTTACCCAAACCGTCACGAGTAATGATGGTTCAACGATCCAAAAAGGAGAGGGCGAACTTTGGATTAAACGGCCTAATTTATTTAACTGGCATATGACGTCACCTGATGAGAGTGTTCTGGTTTCTGATGGTAATACCTTGTGGTTCTATAATCCCTTTGTTGAGCAGGTGACGGCAAACTGGTTAAAAGATGCAACGGGAAATACGCCATTCATGTTAATTGCGCGTAATGACCCTGCGGATTGGAAACAGTACAACGTTGTGCAAAGCGGTAATCATTTTGAGCTGACTCCAACCCATGCCAATGGCAACTTAAAACATTTTTCCATTAGCGTGACGCCAGAAGGAACGATCCAGAAATTTACAGCGGTTGAACAGGATGGGCAAAAAAGTGCTTATCAATTGAAAGAGCAGCAAAACACGAATGTGGATGCGGCAAAATTCAAATTTACCGTACCAGAGGGTGTCACGCTGGATGATCAACGCCAGTGAGGTTTAAGTGAACAACCTTTCACTCGATTTTTCACAGAATGAATTTCAGCCACTGGCCGCAAGAATGCGGCCAGTCACATTAGATCATTATATTGGTCAGCAACATTTATTGGCCGAGGGAAAACCGTTGCCAAGGGCGATCCGGGCGGGTCATCTCCATTCTATGATTTTATGGGGGCCGCCGGGAACGGGAAAAACAACGCTGGCTGAAATTATTGGTTATTATGCCCAAGCGGATATTGAACGCATCTCGGCAGTGACCTCCGGCATTAAAGAAATTCGTGAATCCATCGAAAAAGCACGTCAAAATCGTCATGCCGGGCGCAGAACTATCTTATTTGTGGATGAAGTCCATCGATTTAACAAAAGCCAGCAGGATGCGTTTTTACCGCATATTGAAGACGGGACGATTACCTTTATTGGTGCGACGACTGAAAATCCTTCCTTCGAATTAAACTCCTCTTTATTGTCACGGGCGCGTGTCTACTTATTGAAGTCACTCTCGACAGCAGAAATTGAGCAAGTACTTATACAGGCCATGAACGACAAAGATCGTGGCATGGGTGGGCAAAATATTCTGCTACAGGACAATACCCGTCAGATGATAGCGGAGCTGGTTGCAGGAGATGCCCGCCGTTCACTGAACTTGCTGGAAATGATGTCCGACATGGCCGAAGCCAATGCGCAGGGGCAGAAAATTCTGACACCGGAATTGCTGAAAGAGGTGAGCGGAGAGCGAAGTGCACGGTTTGATAATCAAGGTGATCGCTATTACGATCTCATTTCCGCCTTGCATAAATCCGTTCGTGGTTCAGCACCGGATGCAGCGCTTTATTGGTACGCCCGGATTATTACCGCAGGGGGTGATCCGCTTTATGTTGCCCGCCGGTTACTGGCCATTGCGTCTGAAGATGTGGGGAATGCTGATCCACGCGGAATGCAGGTCGCTATTGCTGCATGGGATTGTTTTACGCGAGTGGGCGCGGCAGAAGGGGAACGGGCGATTGCACAGGCGATTGTTTATCTCGCGTGCGCACCGAAAAGCAATGCGGTTTATACCGCATTCAAGGCAGCGCTGGCGGATGCGCAGGACAAGCCTGATTATGATGTACCGGCTCATTTACGTAATGCGCCGACTAAGCTGATGAAAGAGATGGGATTGGGTGAAACCTACCGCTATGCCCATGATGAAGCGAATGCTTATGCTGCCGGTGAGGTCTATTTCCCGTCGGAAATGCAACAAACACGTTATTATTACCCGACGACCAGAGGGCTGGAAGGTAAGATTGGAGAGAAATTAAACTGGTTAATAGAACAGGATAAAAATAGCCTGATAAAACGCTATCGTTAATCTCTTTGATACGGTAAGGTTTATATCCAATAGATTTCGCCACTTTTATTAATAACTTCTTATTAATAAACACTTATTAATAACAACAAGCACAGGACTAGCATGCTCGATCCAAATATACTGCGTAATGAGCTAGACGCAGTCGCCGAAAAACTGGCTCGCAGGGGTTATACCCTTGATGTGGAGATGCTGCGCAAATTAGAAGAGCGCCGCAAAGTTTTACAAGTTGAAACTGAAACCCTGCAGGCAGAACGTAATTCCCGATCGAAATCTATTGGTGCAGCGAAAGCCCGTGGTGAAGATATTGAACCGCTGCGCCAGGAAGTGAATCAGTTGGGAGAAAAGTTGGATTCAGCAAAAGCTGAACTGGAAGCGTTGCAGGCTGAAATCCGCACTCTTGCATTAAGCATGCCGAATATCCCTGATGATGCTTCTCCTGATGGAAAAGATGACAGTGATAATCTGGAAATTAGCCGTTGGGGTGAACCACGCCAGTATGATTTTGAGGTCAAAGATCATGTCTCACTGGGTGAACTGACTGGCGGTCTTGATTTTGCCGCTGCGGTAAAATTGACGGGTTCACGCTTCGTCGTCATGAAAGGTCAGCTCGCCCGTCTGCATCGCGCTATCGCACAGTTCATGCTGGATCTGCATACTGAACAACATGGTTATCTGGAAACTTATGTTCCTTACTTGGTTAACCATGATTCGCTGTACGGTACGGGTCAATTGCCAAAGTTTGGTGAAGATCTGTTTCACACCAGACCGCTGGAAGAAGAATCTGGCAGCCACTATGCCTTGATCCCAACAGCGGAAGTCCCTGTTACGAACTTGGTTCGTGGTGAAATTCTGGATGAAAGCGAGTTACCACTGAAAATGACGGCACATACCCCTTGCTTCCGTTCTGAAGCAGGCTCTTATGGTCGTGATACTCGTGGTTTAATTCGTATGCACCAATTTGACAAAGTTGAGCTGGTGCAGATTGTTCATCCTGAAAAATCCATGGATGCCCTGGAAGAATTGACCGGACATGCCGAAAAAGTATTGCAGTTACTGAACCTGCCTTATCGCAAGATGTTGCTGTGTACCGGTGACATGGGTGCGGGCGCAAGGAAAACTTACGATCTGGAAGTTTGGCTGCCGGCGCAGAATACATACCGTGAAATCTCATCTTGCTCTAATACATGGGATTTTCAGGCTCGCCGTATGCAAGCCCGCTTCCGCAGTAAAGATGACAAGAAAACCCAATTGGTGCATACACTGAATGGTTCTGGTCTTGCGGTAGGTCGTACTCTGGTGGCGGTGATGGAAAACTATCAGCAAGCCGATGGCCGCATTGAAATTCCGGCAGTATTGCGCCCTTATATGAATGGGTTGGAATACATCGGTTAATATCCTCTGTTCTTAATAAAAAAACGCCATTATTTGGCGTTTTTTTTATGAATAAATACGTTCAAAGCGTTTTTTGCATCAATATCGATTGGAGAATACTTAACTGATTAAGTCAGATTTGCTCTCTTGGGATTCAGTTGTATAAAAAATGCTACGATAAGTCGTATAATAGGTTGCCATATACAGAGGGATCATCACAAACAGACCTAAGCCCAATGGAATTGCAGAAATAGACATCATAATGCCCATTAATAAGAAGAAGAGAAAACCACCGAAGAGGTTTTTCTTGACAGCACTCAAACTCATTGATACGGCTTCACCAAATTTTAGATCATTGATGATAATCAGAGCCGGAGCAAACCAGCTAAATGCCAGGCCAACTGTCATGAAAAAATATAGGATAAGGATGGACAAGAATAAAGTGGACAGGCTCCCTAACAATAGTGCTGGGTCTGAGCTTTGGCCTGATAAAATCAATTGGAACAAACCTGCACCGCCAACAATCATAGCCGCAATCACGCCAAGCAGATATATACCAAAGAAAAGTGCTCCAACCGCAACGAGTGAACCGAGCTTATTTTTAAATCCGTAAAAGATTAACTCGATGTCAAAATTACCGGTTGTCCTTTGTTTCTCACCCGCAGCGATAAAGCCAGCAACGAATACTGGACCAAATAACATGCTAAAGATCCCGAGAAAAGGAATGAACACCGTTATCGCTATAATAGCGATGTAAATTAACGTGATCAGTATCCATCTCATTGGATTGGCTTTAAACATTCCCCATGCGCTGCCGATCCATTCGGTTGCTGCTCCGGCTCCAACTGAACGCCCACCAGGAATGAATGTGCTTTTTTCTTTCGCCAGAGAAACGTTTTTTTCTCCTGAATCGAGATTAGTATCTTGAATATCCATGTTTTTCCGATTTATCTTATTGAGTGGTAATTTCTGAATTGATTTTTCTCTATTTTCATCCCGTTGGTACTAATTGTTAGAGAAAGTTGTTAGAGAAAACGGCAGAATTATCATATAAAAATTATTAATCAACAAGTATTAATTGTAATTCTTATCAATGGATTAATGGGGTTTTTGTTGGTATTACGGCGTATCTTGAAGAATATTGTTGTTACTTATGATGATCCCATTTTGGTTAAACCAACCAACTTATCTTGATATAAAGTAAATGATTTTGTTTTTGATATTAAAATTTGAATTTATCAGATTAAAATTTTATACCTAAAATAAGGTATCTGTTTAGGGTTATGGCTACGTTTCTCATATCCAATGGTAGGGTTTTCATTTTCGCTTGAATTTTTTCTATAAATCTCGATTAATTATAATTAAATGTCTTTTTATAATAGTGAGTACTGAAACGCCTGAAAATCCCTTACTCCTGCGCCGCAAGGAGTAAGGATTCAGTTATTCATGGGTTAAATAAAAAGTGGTCAATATGCCTTTGTGGTCAGTCGGCCACACTCCCTGTGGTTGTTTAAATTTATCCTGCGAGTTTGTTGATATCGGCGTTCAAGTTATTTGCCGGCCAGGTAAAGCCCGGATAAGCCACCGGATCGGGATACTTTACTCGATAGGTATCAAAGTAATCGGCACTAGCCAATAGCTTACTACTCGTCCAGAAAACTACGGCACCATTATGGTCGAAAAGATCTTTGGTTTTCTCTGTCCAATCCATAAAAGATGGTTCATTAAAATCTCCGGCCATAATTAGCCGCATGTTTATAATCTAAATGGCAGGAATAAAAAGCGATATAAGTGCCATTTATTTTAGTTAATTTTAATTAATGCTTTAGTAAGTCGGTCAAAATCACCATGTTTGATTATAGGGTAACGCGAAAGGATACCGACATCGTTTTTTGATTGATAAGAATCATAGATCAAGCCTTTTTTATGAAGATCTTTGACCAATCTTTTAGTAAAACCAACATTATTATAGTTACGCACTTCACTCAATGCGATAAGGTCAGGATGAGTAAAAATAATGGCATTAACGGTACCTTTATAACCGCCTTTAACTTCATTTCCTTCTTGCCAAATATTTATGGAAGGAAACTGACTCGAAGTGATCAAAAGCCAGTTTCTATCAAAAATGATAAACGGCTTGATGAATGAAGCCGTTAGAGAAAAAAGAAGAGAATGAAGCTAATAGATCACATGATGCCCATAGCGGCTTAAAATGTTTTTTACCCTATCCATGGTTTCTGTTGATGGGGGTTTGACGCTTTCTAGTTTATATTCTTCTCCCATGGCAATCCATTTATGTTTACCCAGTTCGTGATAAGGTAATAATTCAATTTTCTCAATATTTTTCATATCCTTGGTAAATTCACCCAGTAAATGAACGGATTGATCGTCATCCGACCAACCGGGAACGACAACATAACGGAGCCAGGTTTTTTGATTGCGTTTTGCCAGATAATGGGCAAATTCGAGAGTCCGATGATTGGATACGCCGACCAATTTTTGGTGAATGCTATCATCAAGCTGTTTTAAATCCAGCATAACCAGGTCAGTCGCATCCAGAAGCTCGTCAATCACCGGATCATAGCGACGAACAAAACCATTGGTATCTAAGCAGGTGTGAATGCCTTCTGCATGGCAAGCCCTGAACCAGTCGCGGACAAATTCAGCCTGAAGGATCGCTTCACCACCAGAAGCGGTGACGCCACCACCAGAAGCATTCATAAAATGACGATAGGTTGTTGCTTCCTTGATTAATTCTTCAACCGTCACGGTTTTTCCGCCATGAGTATCCCAGGTATCGCGGTTATGGCAATAGAGGCAACGCATCAGGCAACCTTGGAAAAACACGATAAAACGGATACCCGGGCCATCAACGGTGCCGCAAGATTCAAAAGAGTGGATATGGCCAAGTACGGACATGAAAGGATTTCTCCAAAACAGACAAGCGAATAAAGGCCCCAAATATAGTGGGGCCTTTAGTGTATGTCATTTTATTTCATCAAGAAATAATGACATGTTGCGGTAACGAGATTCTGAATTTTTACATTGTTTGAGTAAATGTACGGGTGATAACATCCCGCTGCTGTTCTTTAGTCAGCGAGTTGAAACGCACAGCATAACCGGATACGCGAATGGTTAGCTGAGGGTATTTCTCAGGGTTTTCCATTGCATCCAACAGCATTTCACGATTCATGACGTTGACATTCAGATGTTGACCACCTTCGATATCCGCTTCGTGATGGAAATAACCATCCATTAAGCCCGCCAGATTTGCCCTGCGGACTGCGTCATCTTTACCCAGTGCGTTAGGCACGATCGAGAAGGTATATGAAATACCATCTTTGGCATAGGCAAATGGCAGTTTAGCCACCGAAGTCAGTGAAGCCACCGCGCCTTTTTGGTCGCGTCCGTGCATTGGGTTAGCGCCAGGCCCGAATGGTGCCCCCGCGCGACGCCCATCAGGCGTATTACCGGTTTTTTTACCATAAACCACGTTTGAGGTAATGGTCAGTACAGACTGTGTAGGAACGGCATTGCGATAAGTTTGCAGTTTCTGGATTTTCTTCATGAAGCGTTCAACCAGATCACAAGCGATATCATCAACACGGGGATCGTTGTTACCGAACTGTGGGTATTCACCTTCAATGTTGAAATCAACCGCCAAACCCTCTTCATCACGGATGGGAGAAACTTTCGCATATTTAATCGCAGACAGTGAATCAGCCGCCACCGACAGACCCGCTATACCACATGCCATGGTACGGAGCACATCACGATCATGCAGTGCCATTAATGCGGCTTCATAGCTGTATCGGTCATGCATATAGTGGATGATGTTCAGGGCAGTGACATACTGTTTTGCCAGCCAATCCATGAAGTGATCCATACGATCCATGACCTTGTCATAATCGAGCACGGCATCTCTCATTGGCTCTTCTTTCGGGCCAACCTGCATTTTCATTTTTTCATCCACGCCGCCATTAATGGCATACAACATGGTTTTTGCGAGGTTGGCACGGGCACCGAAGAACTGCATTTGTTTACCGACGATCATTGGGCTGACGCAGCAGGCGATAGCATAATCATCGCTGTTGAAGTCAGGGCGCATTAAATCATCATTTTCATATTGCAGGGATGACGTATCAATAGACACTTTTGCGGCGAATTTTTTGAAGCTGATTGGCAGCTTTTCAGACCACAGAATGGTCATGTTAGGTTCTGGGGATGGTCCCATGGTGTACAGCGTATTCAGGAAACGGAAACTGTTTTTGGTCACCAGAGTACGACCGTCTAAACCCATGCCTGCCAGTGATTCGGTTGCCCAGATTGGGTCACCAGAGAACAGTTCATCATATTCCGGGGTACGCAGGAAACGCACCATGCGCAGTTTCATGACCAGATGATCGATCAATTCTTGGGCTTGTTGTTCGGTCAGTTGGCCTGCCTGAATATCGCGTTCGATGTAGATATCCAGGAAACTGGAAACCCGGCCGAAAGACATTGCAGCCCCGTTTTGAGATTTAACGGCGGCCAGATAAGCGAAGTAAGTCCATTGTACCGCTTCCTTGGCATTGCTGGCCGGTTTGGAAATATCATAGCCATATTTAGCGGCCATCTCTTTGATTTGACCCAAGGCGCGGTGCTGTTCAGCGATTTCCTCGCGCAGACGGATAGTGGGTTCCAAATCTTCGCCGTTTTCCAATTTTTCCTGCAGGGAAGTGAATTGGGCATATTTGTCATCACGCAGGAAGTCAATACCGTACAGCGCAACGCGACGGTAATCACCGATGATGCGTCCACGGCCGTAGGCATCTGGCAGACCCGTTAACACGCCAGATTTACGGCATTTCAGGATATCCGGAGTATAAACATCGAATACTCCCTGATTATGGGTTTTGCGATATTCAGTGAAAATCTGTTTCAGTTTTGGGTCCAGATCGCGGTTGTAGGCTTTGCAAGAACCTTCAACCATTTTAATGCCACCAAATGGGATAATGGCACGTTTCAGCGGGGCTTCAGTTTGCAGACCAACGATTTGTTCCAGATTTTTTTCAATATAACCAGCATCATGAGAGGTAATGGTAGACGCAACATCAGTATCAAAATCTACCGGTGCATGAGTCCGGTTTTCGATTTTGATCCCTTCCATGACTTTTTCCCACAAAATATCTGTCGCTTTTGTGGCGCCCGCAAGGAATGCTTCATCACCTTCATACGGAGTATAGTTTTTCTGGATGAAGTCACGAACATTGACTTCATTTTGCCAGCTACCCTCGTTAAAGCCTTGCCATGCTACAGAAAATTTTTCATTTAACTCGGACATGATACTTCTACCTTCTAGTAGTGGAACTTTTAATAAATCTGGCGTGGAAGCACAGTTAATACTTTTGGCTGCCACGTAAATAAAGAAACCAATAAGCCAACCCCACTAATATCGCACCACCGATAATGTTACCTATCGTGACAGGGATCAGATTATCGGTAATAAAGTTTGCAATGGTGAGCTGAGGAAACTGTTCGGGGCTGGCTCCCGCTTTTACCCAGAATTCATTCGGTGCAAAGTTTTTGATGATGATCCCGAATGGAATTAGAAACATGTTGGCGATGCTGTGCTCAAAGCTACTGGCGACAAACATGCCAATTGGGAAGATCAACGCGAATAATTTATCGATCAAGCTGCGCCCGGCATAACTCATCCAAACCGCAAGGCATACCATCAAATTGGCTAAGATACCCAAACATACGGCTTCAATAAAAGTATGGTGCATTTTATGATCTGCGGTCTGTAATACATTCAGCCCCCAGGCACCATTGGCAACGGTATATTGACCTGAGAACCAAATTAAGGTGACAAAAAATAACGCGCCAATCAGGTTACCGATATAAACATGAATCCAGTTTTTAAACATCTGCGACCAAGTAATGCGCCCGGTTGCTTTTGAAACGATCGTTAACACCGTGGAGGTGAAGAGGTCAACACCACAGATAACCACCAGCATCAATCCAAGGGAAAAGCAGATCCCGCCGGTTAATTTTGCCAATCCATAAGGAATGGAAGAGGTTCCCGTTGTTGCCGTAATATAAAAAACAAAAGCAATGGAGATAAACATACCTGCCATGATTGCCGATAAATAAGTCACTGCGGGATGTTTATTGACTTTATATACACCACTATCATCCGCGATTTGTGCCATTACAGCAGGTGGAAATAAATTAAAAGGGTTGTCAGTGTTCATCCTAACACTCTCTTTATCCTTAGTTAATTATAGCACGCCTCGATAGTAACAAATGGGCATTGACCAGAATTTGATATAGATCATGTTAGCCCGACAGTTTGGTCAAATATGGCCGTCCAAATGTGATTAATTTAATTTAAGACAATGATTTATAAATGGAAAATATTTTTTAAAATTTATAAAAATATTTTATATGGAAGGTTATGGCGGTTTCAGGCATGAAAGTAAAATAACAGGTTAAATTGTCATTTATTTGTTGTTTCAAAATAAATTATATTTAACCTGTATTTTACTTTTTATAATCAATAAACTTTAATGTAACAGTCTATTTATTTTGCCCAAAACTCGCGTTTAGCTTTTTGCAGTTTTTCATAAGCATTCAACAATGCTTGATGTGCGGGGAAGGCTTTTAATTCTGCATCAACAGGCCATAAACCGTAGAAACCGTTTTCTCCGGCAATGGCAGCAGAAGCGGCATCGACAGTCTCTTGACCATACATTTTAACGAATGCCTGATAATACTGTTCTGGCTCGCGATCGTCTTCTTGGGTCAATAGCAGCAGTGTTTGCAGGCAACGATAGTAATTGGCTCTCTCAGCGGTAAAGACAGAGGCATTGAAATCTTGTGTCCATTCAACCCAAATCAGTGCTTGTTCCAGATCGTTACCAGCCAGTGCCAGCATAGATTTCAATTCACCGATACGCAGGTTGCTCCAACCGTTATCTTTACCTGCCGCAATCCCCAATAACTCACGAACGCGGGTGAAATCATCCAGCCCTTCATCATCTAATTGTTCGAGGAAAGCCAGATACTCTTCGGGTTGCCATTGACTTTTCGGTAACGCCAGAATCGCATCCCGCAGATGGGTTCCCATTGTATTATTGGCAATGTGTAAATCTTCAACCGGATAGATATCAGACATGCCGGGAACCAGAATACGGCAGGCATAAACGCCAAGGTGCTCATAATCAGCAATGTAGACATCAGCATCCAGGGTATTGAAGATCCCCATCAGGGTAGCGAACTCTTCCTCTGTCGTGCCACTGAAACTCCAGTCAGCAAATTCATAATCGGCATCCTGTTTGAAAAGATCCCAACTGATTGCACCGCTTGAATCAATAAAATGCGTTTCCAGATTAGTATGTTCAGAAACTTCTTCATCATCGAAACTGGGGGGAGTAAAGACATCCAGATCTTTCAGGCTGCGCCCTTGCAGCAGTTCTGTAACGGTACGCTCCAGTGCAACGCCAAAATCAGGATGGGCACCAAAGGATGCGAAACAAGTCCCATTATTCGGATTGAACAGGACGACGCAAATGACAGGGAATTGGCCGCCCAGTGAGGCATCGTAACAATAGAGCGGGAAGCCTTCTTCCTGCAGCTTGCTGACCGCTTCAACCACGCCGGGATAGCGGTTCATGACATTTTGCGGAATTTCAGGCAAGCTGATGCATTCTGCGATAATACGGTTTTTTACATAACGCTCGAACACTTCAGACAGCCCCTGAACACGGGCTTCATTCATGGTATTGCCGGCGGACATGCCGTTTGAAACGTACAAATTCCCGATAATATTCATCGGGATATAAATAGCTTGGTTATCTGACTGACGAGTGAACGGCAGGGCGCAGATCCCACGCTCCTCATTACCCGATTGCAAATCAATTAATTGGCTGGCACAGAGCGCATTATCTGGATTATAAAAACGATGCAGGCGCTCATCTAAAATACCTGCTGGCAAAGAATCATCTTCCGGTACCGGGAACCATTTTTCATTTGGGTAATGGACAAACTCGCCTTTGGCAATAGCCTCGCCGAGGTAAAAATCCGCAAAGAAATAGTTTGTCGATAGACGCTCGAAATATTCGCCCAATGCAGAAGCCAATGCCGCTTTTTTGCTGGCGCCCTTACCATTGGTAAAACACAGAGGGCAGTCACGATCACGGATATGCACAGACCAGACATTTGGGACAGGATTCAGCCATGAGGCTTCTTCAATATTAAAACCGAGGGATTCCAGCTTATGCTGGAAACGATTAATAGAGTCTTCCAACGCGGCATCTTTGCCTGGGATATAGGTTTGCGTCATCGTGATTCACTTCAATCTTATGTTCAAAGCCACATATCATACGGTGTTTTTTTTATCCGCTCTATCAATTCCCAAAAATTATTGTTAATTAGAGTTTTTTATTCTTGGTTTACATAATAAAATAGCTTTTTTTACAAGAGATTGAATAATGAAAAAGACTAAAATAACAGCAATAGCCAGTTTTTTGGCTGTCATCAGTGGCTCTGCTTTTGCTTTACCCAATATTACTGTGTTGGCAACCGGTGGCACAATTGCAGGGGGTGGGGAATCTGCAACCCAATCTAGTTATACTGCGGGTAAAGTAGGCATTGACTCATTACTGAATGCTGTTCCGGCAATCAAAAACATTGCTGACCTGAAAGGCGAGCAAGTTGTCAGTATTGGTTCGCAGGATATGAACGATCAGGTTTGGTTGACTCTGGCGAAAAAAATTAATGCAGATTGTGATAAAACCGATGGTTTCGTTATCACCCATGGTACTGATACTATGGAAGAAACGGCTTATTTCCTCGATTTGACGACGCAATGCCAAAAACCTATCGTGATGGTTGGCGCGATGCGTCCATCTACGGCTCTGGGTGCTGATGGCCCATTGAACCTGTACAACGCGGTGGTGGTTGCTGCGGATAAAAATTCGGCAAACCGTGGCGTGCTGCTGGCAATGAATGATTCTGTGATCCATGGCCGTGATATCGGTAAATTGAGCACAACAGAAGTTCAGGCGTTTCAGGCGGTCAATGCCGGTGCTCAGGGTTTTGTTCATAACGGCAAAGTGAATTACTATTCTGCCGCATCAGTAAAACCGAACAAAGCGGCTTTTGATGTGAGTAACCTGGATAAACTGCCAAAAGTCGGCATCGTTTATAACTACTCCAATGCCTCTGATCTGCCAACCAAAGCGTTTGTTGAAAACGGCTATCAGGGCATTATCAGCGCAGGTGTAGGTAACGGTAACATCTATAAGTCTATTTTGGACACGCTGACCCAAGCGGCGAAAGATGGCGTTGTTGTTGTTCGCTCCAGCCGCATTCCTTTCGGTTACACGACCCAGAATGCTGAAGTGAATGACAGCAAATATGGATTTGTGGCATCAGAGCGTTTGAACCCACAGAAAGCGCGTGTGCTTCTGCAATTGGCTCTGACTCAGACCACCGATATCGAAAAAATTCAGGAAATGTACAGTAAGTATTAATTCCTGATAAACAATGATAAAAAGGCGCATTGAATGCGCCTTTTTATATTCTGTTATCCAGATAGGACATTTATTTTTACATCTTGATATTATTCTATCGAAGTTTATTTATGTGGTTTTATTGGTGTGATTGAACATTAAATGAGTTCGGGTGATATTCATATTTTCTTGAATGAATTTTAAATAGGATAATTATGTTTGCCAGTAAAGTTGGCGAGATAAATTATAGCTGAACAGTCAGTGATACAAAATCATCGTCAGAATAGTTCGCAATAATCTTCTGATAACCATTGCAGCGACAAGGCTGGAGTGATAAAACCAATACTTCCGATTTTATTGTATCCATTGATAGGGTGAGGTTGAGGTTAATGAGTCAGGTATATAATTTCAGCGCGGGTCCGGCCATGTTACCAGCGGAAGTATTACGCCGTGCAGAACAAGAACTTTGTAGTTGGCGTGGTTTGGGAACATCAGTGATGGAAATCAGCCACCGCAGCAAAGAATTCATCGCGGTTACCGTTGAAGCAGAAAAAGATCTTCGGGATTTATTGGCGATACCTGAGAATTACAAAGTGCTTTTTTGCCATGGTGGGGCGCGTGCACAATTCTCAGCACTGCCACTGAATTTACTGGGTGACAAAACAACCGCAGATTATATTGTTAGTGGCTATTGGTCTGAATGTGCAGCGAAAGAAGCAGAAAAATATTGCACACCAAACGTCATTGATATCAGGCTGGAAACCGACGGTATAACCCGTGTGAAGCCGATGAGTGAATGGGCTTTGAGCAGTGATGCCGCCTATATCCATTATTGCCCCAATGAAACCATTGAGGGCGTTGCCATTTTTGAAGAGCCTGATTTTGGTGATGATAAAATTGTGATTGCCGATTACTCTTCGACCATTCTTTCTGCGCCGATTGATGTCAGCCGTTATGGCGTCATTTATGCCGGCGCGCAAAAAAATATCGGGCCGGCGGGGATCACCGTGGTCATCATTCGCGAAGACCTATTGGGTAAAGCGCATAAACATACCCCATCCATTCTGGATTATACCGTACAAGTTCAATACGACTCTATGTACAACACACCACCCACATTTGCATGGTATCTGTCTGGCATGGTATTCAAGTGGTTGAAAGAGCAGGGTGGATTACAAGAAATCAGAAAACGAAATCATGCCAAGGCAGAACATCTCTATCATGCCATTGATAATAGCAACTTGTATATCAACCGCGTCGCGCCTCAAAACCGCTCTATCATGAACGTCCCATTCCAGTTAGCGAATCCGGCACTGGATGGTAAGTTTTTGGAAGAAGCCTATGCCCACGGGCTGCATGCGTTGAAAGGACACAAAGTGGCAGGTGGTGCCCGTGCTTCCATTTATAATGCGATGACTTATGAAGGTGTCAACGCATTGGTTGAGTTTATGGCCGATTTTGAAGGTCATAACGCGTAATGTTTCTTGTTATCGGGAGAATCAACCCTCCCGATACCCATATTCCCAATTTATCCTACGAACCAAATTAAAAATTAGCGTGTTAAGATCGGAGACACCTCTCTTTATGCAATCCCTGACGTTACAACCTATTTCCCGTATCAATGGAACAATTAACCTACCCGGCTCAAAGAGTGTTTCCAATCGTGCTTTGTTGCTCGCTGCCTTTGCCAAGGGAACGACCCGGCTCACTAATTTATTGGATAGTGACGATATTCGTCACATGCTTAATGCTCTGACTGCGTTAGATATTTCCTATCGCCTGTCCGCCGATCGCACCATTTGTGAAGTCGATGGCATTGGAGGACGCATTACTGGCAAAAGTGGGCTTGAACTGTTTTTAGGCAATGCAGGTACAGCAATGCGGCCATTGGCCGCGGCACTTTGTTTGGGCGGTCATAATGGCTTGGAAGATAACAGCGAAAATAACAGTATCGTATTGACCGGGGAGCCGCGAATGAAAGAGCGCCCAATTGGTCATCTGGTGGATGCACTGCGTCAAGGTGGGGCGGAAATTGTCTATCTTGAACAGGAAAATTATCCGCCATTGCTTATCAAGGGCGGATTCTCCGGCGGGAAAATTACCGTAGACGGCAGTGTTTCGAGTCAATTTCTGACCGCCTTGCTGATGTCTGCACCGTTGGCAGACAACGATACCGAAATCCATATCCAGGGGGATTTGGTTTCTAAGCCCTATATTGATATCACGCTGGCACTGATGAAAAGTTTCGGTGTGACAGTAAACAACCACCAATATCAGACTTTTTACATTCAAGGCCAGCAGCAATATTTGTCGCCGGGACAGTATTTAGTCGAAGGCGATGCTTCATCGGCGTCTTATTTTCTGGCGGCGGCCGCGATTAAAGGCGGTACAGTTCGTGTCACGGGCATTGGCAGAAATAGTCTGCAAGGGGATACCCAATTTGCCAATGTATTGGCGAAGATGGGCGCAATGATTCGCTGGGGTGACGATTTTGTTGAGTGTGAACGCGGTACTTTGACTGGCATTGATATGGACATGAATGCGATCCCTGACGCTGCCATGACCATTGCAACAACGGCCCTGTTTGCACAGGGGGAAACGGTTATCCGCAATATCTATAACTGGCGGGTAAAGGAAACCGACCGGCTCAATGCAATGGCGACGGAATTACGCAAAATAGGGGCAGAAGTCGAAGAAGGGCATGATTATATCCGGGTTATACCGCCAGAAAAACTTAATCATGCTGAAATTGAAACCTATAATGATCATCGGATTGCCATGTGTTTCTCGCTGGTGGCACTCTCGGATACCCCGATCACTATTCTTGACCCGGGCTGTACGGCAAAAACATTCCCCGATTACTTCAATCAGCTTGGAAAGCTCAGTCAATCGGCAAAATAGATGGAATATAGATAGGAATACTGTTTCGCTCATCGGCTGAGTGCGTATAATAAGACAGACTTTTATTGCTTGTTAATTGAGCAATTACCACATTCGGTAGATGAACTGTCTGTTGTGCGAATGTTATGCGAAAAGGAGGAAGATGATGGCGGCGATAGCCCCTGTAATAACCGTTGATGGGCCAAGTGGTGCTGGCAAGGGAACGCTCTGCCAGGCATTGGCTGAAGCGTTAAATTGGCAATTGCTTGATTCAGGTGCCATTTATCGTGTGCTGGCACTGGCTGCCATCCACCATCAAGTGGATATCCAGTCGGAAGACGCCCTGGTTCCTCTGGCAGCAAATCTGGATGTTCGTTTTGTGCCTGCAAATGGCAAACTTCGGGTCATTCTGGAAGGTGAAGATGTCAGCAATGAAATTCGTACCGAAACTGTCGGGAATACCGCTTCACAGGCAGCGACATTCCCGCGTGTCCGTGAAGCACTCCTGCGCCGTCAGCGGGCTTTCCGCCTCTCTCCTGGGCTGATTGCAGATGGCCGTGACATGGGAACCGTTGTGTTTCCTGATGCGCCAGTGAAAATATTTCTCGATGCCAGCGCGGAAGAACGTGCCCGTAGACGCATGTTACAGTTGCAGGAGAAAGGTTTTAGTGTTAAGTTTGAACGTCTTTTGTCCGAAATACAGGAACGGGATTTCCGTGACCGCAATCGGGCGGCTGCGCCATTAGTGCCTGCACAAGATGCATTGATCTTAGATTCGACCAGCATGTCTATCGAAGAAGTGATTAATAAGGCACTGACTTATGCGAAGAATATGCTGGAAATACCAGCATAAGTATTAATTTTCGCAAATAGGCTATTGCAGTCGCGTATCAAGAAGATGTATATAGAATTCTGGTGTGTGGGTAGTGAAATATGCTGGCACACCAAAACACCTTGTAACAGGGATAAAGTTGCGAGGTATGTAAAACAACCCCATTCGGCCGGATGCTAAATGGACGTTAATTAAAAACCTTGAAGATCATTAACATGACAGAATCTTTTGCTCAACTCTTTGAAGAATCCCTACAGTCTATCGAAACTCGTCCAGGTGCAATCGTACGTGGTGTTGTCGTTGCTATCGATAAAGACGTTGTATTGGTTGATGCAGGTCTGAAATCTGAATCTGCAATTCCTGTAGAACAATTCAAAAATGCTCAAGGCGAGCTGGAAATCCAAGTTGGCGATGAAATCGACGTAGCTCTGGATGCGGTAGAAGATGGTTTCGGTGAAACTATCCTGTCCCGTGAAAAAGCAAAACGTCACGAAGCATGGCTGATGCTGGAAAAAGCATACGAAGAAGCTGAAACTGTCACTGGTGTTATCAATGGCAAAGTAAAAGGCGGATTCACTGTAGAACTGAACGGTATCCGTGCGTTCCTGCCAGGTTCACTGGTTGACGTTCGCCCAGTTCGTGACACTGCTCACCTTGAAGGCAAAGAGCTTGAGTTCAAAGTCATCAAGCTGGATCAGAAACGCAACAACGTAGTTGTTTCCCGTCGTGCTGTTATCGAATCAGAAAACAGTGCTGAACGTGATCAGTTGCTGGAAAACCTGCAAGAAGGCATGGAAGTTAAAGGTATCGTTAAGAACCTGACTGACTACGGTGCATTCGTTGATCTGGGCGGCGTTGATGGCCTGCTGCACATTACTGATATGGCTTGGAAACGTGTTAAACACCCAAGCGAAATCGTCAATGTGGGCGATGAAATTACAGTTAAAGTACTGAAATTCGACCGTGAGCGTACTCGCGTATCTCTGGGTCTGAAACAATTGGGTGAAGATCCATGGGTAGCAATTGCTAAACGTTATCCAGAAAGTACTAAACTGACTGGTCGCGTAACTAACCTGACTGACTACGGCTGCTTCGTTGAAATCGAAGAAGGCGTTGAAGGTCTGGTACACGTTTCAGAAATGGATTGGACCAACAAAAACATCCACCCATCCAAAGTTGTTAACGTGGGTGATGTTGTGGAAGTTATGGTTCTGGATATCGATGAAGAACGTCGTCGTATCTCCCTGGGTCTGAAACAGTGTAAATCTAACCCTTGGCAGCAATTTGCTGAGACTCACAACAAAAACGACCGTGTTGAAGGCAAAATCAAGTCTATCACTGACTTCGGTATCTTCATCGGTCTGGACGGCGGCATCGACGGTCTGGTTCACCTGTCTGACATCTCCTGGAACGTTGCAGGTGAAGAAGCAGTTCGTGAATACAAAAAAGGCGACGAAATTGCTGCTGTAGTTCTGCAAGTTGATGCAGAGCGTGAGCGCATCTCCCTGGGCATCAAACAATTGGCAGAAGATCCATTCAACAATTACCTGTCTGTAAACAAGAAAGGTGTAATTGTTACTGGTAAAGTCACTGCTGTTGATGCAAAAGGTGCTACAGTTGAATTAGCTGACGGCGTTGAAGGTTACCTGCGTGCATCAGAAGCCACTCGTGATCGCGTTGAAGATGCAACTCAAGTTCTGAACGTTGGCGATGAAGTTGAAGCTAAATATGTTGGCGTTGATCGCAAAAACCGCGTAATCAACCTGTCTGTTCGTGCAAAAGACGAAGCTGATGAAAAAGATGCTATCGCTTCTGTGAACAAGCAAGAAGATACTAACTTCGCTAACAACGCAATGGCTGAAGCTTTCAAAGCAGCTAAAGGCGAATAATCTAAGTCAATAACGGCGGGTAATATTTCGGAAACGATAATATTACCCGAATACGGTAGTTTAGGGAGGTACTATGACCAAGTCTGAATTAATTGAAAGACTTGCAGAGCAACAATCTCACATGCCGGCTAAGGCCGTTGAAGATGCAGTGAAAGAAATGCTTGATCATATGGCAGAAACATTAGCCGCAGGTGAACGTATTGAAGTTCGCGGATTCGGCAGCTTTTCTCTTCACTACCGGGCTCCGCGTGTGGGTCGTAACCCTAAAACGGGTGACAAAGTGGAGTTGGACGGTAAATACGTTCCTCACTTCAAACCCGGTAAAGAGTTACGTGACCGCGTGAATATCTATGGCGAGAGCTAGCAGATATCAGTTATTACTTAATTAAACTAACGGCACCTCAGGGTGCCGTTTTTTCTTTCCTAATTAGCGATTGAACTGACTTTGTGATATTGAATTAATTTCGGCTAATGGTATTCAACTATTGTTCAATCGTGGTTTCTTTTTTCATATGGGGGAAATTTTTAACAAAATAAAGGACACAAAATAAACTTGCCAGTAGATTACCTAACATCATAAATTTAATAATATTGGCAATTGGGTTTTCATCAATGGAGAAAATAAATGACAATGGAATGCCAATAAATATTAATGACAATCTGAATAATGGTGGGATCTGTGACATACCATATACCCGCAGAGTCGAAATAAAGGCTTGGGCTATTCCATCAAATGCAATGACACCCATCGATAAAATAAAATACTGAGTCAATAATTGATCTGCATGACCCAAATAAAGGTAAGGCAGTAGTGGGGAGATAAAATAAAATAAAAATGAGAAGGTCAAAATATATAGCATAGCTTGTTTAAGATAGCTAATGGTAACAGCTTTAACGTTATGATGATTTTTTGTCAATGAGATGGTCAACGATATTGCCATTCCAACAAAAATGACAGAGATTGTATTCATGAAATTGAGAGTTAAACCGAAAAATGACGAATATTCTGTTTTCATATTGTTTGAAATATAGATAACCAGAAGAGATAAACCTCCAGTGAAACAGAGACTGGTCACAGCACTACTTCTTCCTAATATTAAAATTTCCTGATTTAACCCCTCTACTTTTTTAGGTGATAATTTTATCTTTTGTTTTAAAAATAAATGGATCATAGGTAGTAGTATGAATAACCTGATAAGACAAGTTGATGTTGCAACGGCTATTGTGCTATCATTAATTAATTTAATAAAAATATAATTCAAGAGAAGATTCGCGACCGCACTATATAGAGTAATTAGGAGTACTTTTTTTTCTAATTTAATGGTTTCTAATATATTAGAAAAACAGATTGAAATACAGAGTGGAAAAATGCTAATGCTTAGAATAAGATATGTTTTAAGGATCTCGATATTATGATGAACAATGGGCGCGGTGATTAGGCTGATAATGAAAAGACAGATAGCAAGATAGATTGAATATCTTAAAATTCCCTGAATATATTTTTCTCGTTCTTGATATTTAGATTTACCCATCACGATATTAATTCCAATACTGAGCATAATTGATAAAATAACAAAGACCTGATTCAATTGTGCTGCAACAGAAAAATTTTTTACGTATTCATTTCCTTGATGTCCCAACATAATCATATCGCAGAGAGGTAATGATAATGCAATAAAGCGGGTTGATGAGATGATAAGTGCTCTTGGAATAAAGTCACCGTTCATTTTTATTCTCCGGACATTTAGGAATGTCATCATCTTCTTGAAGCTCCCATAAAAGGAAGTCATGATTGCCAATAGGATAATTATTTTTATCTATTTCTATATAAAAGACTTCACGGAATTGGTCTGCTTGCGTTGATTTTTTTGCACCGAATAATTTATTATTTATTTCGCCATATAAAATTAAGATCGTTATTTTTTTTGATTTATTCATGTATGTCCATTGTGAGCAAGAAAGAAATAATAACTCTTCTTTTATTTTTATTCCTACAGGTACATTAGTTTTATTAAAATATTTAATCAGGGATAAACCTATACGCCAATCTGTATGTTCATGGTGTTTATAACACCACGAAACAAATTTATAATAAGTATTATTATCATCAATGTTAAAGTGATGGATAATATCTGGAGACACGCTTTTTATCAGATACCTAGAGGCATCAATGATTAAATCTCGGAATTGTATTTCCAATGAACTCATGGAATGACTGTTAGCAGGATGAATAACAGATTTATAAAATATCTCACGCATGAAAATACCTACTGACTGATTTTATGTCCTGAGACCAATCTGATATATTGAAATTGTCATCACGCTCTACAGAAATTGTTTCAATATTATTAGATTGTATAATTTGTTCAAGAAATTTTTCAGATTCTAAATCAATACAGGTGTTGTGTGTGTCTCTGAAAAAGTTTCCTATGGTGCAAGGCTCGAAACCTGCAATGTGATAGTGCCGTGTATTAGATAATAGAGGAAACCAGTTTTCTTTTAATTCATTTCCATTTTTTTCAGCAACTACAGCGTTTGAAATGTCAAAGAGCAATTGGCAGTTAGTTTCATTTATTAAACGATGATAGAATGATGATTGATAATTTTCTTGGAGGATCACAGATGGGTAATTTTCTAAAAATAATGAAGTATCTAACATTGATTGCCACAAGGTTATTTTATTACTCACCCAGTTAAAATGTCGCTCATAGTTTACTTCTAGCATTTGTGATGTTGCTTGATTTTCTATAAAGAATAGACCAATATGATCAGAAACATAAATAGGATTCAGAACCTTTGCTAATTTTCTTACTAATTTTGCTATTTCATACAGATGTATTTCAGAACGATGTAAAAATTGTGAATTCATGATGTGAAATGCACAGCGTCTTCCGTTCAAAATTTTCAATATTGAATCCGGATTTGTATTAAGAAAATTGTCAATCATTATTTCAATGAAATCGACGTGATTTTTTTCTAAAATTTCTATCAAAACAGGTAATTCTCGTTGACCAGACCAATTAACTCCTATTTTCATATTGTATCTCCTCAATGAATGCAGAAAATGAGTGAATAAAATATTGTGATTTACTGGCAATGATCGTATCCATTTCATCTTCAGAAAGTGAAATGCGATATCCTTTTTTTTCAATATGATGGAACCAAGCATTGAATAATTCAGATTCATTGAAGTGAAGTTGATCTACAATTTCATAAAAATTTTCAATATCACTTTTAATGATTTTTTTTAGGTAATTTTTGGCATACTTTAATGGACTAAGATTTTTAGTCTCATTTGTTTTAAGGTTATGAATTATTTCTTCTAAGAGCAAAAAATCTCTATCATAGATATATTGTTTGTGTTTCCATTCTGTATTACTATGCTCAATGTTAATATAAATATCCTTATTGAGTAAATTTAAATCGAGAATTTGTTTTAATATGTCCCATACCATTGTAGGTACTGCACTACCATGGCCATCATGTAATGTTCCATCGTTTCCAATATGAATCCCAGAGAGGTGAAGTTCAATCACTTTTTCCCAAGTAATGAAACCTATTAATAATTCAGGAGATATTTCATTATTTTTGCAGTCAATAATTAAGTGGGATAAATCAATGATAGCTTTTGCTTCGGATAAAGCTAATATCCGGTTGAAGCTTTTCCAATTAGTGTAAATTTCTTTCGGTGAGGATGAATAGAAATTTGCGTTTTCTATCCATATCTCTTTTCCTGTATTCTCCTGTGCTTTTTTTATGAATCTAATCGCATTTTTTTCTTTTTCTTTTGACATTTTATAATGTGATGAAAACCCAAGTTTACCTATATTTTCACATCGATCCCCACAGAGATGAAAGCCTATGCTTTTGATCCTTACATCTTCTTTTATAGGAACTAATTTCTCTTGAATAAATGCATCTTGATGTGAAATACATTCGGTAATAGGTGATCTCGAAACATGCAGAGAAAGTGATAGATTATCATTGAAATGCACAGAATTGGATTTTTCTTTAAAAATTTTTTTGTAGGCCAAAAAACCTAGTTCCATGAGGTTAACATTTTTGTGAATTTTCAATGCGTTATTTTCAAATGCAGGATTAAAACTGCATGCTAACTTCATCATTTCTTATCTCCTTTATAAATCCTCCCCGTAGTTAATCTAGGGAGGATTTAGTACCTATATTCTATTTATTATAACTAGCACAAGTGCTCTCTTTATCTTTAACTTTAACGACAACTTTAATTGTATTTTTCATAGTCTAATTTCCTAGATTGGTTCATATATAGTAGAAATGTAATTTAAAGACTTTTGGTTAAAATAACCACAACAAAATGTATCCAAATAGTCATTAACTTTCAAGTGATTTTTGGTGTTTTTTTAATATGTTTTTAATTTAGTTATAACAACGTGTTATCGATTTTATATTATGCTTGCGTTTTTTAAATCCACAATCTATGAGTAGTAAGCCATTCATTATTCAAACTATGCTGAAAATAGCACGGATAGTTCGGTTGATTACATTTATTCTTCCACTTGCGATAACCTTCACATTTCTGTGTAACTGTTTATTGTTCTGAAATAAATTTGCGAAACCTTTCCCAAATAAACATCATCTGGCTGGTAACAGGATAGAAAATCAAATAGTTTTCTCTGTGTGAATGGAGTTTTGATGCAGGAGCATAAAAGGATGCAGAGGGCTATTTCATTTATCTTTACTTATTTATTCGCTATTTGGCGAAAACCGACGCCGATTATCAGTCTGAATTTGGCGGCATTAGCCATCGTATTGGGAATTTTTCCCTTATTATTCCTTGCCGAACTTCCGCAACAAAAAATTATCCACTACCTGATTTTTCTGGCATTTTTCCTATGGTTTCTTCCTTATAAAACAATACGACTAATAGCATTAGGATTATGGGTGTTTATATTCGGATGTTGGCACGCTCATAACATATTGACGCAAATAACTTATTTCAGCGAAACTTCCCGCAGCGCAATAGTTATTATTGATAGCGTATCGTTGGAAAGTCAAACCGGGGAAACCGCTAAACAGGATAAAAATAAACAGGTTCGTTATCGTATTAGACTGATTGAAAGTAATGGGAAATATATATTTCCAGCTCTATACGCATCAGTATCATGGAACTCTCAGGTATTGCTGTGTGCGGGTCAGAAATGGCAGGTGACGATGAAACTTCGGCCTGTTCATGCCCAATTAAATCAGGGTAGTTATGATAACCAACGATATTCACTGTCTATCCGTCAGCCGTTGAATGGTCAAATTATTGCGGCAAAACCACTTAATAAGAACTGTAGCCTGCGACAAAACGTGATTAATAAATTGTTACCAGAAATTCAGCCGCTAAAACAAGCTGGTATCGCGTTAGCGCTTTCGTTTGGTGAACGAACGTGGTTGGATAAATCGACCCGAGAGCTATTACAGCAAACAGGTATTGCACATCTGATGGCAATTTCAGGGTTACATATTGCCATGGCCAGTTTATTTGGCTGGAGTTTTGCAAGGATGGCACAATGCTTTTTTCCGGCAAAATGGATTGGATTTCGTTTCCCATTAATGATGGGCTGGTTAATGGCAATGTTTTACGGGTGGTTGTCAGGTTGGGGAATTCCTGCTATTCGCGCCATATTGGGGCTAACCCTGTGGGTTTATTTACGCTGTAAAAGCCGGTTTTGTTTTTCATGGCAATGGGCTTTGTGGAGTGCGGCACTGATCTTATTTTTTGATCCCTTGGCGATACTCTCTGACAGCTTCTGGCTTTCATTCACTGCGGTAATGGCGCTGTTATTTTGGTATCACTGGATTCCTTTGCCAGAAAAAATGCGCCATGGCTGGAAATGGGTCTGGCTGCGTGGATTACATATGCAGTTGGGAATGATGTTAATGTTGTTGCCGTTGCAGCTTTTGTTATTTCAGGGCGTTAATATTGCATCATTGGCGGCTAATTTATGGGCTGTTCCGATAGTCTCTTTTTTATCTGTGCCATTGGTGATGTTGGGGATCGTTTGTCTCTTTCTCCCGGTTATCCAACCGTTTTTATGGCAACTGGTTGATTACAGTATTTCACTTGCTTTAATGCCTCTACCTGCTTTAACGCATTCATGGATTGAAACAGGGCATTATCCTGTCGTTATGACACTTGCGGGCTGGTTTTTGGTGGTGATTTGGCGTTTAGGGTGGTGGAAATCGTATAAATGGCTGTTGGGCGTCTCTATTGGCATTATTGCTTGTTATTCAAAACGTTCTGATGAGCATCAGTGGCGTTTTTCAATGCTGGATATCGGTCATGGACTGGCAGTCGTGATTGATAGGGGAGGAAAGGCGATCATCTTTGATACCGGTAATCGCTGGGAAACGGGCAGTATGGCAGAAAAGGTGATTGTGCCTTATTTGCGCTGGCACCGATTAACGCCAGAACAAATCATCCTGAGTCATGACCATTTGGATCATATGGGAGGAGCAGAATATCTTAATGAAAAATATCCTGATGTCCCAATGAGAAGCCCTTTGTTGGGTCGTACTCACTTGCCTTGTGTCCGTGGTGAACAATGGACATGGCAGGGATTGACTTTTAACGTTCTCTGGCCGCCGGAAAAAACGGCGATTGTTGGCAATAATCAATCTTGTGTGATCCGCATTGATGATGGCAGTCACAGTCTATTATTAACGGGAGACTTAGAAAAGCAGGGGGAATATCGTTTGTCCGAGCTTGAGAAGAAGCATCTGAATGCCACTATACTGCAAGTTCCCCATCATGGGAGTAATACCTCTTCTAGCGGGATGTTTATACGTAAGGTGATGCCTCAATATGCTTTGGTTTCGGTAGCACGCTATAGCCCGTGGAGATTGCCTTCCGCAAAAGTGAAACAACGTTATAAAAGTACTGGGGTTGAGTGGCATAGCACGGCTGTTTCCGGTCAAATAACGGGTTATTTTTATCGTGATCACATTAAATTAGAAGGTTATAGACAACAAATAGTGTCACGGTGGTATCATCAGTGGTTTGGTATTCGCGGTGATCATGAGTAGAATGACCCGCTATTTCTTTTGGTTTGGTAACTCAATAATGAATGATAAAGACCTTTCTACCTGGCAGACCTTTCGCCGATTGTGGCCGATCATTACACCTTTTAAGGTCGGGCTGTTAGTTGCGGCGGTTGCACTAATTATTAATGCTGCCGGTGATACATTAATGCTCTCCTTGTTGAAACCTTTGCTGGATGAGGGATTTGGCAAGGCAGACTTTAGTGTATTGAAATGGATGCCGCTAGTTGTTATTGGGTTGATGCTGTTGCGTGGGCTATCTGGTTTTGTATCAAGTTATTGCATCTCCTGGGTATCCGGTAAAGTGGTTATGCAGATGCGTCGGCGCCTGTTCAACCATATGATGGGGATGCCCGTTTCCTTTTTTGACCAGCAATCCACGGGAACCTTGCTTTCTCGTATCACATATGACTCAGAACAGGTTGCGTCTTCTTCCTCTGGCGCGTTGGTGACTGTCGTCAGGGAAGGGGCATCAATCATTGGCCTGTTTATCCTGATGTTCTATTACAGTTGGGAACTTTCCCTCATTTTGATTGTGATCGCGCCAATCGTTGCGGGTGTGATTCGCCTTGTTTCCGTGCGTTTTCGTAATATCAGTAAAAATATGCAGAGCAGCATGGGAATGGTGACAACCAGCGCCGAACAGATGTTGAAAGGGCATAAGGAAGTTTTAATTTTTGGCGGTCAACAAGTTGAAACCAAACGTTTCAATAAAGTCAGCAACCATATGCGTCAACAAGGCATGAAAATGGTTTCTGCTGATTCGATTTCAGACCCGATTATTCAGCTTATTGCTTCGTTTGCACTGGCATTTATCTTGTATGCGGCCAGTTTCCCTGAAATTATGGGGGCGTTGACAGCAGGGAAGATTACCGTTGTGTTTTCCTCCATGATTGCCCTGATGCGTCCATTGAAGTCCCTGACTAACGTCAATGCTCAATTCCAACGCGGTATGGCTGCGTGTCAGACCTTATTTACTATCTTGGATATGGAACAGGAAAAAGATGACGGTAAGTTGGAAGTCAAAAAGGCAAAAGGCAATATTGAATTCCGTGATGTCACTTTCTGTTATCCCACCAAAGATCATCCTGCCCTGAAAAAGATCTCAATGACCATTCCGGCAGGAAAAATGATCGCATTGGTTGGGCGTTCAGGGTCAGGTAAATCGACAATTGCCAATCTCCTCACTCGCTTTTATGACGTGAGTGAGGGAGAAATTAGCTTGGATGGTCATGACCTGCGTGAATATACGTTGGCCTCATTGCGCAATCAAATTGCACTGGTATCGCAAAATGTGCACCTGTTTAACGATACGGTTGCCAATAACATAGCCTATGCCAGCGAAGGGCAATTCAGTCGGGAAGAAATCGAAAGAGCGGCGGAAATGGCCTATGCAATGGACTTTATCAAAAAAATGGATCATGGTCTTGATACCATGATAGGTGAAAATGGTGTCTTGCTTTCCGGTGGTCAACGCCAGCGTATTGCTATTGCCCGTGCGTTATTGCGTGATTCGCCGATCCTGATTCTGGATGAAGCCACTTCAGCGTTGGATACTGAATCTGAACGGGCAATTCAAGCTGCACTCGATGAATTGCAGAAAAACAGAACTTCACTGGTGATTGCTCACCGTCTTTCTACCATCGAAAATGCGGATGAAATCATCGTCATTGAAGATGGCAATATCATAGAAAGAGGTCATCATTCTACCCTGTTGCAACGCGGAGGTGCGTATGCACAATTACATCGGATGCAGTTTGGTCAATGATTAAAAACGATGATCGAAAATAATGATCGAAAATAATGATCAAAAACCATGATTGAAAAGATATGGTCGGGCCGTTCATGGCTTTACATCGCATTATTACCGTTATCAGCCCTTTATGGGCTGATAAGCGGTTTACGTCGTTTAAGCTATAAAGTGGGGCTGAGCCGCTCATGGCAAGCGCCTGTGCCGGTTGTGGTGGTCGGTAACTTGACGGCGGGGGGAAATGGCAAAACCCCGGTTGTTATTTGGCTGGTAGAGCAGTTGCAGCAAAAAGGCTATCGAGTGGGCGTTGTTTCCCGTGGCTATGGTGGAAAATCGGAACATTATCCTCTACGGGTTACAAATGGAGTGACAACGGCACAAGCGGGTGATGAACCGGTGTTAATTCATCGTCGCACGGGTGCGCCTGTGGCGGTTGCACCAAAACGCGCTGATGCGATTAAGGCATTATTGACCCATGCCGCTGTTGATATCGTGATTACGGATGATGGCCTTCAACATTATGCCTTGCAGCGTGATTATGAAATTGTGGTGATTGATGGTGTCCGCCGTTTTGGTAATGGCTGTTGGCTACCTGCCGGACCGATGCGGGAATTGGCCGGTCGCTTGAATACCGTTAATACTATTATTGTTAATGGTGGAACGGCGCAAGCGGGTGAATTGCCGATGACGTTGAGAGGGGAATCTGTGGTTAATTTGCTGACAGGTGAAATGCGAAAAGTCACTGAAATTCCCAACGGAATCGCGATGGCAGGGATTGGCCACCCACCGCGTTTTTTTTCGACATTGCAACAATTGGGTGCGGACTTACAGGCAACCCATGCTTTTGCTGATCATCAATCTTATGACAAATCTCAGCTACTGGCTTTAGCAGATAGTGAACAAAATTTGTTGATGACAGAAAAAGACGCTGTGAAGTGTTTTGAATTCGCGCAGCCTAACTGGTGGTATTTACCCGTATACGCTGTTTTGCCGGAGGATAAAGGGCAAAAAGTCCTGAATGAGATTCAGGCATTAATGCAATATTAAACAAAATAACAGAGTTAACGGTGAGACATGGCTTGTGGTATTCTGGATCGCATTAAATTTAAGGCCCGTCACTTGGGGGATATATGGATCACCGTTTACTCGAAATCATTGCTTGTCCGGTATGTCATGGCAAGTTTAGTTACGATAAAGAAAACCTTGAACTGATTTGCAAATTTGACCGCCTCGCTTTTCCTGTCCGTGATGGTATTCCTGTGCTGCTGGAAAATGAAGCACGGGCTTTGCCTACAGAGGAAAGCAGATAACCTATGTTTACCGTTATCATTCCCGCGCGTTTTTCTTCAACTCGCCTGCCCGGAAAACCATTGGCCGATATTCATGGCAAGCCAATGATTGTGCGTGTTATGGAACGGGCTGTCCGTTCTGGTGCTGATCGGGTCATTGTGGCGACAGATAATCAAGACGTTTTTGATGCCGTGGTGGCCGCAGGGGGTGAGGCTTGTATGACAAGCGAAAATCACCATTCAGGCACGGAACGTTTGGCTGAGGTTATCGATAAATACCAATTTGCTGATAATGAAATCATTGTCAATGTTCAGGGGGATGAACCCCTCATTCCAGAATCCATCATTAAGCAAGTAGCTGATAATCTGGCTGGCTGTGATGCCGGAATGGCAACACTTGCCGTGCAAATCAAAGATGCGGAAGAAGCCTTCAACCCGAATGCTGTCAAAGTGGTTATGGATGCTCAAGGTTACGCACTCTATTTCTCCCGCGCTACCATTCCGTGGGAACGTGACCGCTTTATGCAATCAAAAGAGACGATCGGGGACAATTTCCTGCGTCACATTGGCATTTATGCGTATCGGGCAGGATTTATCCGGCGTTATGTGCAATGGACGCCAAGTCCATTAGAAAATATCGAGATGCTCGAACAATTACGCGTGCTTTGGTATGGTGAAAAAATTCATGTGGCAAAGGCGGAACAGGCACCCGGCGCAGGTGTTGATACACCGGAAGATTTAGACGCCGTAAGAAAAGTTTTTATCGCACTCTGATCTCTCCATTTCTTTCTGGGTTGACGTTGGTGTGAATGGCTGTGAGCACCAAGAGGATCTGATTTAAAAGAGAATGCCGCCATCCCGCATTCTCTTTTTTTGTTAGCTGATAGTTTTTGGTCAGGTGATAGTTTTTGATCAGGTGATAGTTTTTGATCAGGTGATAGTTCTCTGCCGATTGATCACTCTTTAACTGTTTTTGTGCTGGGAATTTTCTGATTTTTCAGTGTCCATATCTGCAGTTACAGGCTTAATGGCTTGCCAGATACGCCCTAATGTTTCATACCAGGCCCGTTCCGTATGTGAAAAATAATAGGAAGAGGGAATATATTTTTCCCACGGATACAGCGGCGTTGTGACAGCCAGTTGATTGGCCGGACCTGCGATTGGGTGCAGGCCACGTTGTTCAAAAAACGTCAGTGATCGTTCCATATGATTAGCGGAAGTCACAAGAATAAAAGATTGTCGCCCGACCACTTTTTCCACTTCAGCCGCTTCTTCTTCTGTATCCAAAGGTTTTTTCAATGTTATTGTGTCTTCTACAGGGATCCCCATCGATTGTGCTACCATAGCGGCAACTTCTGCACTGCTAATTGAATTGACGCCTTTGCCACCGGTGAAAATCATTTTAGCGCCAGGGTTAAGGTGATATAACCGAATGCCTTCCGTAACTCTGGGTAAGCTATTGTTGGTCAGGTTGGCACTGGGTGCCCATTGCGGGTTATAAGTAAAGCCGCCGCCGAGGACGACAATATATTTTACGGGCGCGATAATAGAGGTCGTGTCAGCGCTAGTGTCAAGTGTGACGTCAGGCTCATAGCGTTGAACATATTTCCCTTCAACAGGAAGTAAGAGTTTGTCCGCGATAGGCTGTAAACTAAATAAAAGTAATGTAAGCCAACTCAGTGATAAAATAGTTTTTCCCGTTTTTTGCCAACGGGTAAACCACAGTAATAGCAGAGCGATGAAAGAGGCAATAATCATCAGCGGCAAAGGCATTAATAGTGAGCCGATATATTTTTTTAGCAGGAATAGCATTGAGGGGCCTTTGTTTGGTTGAATTATAGCCGCACAGGGTCAAATTTAAGTCTAAAAGTAGTTAATTAAATGATTACTGTGCCAAAATAACAGTAGCAAAAAATAGCAGCAGTAAAAATAGCAGCAGTAAAAATAGCAGTAGATAGCATAACGACTCAATAGATAAATTAAACTTAGATGATAAGTGGGGCAGTTTTTCATGCGGGATCGCAATTTCGATGATATTGCAGACAAATTTTCGCGTAATATTTACGGCACATCCAAAGGTAAAATCAGGCAGGCCGTCGTCTGGCAGGATATTAACGAATTGCTGAACCATTTACCTCAACGCCCGTTACGCATTTTGGATGCCGGGGGCGGTGAAGGGAATATGGCTTGTCAATTGGCTGAATTAGGTCATCAGGTCATACTTTGTGACTTATCCGAAGAGATGATCCAGCGGGCGAAACACAACGCACAACAGCGGGGTGTTCTCCACCAAATGCAATTTATCCAAAGTTCAGTACAGGAAATTCACCAACATATTGAACAGCCCGTTGATCTGATCCTGTTTCATGCGGTATTGGAGTGGATCACCGACCAAAAAGAGGCAATAGCAACATTGGGAGATATCATAACTCCCGGTGGTGCACTCTCATTAATGTTTTATAATGCTAATGGGTTGGTCATGCGTAATGCCATCTTGGGTAATTTCCATTTGGCAACACCCAATATTCAGCGTCGCCGCAAACGTTCTTTATCGCCACAGAACCCATTAGTACCGGAACAGGTATATCAATGGCTGACTGAACTCAAGATGGAAATCATCGGTAAAACAGGCGTAAGGGTCTTTCACGATTACCTGCAAAGTCGCCAATTACAAAACGCGGATTTTCCGGCGTTGCTTGAACTTGAACAACGTTATTGCAGACAGGAGCCCTATATCAGCCTGGGGCGCTACATTCATGTGATGGCACGCAAGACGACCTTAAAGAGCGAATTATGAGTGAATATTCCCAGACTGTTCCTGAACTTGTGTCCTGGGCCAGAAAAAATGATTTTTCAATTTCGTTGCCACCAGAACGGTTGGCCTTTTTACTGGCAATTGCGGTATTAAACGGTGAGCGGTTTGATGGTGAAATGAGTGAAGGAGAGCTGGTGGACGCTTTCCGTGAAGTGTGCAAAGGTTTTGAGCAGACTTCTGAAGCGGTATCCGTCAGGGCGAATAATGCCATTAACGATATGGTTCGTCAGAAGCTCCTGAACCGTTTTACCAGTGAGCTGGCTGATGGCAATGCGATCTATCGTTTAACGCCATTGGGGATTGGCATCAGCGACTATTATATTCGCCAGCGTGAATTTTCCACGTTGCGCCTCTCCATGCAGCTATCCATCGTTGCCAACGAATTGCATCGGGCGGCTGAGGCGGCGGAAGAAGGGGGAGATGAATTCCATTGGCATCGTAATGTCTTTGCCCCGCTTAAATATTCCGTGGCTGAAATTTTTGACAGCATTGACATGTCTCAGCGCTTGATGGATGAACAGCAAAATAGCGTAAAAACCGATATTGCCGCACTACTCAATCAAGATTGGCAGGTCGCCATTGCCAATTGTGAGCAGTTGTTGTCCGAAACGTCCGGCACGCTGCGGGAACTTCAGGATACACTGGAGGCCGCAGGTGACAAATTGCAGGCCAATCTATTGCGCATTCAGGATGCCAATATGGATAGCGGTGGCTCTGATCTGGTTGATAAACTGATTTTTGATCTCCAAAGCAAACTGGATCGCATTATCAGTTGGGGACAGCAGGCCATTGATTTATGGATAGGCTATGACCGCCATGTCCACAAATTTATCCGAACCGCCATCGATATGGATAAAAACCGCATTTTTTCCCAGCGTCTTCGCCAATCCATCCAACACTATCTTGACAGCCCGTGGACACTGACCATCGCCAATGCCGATCGTTTTCTGGATATGCGGGATGAAGAGCTGACCCTGCGCAGCGAAGAGGTCATGGGAGAATTACCGCCAGAAATGGAATACGAAGAGTTCAGTGAAATTAACGAACAATTGGCTGAAATGATTGAGCAGGCGCTGGCAGTTTACCAACAGGCCAAACTTCCTCTGGATTTAGGAGCCATCCTGCGTGACTACCTTGCTCAATATCCACGTAAACGCCATTTTGATGTGGCGCGTATCTTGGTGGATCAAGCAGTAAGATTGGGCGTTGCAGAAGCGGACTTCTCTGGGTTGCCAGCGGAATGGTTAGCGATTAATGATTACGGAGCCAAGGTGCAGGCACATGTCATCGACACATATTGAACAACTTATGCCAGTTAAACTGGTTCAGGCATTATCCAACCTCCTTTTCCCTGAGTTAGACAGCCAGCTTCGTGCTGGTCGCCACATCAGTATGGATGATCTTGATAATCATGCTTTTCTGATGGATTTTCAGGAAGAGCTGGAAATGTTTTATGCGCGCTATAACGTTGAGTTAATCCGTGCACCAGAAGGTTTTTTCTACCTGCGTCCCCGTTCAACAACGCTGATCCCGCGATCTGTCTTGTCTGAATTGGACATGATGGTCGGTAAGATCTTGTGCTATCTCTATCTTAGCCCGGAGCGCCTGTCCAATCAGGGGATATTCACTTCTCAAGAAATGTATGAAGAACTGTTGTCACTGGCTGATGAAAATAGGCTGATGAAATTAGTGAACCAACGTTCGACCGGGTCTGATCTGGACAAACAGAAATTACAGGAAAAAGTGCGCACCTCCCTGAACCGCCTGCGCCGTTTGGGCATGGTGTATTTCCTGCAAAATGACAGCAATAAATTTATGATTACCGAAGCCGTATTCCGCTTTGGTGCAGATGTACGCAGCGGTGACGACCCACGCGAGGCACAATTACGGATGATCCGTGACGGTGAAGCCATGCCGGTGGAGCGGGAAGCATCGCAGGAAGATAATGAACATGAAGAAGCACCAGGGCATTCAGCAGAAGGTGCGGAGGATGAGCAGTCATGATTGAACGCGGTAAATTTCGCTCACTGACGTTAGTTAACTGGAATGGCTTTTTTGCCAGAACGTTTGATCTCGACGAGCTTGTGACGACGTTATCCGGTGGTAATGGCGCGGGTAAATCCACCACGATGGCGGCATTTGTCACCGCATTGATCCCGGATTTAACGTTACTTCACTTCCGCAATACCACTGAAGCAGGCGCAACCAGCGGCTCACGTGACAAGGGCCTGCACGGTAAACTGCGTGCCGGGGTCTGTTATTCTACGCTGGATGTTGTGAACTCCCGCCATCAAAGGATCATTGCCGGGGTTCGCCTACAGCAGGTTGCCGGGCGTGATCGTAAAGTGGATATCAAACCCTTTATGATTCAGGGGGTGCCGGCCTCTATTCTGCCGACACAGTTATTGACGGAGAATGTCAACGAACGTCAGGCAAGGGTTCTGCCCTTAAATGAGCTGAAAGAGCGCCTTGATGAGATGGAAGGCGTTCAGTTCAAACAGTTTCACTCGATTACGGATTACCACTCCCTGATGTTTGATTTGGGTGTCATCCCACGGCGTCTGCGTTCATCGAGCGATCGCAGCAAGTTTTACCGCCTGATAGAAGCCTCGCTGTATGGCGGGATCTCCAGCGCGATTACCCGCTCATTGCGTGATTACTTATTGCCGGAAAACAGCGGAGTCAGAAAAGCGTTTCAGGATATGGAAGCGGCGCTGCGTGAAAACCGCATCACCTTGGAAGCCATCCGCGTCACCCAATCCGACCGCGATCTTTTCAAGCACCTCATCACAGAAGCGACGGCGTATGTTTCTGCGGATTATATGCGCCATGCCAATGAACGCCGTGTCCATCTGGATGAAGCGTTGGCTTTGCGCAGTGAATTATTTGGCAGTCGGCGCCAATTGGTCGCAGAGCAATATCGCCATGTTGACATGGCACGGGAACTGGCAGAACAAAGTGGTGCCTCTTCTGACTTAGAAATGGATTATCAGGCGGCCAGCGATCATCTGAATCTGGTTCAGAGTGCGATGCGTCAGCAGGAAAAAATCGATCGCTATCAATCAGATATTGAAGAGTTGACTTATCGGCTGGAAGAGCAAAGTGAAGTCGTAGAAGAGGCGAAAGAGCAACAGGCAGAATATGAAGCGGTTTCTGAAGCGGCTGAACAGGAAGTTGATGAGTTAAAAAGTCAGCTTGCTGATTACCAGCAGGCTTTGGATGTCCAGCAAACCCGTGCGATTCAATATCAGCAGGCGCTGCAAGCCTTAGAGCGCGCCCGTGAATTTTGCCAGCTTCCGGATCTCTCAATAGAAAATGCTGACGAGTGGCAGGAAACCTATCAGGCCAAAGCACAGCAAGCGACAGAAACCTTGCTGGCACTGGAACAGAAGCTGAGTGTCGCAGATGCGGCCCATCATCAGTTCGAGCAGGCTTATCAACTGGTAAAAAACATCGTCGGTGAAGTGAGCCGCAGTGAAGCATGGCAAACAGCGCGTGAATTATTGCGTGAATGGCCATCCCAACGCCATCTGGCTGAGCGCGTTCAACCGCTGCGTATCCAATTGGCAGAATGGGAACAACGTCTGAGCAGCCAGCAGAGTGCAGCACGTTTGCTGGAAGAATTCTGTAAGCGTCATAACCAACAATATCAAGCGGAAGATTTAGAAACGTTACAGAGTGAATTAGAAGCCCGGTTGGAAGCATTGAGCCTGAGTGCCAATGAAAGCGGCGAACGCCGTATACAAATGCGCCAGGAGTTTGAACAGCTCAAGCAGAAAATTCAGGGATTGACTGCGCGTGCACCCGTGTGGTTGGCCGCACAAGAAGCACTGAACCAGCTTTGTGAACAAAGCAATGAAACGTTCGAAAGTAGTCATGATGTGACGGAATACATGCAGCAGTTGCTGGAGCAAGAGCGTGAAATCACGGTTGAACGTGACGACGTAGCCGCCCAGAAACGCGAACTGGAAAAGCAGATCGAGCGGCTGAACCAGCCAAGCGGGGCAGAAGATGGGCGATTGCTTGCATTGGCGGAACGTTTCGGTGGTGTTTTGCTATCAGAAATTTATGACGACATTACCCTTGATGATGCACCTTATTTCTCTGCGCTGTATGGCCCGGCACGTCATGGGATCGTGGTGCCTGACCTCTCACTGGTTCGCCCACATCTGGAAGGATTGGAAGATTGTCCGGAAGATCTCTATTTGATCGAAGGTGATCCGCAGTCTTTTGATGACAGCGTATTCCATTCCGAAGAGCAGGATAAGGCGGTTCTGGTGAAATCATCGGAACGTCAGTGGCGTTACTCGCGTTATCCTGACGTTCCGTTGTTTGGACGGGCGGCAAGGGAAAATCGTCTGGAAGCCCTCAGCCTTGAGCGTGATACGCTGGCCGAGCGTTATGCGACACTCTCATTTGATGTTCAGAAAATTCAGCGTGCACATCAAGCATTCAGCCGTTTTGTGGGCCAACACCTTGCTGTTGCGTTTGATGATGATCCGGAAGCGGAGATCCGCAGCCTGAACCCGCGTCGGATTGAGCTGGAGCGTGAACTTTCCCAATTTGAGACTCAGACCCAGCAGCACCAGCAAAAACTGGTTCAGGTAAAAGAAAGTTTGTCAGCATTGAATCGTTTGATCCCACAAATCGCGATCTTGCTGGATGAAACGCTGATTGACCGGGTGGAAACCGTTCGTGAAGAAATGAATGAAGCACAGGACGCCGCGCGATACCTGCAACAGTATGGCAATACACTGACGAAACTTGAGCCGTTGGTTGCTGTTTTGCAAAGCGACCCACAGCAGCATGAGCAATTGCAGAAAGATTATGAAACAGCAAAACACAGCCAGAATAAAGCCAAGCAGCAAGCCTTTGCCCTGACAGAAATCGTACAGCGCCGTGCCCATTTCAGTTACAGTGATTCGGCCGGAATGCTCAACGAAAATGCTGACCTGAATGACAAACTGCGTCAGCGCCTTGAACATGCCGAATCTGATCGCCGTCGTGCGCGTGAACAATTGCGTCAGCAGCAGTCACAATTTGCCCAGTTCAACCAAGTGTTGGCCTCTCTGAAAAGTTCTTATGACACCAAGCAGGATATGCTGAAAGAACTTGAGCAGGAGATGAAAGATATTGGTGCTCAGGCAGATGCCAACGCAGAAAGCCGGGCTCGTGAACGCCGTGATCAGCTTCATGCTGCCGTGAGTACCAACCGTTCCCGCATCAACCAGCTTGAGAAACAAATCGCATTCTGTGAAGCGGAAATGGACAACCTCCAGAAGAAACTGCGCAAATCTGAGCGTGATTATTACCAGAAGCGTGAACAGGTAGTTTCTGCGAAGGCGGGTTGGTGTGCGGTGATGCGCATGGTGAAAGATAATGGGGTTGAGCGCCGTTTGCATCGCCGTGAATTGGCCTATATGGATGGGGATGATTTACGTTCAATGTCGGATAAAGCGCTGGGGGCGTTGCGTCTGGCGGTCGCTGATAATGAACATTTGCGTGATGCGTTACGCCTGTCTGAGGACCCGAAACGCCCTGAACGTAAAATTCAATTTTTTGTTGCGGTTTATCAACATCTGCGTGAGCGCATTCGTCAGGATATCATTCGAACCGATGATCCGGTTGATGCCATTGAACAGATGGAAATTGAGCTGGCACGTCTGACCGAAGAGTTGACCGCGCGTGAACAGAAATTGGCGATCAGCTCCAAAAGTGTGGCCAATATCATTCGTAAGACCATCCAGCGTGAACAGAATCGCATCCGTATGCTGAACCAAGGGTTGCAGGCGGTCTCCTTTGGGCAGGTTGGCGGCGTGCGCCTGAATGTCAACGTGCGTGAGAGCCATTCTCTCTTGTTGGAGGTTCTGTCTGAACAACAGGAGCAACATCAGGACCTGTTCAATAGCCAGCGTTTGACCTTCTCAGAAGCGATGGCGAAACTTTACCAGCGTTTGAACCCACAGATTGATATGGGGCAGCGCCTGCCTCAAACCATTGGTGAGGAATTGCTGGATTACCGTAATTACCTCGAATTGGATGTTGAAGTCAATCGGGGTTCGGATGGTTGGCTGAAAGCGGAAAGTGGCGCGCTTTCTACGGGGGAAGCTATCGGTACGGGGATGTCCATCTTGGTGATGGTCGTACAGAGCTGGGAAGAGGAATCCCGTCGCCTGCGGGGCAAAGATATTTCACCTTGCCGACTGCTGTTCCTTGATGAAGCTGCCCGATTGGATGCAAAATCCATTGCAACGCTGTTTGAACTCTGTGAGCGCTTACAGATGCAGTTAATTATAGCGGCCCCGGAAAATATCAGTCCGGAAAAAGGGACAACCTATAAACTGGTGCGGAAGATTTTCAATAATCAAGAACATGTCCATGTTGTTGGGTTGCGAGGCTTCGGGCAAGATATTCCGGCTGCCGAACAGCCACAAACACAGACACAAGCGATATTGCAAGAATAGCCCCCTCGTTGGGTGATGTCTTTATATCTTTACAGGAAGCCATATTTAAAAATATGGCTTCCTCAATTGAGATAAATTCTTCCGGGTAGTTATTTAATACGGCCTTATTGACGGTATGAAATAAAGATAGAAAACTAAGGAGTGAGTTAATGATAAATACTCAAGACGTTATCTTTTTCCCTGAGTCGGATCCTGATGAAAATCCTTGGGTGCATGGTAAGCCGGCTGAAGAAGTGATTGACGTCGTGGAATACAATCCTGAATGGGTAGCCACATGGCAACAGCTTTCTTTCTCTATCAAAGAAGCGCTTGGCAATATTGCCCTGAACATTGAGCATGTTGGGTCAACGGCCGTTCCAGGGCTTGCTGCCAAACCAATTATTGATATTGATCTGATTGTGGAAGATCCCACTCAAGAAGAAAAATATGTTCCGGCATTGGAACGGCTTGGTTATGATTTAACGGTTCGCGAACCGAGCTTTTATCAGCACCGATGCTTTCGTCTGGCTAATCCCCGCACCAATCTCCATATTTTTGGCCCTGACTGTCCCGAACATATTCGGCATATTTGGTTTCGTGACTGGCTTAGAAAACACCCTGAAGATTGTGAACGATATATGGCGGCGAAGATCACGGCTAAAGATAATGTCAATCAGGTAATGGATTACAATAAGAAAAAAGAGCAAATTGTGCATGAAATTTATCAGCGCATATTTCAGAGCAGGGGATTGTTGTAATAATGTTTGAAGGTTATTATTGGTTATTGTTCTGGTCTCGTATTAAATGGTTTAATACTTATTAAACGTAGTATTCATGCTCAATGAAAGTTCCGATCACTTTATTGTGTATTTCTTCCGATTTGGAATAGCCGATCCATTTTTGATGAATTATTGAAAATTATCCAGCTACATTTATTATTTAAAGCGAAAAGAATTAGAGTTAATTCATTATATTAATTAATAATATTAGATGATTAGATATTTTCACTGTATTTAGCGATGAAAAGATAAATATCCTTTCTTCTCGAATGATAACCTTTAGTAATTGTGCAGTAAGTCTCATTTTAATGTGGTCATAATGTTTATTATCCCGTTCCGTTATGATTAATGTGATAAAGGAATAATAATGCGTAAAGTAACGCTAGTATTCAGTGCGATTGCGCTCGCTTTTGGCCTAAACGGTGTGGCGCAGGCCAAAATGTTTATGCCTGAGCAGGTTGATTCAGGGGTAACCGTAGCAGATTTAGCTCAACGTCAGGCCATTCATTGGGTGTCAGTGAAGCAGATTGCAAAGAGTTTGGCAGGACAACCGCCAATGGCTGTTGGATTTGATATTGATGATACCGTCCTGTTTTCCAGTCCGGGGTTTTATCGGGGAAAATTGGAATATTCCCCCAATGATGAAAGCTACTTAAAACGACCTGAATTCTGGGAAAAAATGAATAATGAATGGGACAAATTCAGTATGCCGAAAAAAATCGGTATTGAATTAGTTCAAATGCATTTGAAACGGGGTGATGATATCTATTTTATTACCGGGCGCACGAAAACCAAAACAGAAACTGTTACCCAGTACATACAAGAAGGTTTACATATTCCTGCGGATAAAATGCATAAGGTTATTTTTGCCGGGGACGAACCCAATAAAAATGATAAAGTGAGCTGGATGAAAAATCATAAACTGAAGATCTACTATGGTGATGCAGATACGGATATTGCTGCTGCGCGTGAACTGAATATCCGTGGCATTCGTATCTTAAGAGCATCAAATTCTTCCTATCAGCCTTTGCCTAAAGCGGGTCGGTTTGGCGAAGAAGTGGTCATTAAGTCTGAGTATTAGTCTGAAATTTCAAGATAATATTTTCCAACGAAAGGCACTTGCAGGTGCCTTTTTCTTTTTTAGGATTAGTATGAACCTATTTTTAATAGTGAACATTTTCTTTTGGTTGGTGTGACGGGGTGCGATGAGATAGGCTCCCTATCTTAAGGGGTAATTATGTATATAATTACTACTATTCTTTTCTGATAAAATAGGACGACAGATCATTAGAATAAGTCATTGGATAGCTGCATACATAAAAGGTGAGGTGAACTGTTATGGCGAAGAACTCGGTAAGATTACTGAAAGTCTCTTTTATCTGTAGCGCACTGGCGGTATCAGAGGGAACCTTTGCAACGCAACAAAATGACCAGGCATCAAGTGATGTGCAACAATTGGCCGGGGAGCAAAAAAAAGAAGGTTCGCTTGCTTCATCTGATCAGACTATTCCTATCTCGCCGATAAAATCTATTGGTGAAAATCGAAAGCAGTTACAAAATGGGTTGCCACAACAGGTAAAACCGGTATTTCTTGATCGTTTGGTAACGTTATATACTGCCAATGAAATGAAACTGTTATGGACAGATAAAAAAGCGATTCAACAATTTGAAAGTCAATTATTTGAAATATCATTGGCGGGTTTTCAGCCCCAATTTGAAAAATGGCTAGTACAACTTGATTCCCCTGAATTAAGTGATATGGGACGAGATATTATTTTATCTGATGCGATGTTAGGTTATCTCCATTTTATCAACGGAGTTAAGAAAAAAGGGGATTCATGGTTATATAGCAAAACGCCTTATAAAGTTGATTTACCTCCTGCCCACTTAATTGATAAATGGCAGCAGCATATTAATAATCATGATACTCTCACTTATATTACAGCCTTATCACCCCATCATCCTATGTATGAAAATATGCGCAAGGAAATGTTGGCTCAATTGGCTGACAAGCAGCCGTGGACTGAATTTTCGTTGAAAGGTACGTTAAGACCTGGGCAAAGCAGTGAAAGTGTTATTGCATTAAGAAAAATATTGGTTCGCTCAGGAACATTGGAACCCTCCGCGATCAAATCTGATAATAAAATTTACGCTAAAGAGTTAACTGCTGCAGTAAAACGTTTTCAAACCCTGCATGGGTTGTCAGCCGATGGTGTCATCGGTCAATCCACGAAAATATGGTTAAATACAACACCCCAAATGCGCGCCCGCATTATGGCATTAAATATACAAAGACTACGGATTATTCCCGGAGATATTCCTACCGGCATTTTGGTTAATATTCCTAATTACTCACTTTTCTATTATTCAGATGGGAAAGAAGTATTAAGTTCTAAAGTCGTTGTTGGACGCCCCAGTCGCAAAACGCCCATCATGAGCAGCCAGTTAAATAATGTCGTGATCAATCCGCCTTGGACGGTACCGACTAGCATGACACGTAAAGATATTGCGCCAAGGGCGATGCGTGATCCAAATTATTTCCGCACTCGTGGTTATACCGTTTTTTCCAGTTGGAGCAATGATGCCAAAGTTATCGACCCTTTATCAATTAATTGGGGGGTAATCACACCGGATAATTTTCCTTATCGTATAAGGCAAGCACCTGGCCCAACTAATTCATTGGGGCGTTTCAAATTTAATATGCCAAATTCAGAAGCCATTTATTTACATGATACGCCAAATCAGGCTTCCTTTAGTCGGGAAATGAGGGCGGTCAGTTCAGGTTGTGTGCGTGTCAATAAAGCCCCTGAATTAGCGAATATGTTGTTAGGCGATGCCGGTTGGAATAAAGATAAGGTCAAAGGTTCATTGAAAACATGGGGAACAAAGTATGTTAATATTCCCCAAAAAATCCCGGTTTTTCTCTATTATCAAACCGCGTGGGTTGATGAAGGAGGAGTGCCACAATACCGGGCAGATATCTACGGCTATGATATGAATGCCAGGCAACCCTCTGAATGGTTATCCAAGATTTTGGCTGCGAGAAAGGATTTATCATGATCAGTCACTATTGATCATTGATAAAGGCATAGTTTGACATTGATATCTATGTTATAAACGGTGAAGAATGGAATATTCTCTTCACCGTTATTTTATATTACTCATTATTTTTGCGGTTTTTTTCGGACTATCAGGCTTCCTGAATGAACTGATTTTATCTGTTATTGATAGATTTTCATGATTCATATGGAAGACATTTTCCAAAACATAACATCATTAAAGTTTTATTTATATTTAATGTGATTTAAATTATGTTAGATTGATCACAATTATGGGCTGGTGAATTTACAGTAATATACAAAAATAAGTGAAACTACTTTTTATTTGTTGATGTCTCATTAATTGGTTAAACTCAATTGTTAATGTAGTTTATAACTTATTAATAGATCTTATAGAATAGCAGGGCATATTACCCATGAATAAAATTGACCACAATCGCCGAAAGTGGCTCGGTGTTAGTGTGGCTGCGTTGGGATTAGGTTTATTGCCTCAACCCGCTTTGGCTGCATTGATGACTCCGCGTCCTCGAATCTTACGTTTTGATAATCTGCATACGGGAGAAACACTTAAAGCTGAATTTTTTGATGGGCACAGTTATAACAAACCAGAATTAGCTCGCCTGAATTATCTATTCCGCGATTTTCGTCAAAATAAGGTCAAACTGATTGATCCCAAATTATTTGATCAAATTTATTTATTGCAGATGATGATGGGAATAAATAAGTCTGTTCAGCTTGTTTCTGGTTATCGTTCCCTGACGACAAATAACATGCTGCGTCAGGCCAGCGGTGGCGTGGCAAAACAGAGTTATCATACCCGTGGGCAAGCCATGGATTTTCACATTGATGGTATTCAGCTCGCACATATTCGTAAGGCTGCACTAAAAATGCGGGCAGGGGGGGTAGGGTTTTATCCAAAGAGTAATTTTATTCATATTGATACAGGCCCGGTCAGGACGTGGTAATCTTATTACCAACAATGAGTCTTGATTGTGGAGTTAAACAATATAATGAAATACCACATTATCCCCGTCACAATGGCGATGCAAAATTGTACTTTGATTTGGTGTGAAGAAACTCAGGAAGCGGCGATTGTCGATCCCGGCGGTAACGCCGAACAACTTATTGCTGAAATAGAGCGTCGTGAACTGAAATTAACCCAAATTTTGCTGACACATGGTCACTATGATCATGTTGGTGCGACGGTTGAAGTCGCCAGCCATTTTGATGTACCTGTTTACGGGCCACATAAGGGGGATGCTTTTTGGATAGAAGGTTTGGAAATCCAATGCCAAATGTTTGGTGTTGAGCCATGCCCGTCTTTCACACCTGATCGTTGGCTGGATGAAGGGGATACGTTGCAGGTTGGCAATGTGGCGTTATCGGTTTTACATTGTCCGGGGCATACACCGGGGCATATCATCCTGACTAACCACGCTGATAAATTAATCTCAATGGGTGATGTGCTGTTTAAGGGGAGTATTGGTCGTACTGATTTCCCCGGCGGAAATTATGATGCACTGATTCAATCCATCAAGGAAAAAGTTCTGCCGTTAGGGGATGATTATCAATTTATTCCCGGCCACGGGCCGATGTCAACATTGGGACACGAGCGGAAAACTAACCCATTCTTGCAAGATTGATTGAAAATATTTTTGTCGGAAACGCAAAAATAGTGCAAGAAGATAAAAGCCGCTTTTTTTCAGCGGCTTTTTGGGGAATAGAGATTACTTATTCATTTACAAGTTAGTCTCCATTCACAAATTAGCTCAGGGATAAATTAAAGCACTGCAACGATGGCTTCACACAGAGGAACCATGTTTTCCAGCGTCAAACCCGCTACGTTGATGCGACCGGAGCTAACTGCGTAAATACCATATTCTTCACGCAGGCGATCAACTTGTTCTTTCGTCAATCCGCTGAATGAGAACATGCCGTTTTGAGTAATAATAAAGCTGAAATCTTGCTTCGCCCCTTTTTCCTGCAAGGTATTGACAAACAGTTGGCGCATACGTCGAATGCGTTCACGCATGGTTGCCAATTCCTGAACCCATTCTGCTTTCAGCTCGTCGTCGGACAAAATTGTCGTCACAACGGAAGCACCGTGTGCCGGTGGGTTGGAATAGTTAGTCCGTACAATGGATTTTGCCTGACTGAAAGCCTTTTCTGCGGTATCGCTGTCAGCGGCAACAAGGGTGCAAGCACCAACACGCTCGTTGTACAGACCAAAGTTTTTGGAATAAGAGCTGGCAACGATCAGTTCATTGTGGTTTTGGGTAAAGATACGCAAGCCTTCTGCATCTTCATCCAGCCCTTTGGCAAAACCTTGGTAGGCAAAGTCAAACACAGGCAGCCAGCCGTTTGCCGCAGATAAATCCGCCAGTTTTTGCCACTGTTCAGCCGTGGGATCGATACCGGTCGGGTTATGGCAGCAACCGTGCAGCAAAACCACATCGCCAGCTTGCGCTTCAGACAGACTCGCCAACATCGCCTCGAAATTCAGGGCATGTTTTTCTGCGTCGTAATAGTTATATTCGCGGATCTCTAAACCTGCGCTGGAGAAAACGCCTTTATGGTTTGGCCATGTTGGGTTGCTGATCCAGACCCGTTTTGCACTGGTCTGTTTGGCAATAAAGTCAGCGGCAATGCGCAGTGCGCCGGTTCCGCCTGGGCTTTGTACAGTACGGGCGCGTTGATCCGTTACGATAGGGTGGGTTTTACCGAAGAGCAGTTCCTGAGTAACACGGCCAAATTCAGGTAATCCACTAATTGCCAGATAATTTTTGGTGGTTTCGTTTTCCAGCAGGAATTTTTCTGCTTTTTTGACGGTGGTCAGGACCGGTGTTTTACCGGTTTCGTCTTTGTAGACTCCGATACCCAAGTTGATTTTATTGTCTCGTGGATCAGCTTTAAAGCTATCCGCTAAACCAAGAATAGGGTCGGCAGGCGCTGCTGTGATTTTCTCAAACATTTTTTTGATTCCAAGACTCGGAGAGTTAAGCCCAAAATAAAATAACTTATACGCTGCTCAGGGTAACCTTAAGGCATCAGTTTGCCAACCACTTGTAGCAAAAAGAATAAAATCTTGTGAAGTAGTTTACGGAGTGAAAAAAAGAGCCTGAAAAAACAGCGGGGTAAAATGTAAAAAGCAGCGCCGGAGCGCTGCTTTTTCTACGATAAAGGTGTTTAGCTTTTCGCCAAACAATTTATCAGCAGTGATTAGAACTGATAAGTCAGACCAACACCGAATACGTTGCGAGCACCAGTGTCTTTACCTTCATTTTTGTCCAGCAGGTTGATTTTGTAATCAACATAGGTAGACAGGTTTTTGTTAAAGTAGTAGTAAGTACCTACTGAAACGTATTTAACCAGATCAGCGCTGTAACCTTTGGCACCGTCGTTACGTCCCAGATCCTTACCTTTGGATTGAACGTAAGCCAGAGATGGTTTCAGGTTTAAGTCAGAGAACAGGTATTGTGCAACCACTTCGATGTTCTGGGTTTTATTAGCAACGCCTTTAGCTGGATAGTATTCATCATCGATTTTGATGTTTGCAGAGCCATTAGTCATGTTACGGGTTTCGCCGTACATTGCAGCCAGGTAGACGTTGTTAGCGTCGTATTTAGCACCGATGTTCCACGCTTCAGCACGTTCGCCGTGAGCATAACTTTTATCCCAGTCACCGTTTGCACGAGTGGAATTAGCATAAGAACCACCCACAGTGATACCGTAACCTACGTTATACGTGGTAGCCAAACCGTAACCGTCACCGTTTGCAGTAGTTCCGCCACGTTTGTTTTTAGTGCGCTCACTGTTTTGACCTTGGTACTGAACGGCAAAAGTCAGACCATCAACCAGACCGAAGAAATCGGTGTTACGGTAAGTCAGCAGGCCGGTAGCACGACCGGTCATGTAGTTATCGGTCTTAGTCATGGAATCACCACCAAAGATTGGCAGTACGTCAGTCCATGAGCTAACATCATAGTTTACGCCGTAGTTACGACCGTAATCCAATGAACCGTAGTTAGCGAATTTCAGACCAGCGAAAGCCAGACGAGTAGCGGTATCTTGTTTACCTTCTTCTTGGTGAGCTTTCAGGTTGTATTCCCAACGACCGAAACCGGTCAGTTGGTCAGAGATCTGAGTTTCACCTTTAACGCCGATACGTGCGTAAGAAGCATCACCGTCTTCACCGCTTCTTTCGTCTGCGATTTGGTGACGAACGTCTACTTTACCGTACAGGTCGAGTTTGTTTTTGTCCTTGTTAAAGATTTCAGCCGCGTTTGCTGTACCAGCAGCCAACAGAGCCGGGATTACCACTGCAAGAATATTGCGCTTCATTATTATTACCCTCATTGGTGTTATTTAGACACCTGCCACTGCCAGAAATAGAACACTAAAAATTTTTGGAACTATTTGTGGATATCGAGTGTCTTATTAATCGGCGTCCAGTGTTCCATTGGTAATGTTTTTTTTCTACCCTCAAGATGCTACAAAAGTGCAGAATGGGTAACAAAGTGAAAATAGATGTTACAAAATGTAAATATCAGGGAACTTTTTTCACACGCTTTTCGCCATGAAATGAAAAAAGCCAGCTTTTGCTGGCTTTTCGGAGGATTGCTCTTAGCTTATTTCTTAAGCTGATTCATTAGAAACTTGCATTTCTTGGTGTCCGTGGGAAGGGGATAACGTCACGAACGTTGGATACACCCGTCACATAAGCCACCAAACGCTCAAAGCCCAAACCGAAACCGGCATGAGGAACGGTGCCGTAACGACGCAGATCACGATACCACCAGTAATCTTCTTTATTCAGGCCCATTTCTTCCATACGTTGATCCAACCTATCCAGACGCTCTTCACGCTGCGAACCACCGATGATTTCACCGATGCCCGGCGCCAGAACATCCATCGCCGCAACGGTTTTACCATCTTCGTTCATGCGCATATAGAAGGCTTTGATGTCTTTTGGATAGTTCTTCATGATCACGGGCGCGTTGAAATGTTTTTCGGCCAGATAGCGCTCATGCTCTGATGACAAATCCACGCCCCAGAAAACCGGGTTCTCAAATTTCTGTCCACAATTTTCCAGAATTTCGATCGCATCGGTGTAATCCAATTGGATGAAATCAGAATCGACAAATTTTTCCAGACGATTAATCACTTCACTATCAACACGCTCTGCAAAGAAAGCCAGATCATCGGCACGTTCTTCCAATGCCGCTTTGAAAACATATTTCAGCATGTCTTCGGAGAGTTTGGCGATATCATTCAGATCGGCAAACGCCACTTCTGGTTCAATCATCCAAAACTCGGCCAAGTGGCGGCTGGTATTGGAGTTTTCTGCCCGGAAAGTTGGCCCGAAGGTGTAAACGTTGCTCAATGCACACGCATAGGCTTCACCGTTTAGCTGACCCGATACCGTCAGGAACGCTTCACGGCCGAAGAAGTCCTGGCTGAAATCCACTTCGCCTTTATCTGTGCGTGGCAGGTTTTGCAGGTCCAACGTGGAAACGCGGAACATTTCGCCGGCACCTTCTGTATCGGATGCGGTGATCAATGGGGATGAGACCCAGAAGAAGCCTTGTTCATGGAAAAAGCGATGCAGGGCTTGCGCCAGAGTATGGCGAACGCGGGCAACGGCACCGATCAAATTCGTGCGTGGACGAAGGTGGGCCACTTCACGCAGGTATTCGATACTGTGGCGTTTGGCCGCCATCGGATAAGTATCTGGATCATCCACCATGCCAACGACAACGACTTTAGTGGCTTGCAGTTCAAAAGCCTGGCCTTTGCCTTGGGATTCAACCACCGTCCCGGTGATTTCTACAGAACAGCCTGTGGTTAAATGCAGGACTTCATCCTGATAATTAGGTAAATTATTATTAACGACGGCCTGTAATGGATTAAAGCAGGAACCGTCATAGACGGCGAGGAACGAGATACCAGCTTTAGAATCTCTCCTTGTACGTATCCAACCGCGAACGGTGACTTCGCTGTCAACCGGAACACGGCCTTGCAGTACATCGACTACAGGCGCTACGCTCATAAATTTCTCTCTTCTTTTATTAGTGAATTAGATAATTAGATAGATTTACCACAAATGCCCCCCCATAAGGGGCAGATCGTCTATCTTACTTGTCATATCTCAGGAAACAAGAAGAAATTGCGCGTCTTAGCGAGGAAATAAGGGGAAAAGTTGTTTTTTCTTGCGTAACCAGCATGAAACCGATTACGCAAGGGGTTACCGACCGGATTATACCGCTTTTGCTCTTTTCTCTATGTAGGGAAAGGGGATGTCAAAAGCCCGACGTAACCTATCGACAAACTCATCATCTTCACAGATGGTTTTGCCGGGGCTATCGGAAAGTTTTGCGACCGGTTTGCCATTACATTCGATGAGTTTGATCACAATATTCAGGGGCTTTACTCCCGGAATATTGCAGGTCAGCCGTGTACCAATACCGAAAATCACGTTGATCCTCTTATGGAAATGGCGATACAGCGCCAGCGCTTTTTGCAAGTCCAAACTGTCAGAGAATATCAGCGTTTTCGTCATGGGATCGATATCCAATGATTGGTAGTGTGCAATGGCTTTTTCACCCCATTCAATCGGATCACCGGAATCATGGCGCAGACCTTGGTAAGCGGTCGCCAAGGGTTTGTCGAAATCGCGCAGGAAAGCATCCATTGTAATGCAATCTGTCAGGGCGATGCCCAACTGATTTGGATACTCGTTCAGCCATGTTTGCAGCGCTGCCCGCTGGCTGGTGGCAAGCTCCGGACTGATCTGTTGATGTGCCTGGAACCATTCATGGGCTTGTGTGCCGAGCGGAGGGAGATCAAGTTGTTCTGCCAGTTGATAATTACTGGTTCCGACCAAATAAGGGAAGTTGTGTTTCAGTTCATTGACAATCGCATATTGCACTGCGTGTGAAAAACGACGACGAGTACCAAAATCCATTAATTTAAAGCCGGACAGGTCGATATTTTCTTCCGCCGCATCTTTATGGAACAGCTCAATGAGTTTTTTAAGCTGAATAACGGCGTCTGCGGGGGTTATTTCAGGTGAGCGGTGGCGATGAACTAATTCGCTGATGAGGGCAAGTAAAGGGACTTCCCATAGGATCACTTCACGCCATAAGCCGGAAATGCGGATGGTCAATTGCCCTTGATGGGTCACAGAAACGTCGACTTGTTCAGGATCAAAGCGGAATGTTTTGATCCAATTCAGGTAGTCCTGTTTAAAGAACGGAAGGCGGGAGAGATAATCGGCTTCACGTTCCGTCAAGGTTAAATCCGCCATCATATTAATTTGATGGCGCAACGTCTCGGCGTATTCTCCGAGCAGTTCATCACCACGGCAACGGAATTCTGCGACAACAGGAATATTGTTGTAATGGTGGTACACTGCTTGCTGCATATGAAATTTATAAGCATCAGTATCAAGCAGTGATGTGATAATCGGGGTAGCGTCTAAAGTCATGGCGCGTCAGGCATCCTCGCGGAGCGTATTCGTGTCTGCTAAATCGATAAAGTCGGGAGAGTATACCGTGATTATTGGGTTATTGAAGCTATATAGCTGCATATATTTTCCCGAACCTAACGATTAAGGTTAATCCATTTATAGATAATATCATGTTAAATGAGAGATGAGATGACAATTCGCACGAAAGTACTAATATGCTGACTACATCATTTATACCTTTATTTAATAAGTCATTAACATCCCAAAAAAGAGACTTATTGATTGAAAGGAGGGCGGCTCTATGGCAGAACTATATCGATTAAACATGCCTGTTAAAAGTAATGGAAAAGGTTCCCTATGACACAACAGCGACTCGTAAAACACCGTCTGGATTATAAAGCACCAGATTACACAATGACCGACATTGATCTCGATTTTGAGTTGGATGCAGATAAAACGACGGTGACGGCAATCAGTCAGGTAAAGCGTCAGGCTAATGACATAACCCCACTGGTGCTGGATGGAGAAAACCTCACGTTAAAAGGCATCTATATAGATGATAAAGCGTGGGCGCATTATCATGAACAGGAGGGTAAGTTACTGATTGAACAGTTACCCGCCCAGTTTACTTTGAAGATTGTGAATGAAATCAGCCCGTCAGCCAATACAGCACTTGAAGGGCTGTATGTGTCTGGAGATGCCTTGTGTACCCAATGTGAGGCTGAGGGGTTCCGTCATATCACTTATTATTTGGATCGCCCGGATGTTCTGGCTTGTTTTACCACTCGCATTACGGCGGATAAATCCAAATACCCATTCTTGCTCTCCAATGGTAACCGCATTGATCAGGGAGAGCTGAAAGATGGACGGCATTGGGTGAAATGGCAGGACCCATTCCCAAAACCGGCTTACCTGTTCGCATTGGTTGCGGGGGATTTTGATCTCCTGCGTGACACCTTTGTGACCCGCAGTGGCCGTGAAGTTGCTCTGGAACTGTTTGTTGACCGGGGCAATTTGGATCGTGCTGACTGGGCCATGACTTCGTTGAAAAATTCGATGAAATGGGATGAAACCCGCTTTGGCCTGGAATATGACCTTGACATCTATATGATCGTCGCCGTTGATTTCTTCAATATGGGGGCGATGGAAAACAAAGGGCTGAACATCTTCAACTCCAAATATGTGCTGGCAAAAACGGAAACCGCAACGGACACAGACTATCTTGACATTGAAGCGGTGATTGGGCATGAATATTTCCACAACTGGACAGGAAACCGCATTACCTGCCGTGACTGGTTCCAGTTAAGCCTGAAAGAAGGATTGACCGTATTCCGTGATCAGGAATTCAGCTCTGACTTAGGTTCACGTCCGGTTAACCGCATCAATAATGTGCGTGGCATGCGTGCTGCACAGTTTGCTGAAGATGCCAGCCCGATGGCGCATCCTATCCGTCCCGATCAGGTGATGGAGATGAATAACTTCTATACGATGACGGTCTATCAAAAAGGCTCGGAAGTGATCCGGATGATCCATACTTTATTGGGCGAAGAACAATTTCAGGCAGGGATGCAGCTTTATATCCACCGTCACGATGGCAGTGCGGCAACCTGTGATGATTTTGTCCAGGCGATGGAAGATGCGTCAAATGTGGATTTGACGCTATTCCGCCGCTGGTATAGCCAATCAGGGACACCGGTACTGACTGTCCGTGACGAATATGATGCAGAGAAACAGCAATATATTCTGCACGTCAGCCAAATGACGCCTCCAACAGCAGATCAGAAAGAAAAACAACCCCTGCACATTCCTCTGGACATTGAGCTTTATGATGAGCATGGGCGAGTGATCCCGCTGCGTCGTGATGGCCAGCCAGTGCATCATGTCTTGAATGTCATCAATGCAGAGCAGGCATTTGTCTTTGATGATGTGCCTTCTGTGCCTGTTCCTTCTTTACTGCGTGAGTTTTCTGCACCAGTGAAATTGGATTATCCATACCGTGACGAGCAGCTTTCATTCCTGATGAAACATGCACGCAATGAGTTCTCTCGTTGGGATGCAGCGCAGGCACTGCTCACCAATTATGTGAAGCTGAATGTTGCCCGCAACCAAAAATCCCAGCCACTGGAATTGCCAATGCATGTCATTGATGCTTTCCGGGCTGTATTGCTGGATAAAGAGATCGATCCGGCCTTGGCTGCCTTGATCCTGACCCTGCCATCTGAAAATGAAATGGCAGAGCTGTTTACTCTCGTCGATCCAAAAGCTATCCATGATGTTCTTGATGCCATGAAGCGGACGCTGGCTAATGAGATGGCGGATGAGTTTACTGCGGTTTATCACAGCCTTCATACCGGTGCATACCGTGTGGATCATCAGGATATTGCGAAACGCGACCTGCGCAATACCTGCCTCTACTATTTAGCCTTTATTAATGACAAAGAGTTGGCCGATAAAGTAGTGGCGGCACAATATTATCAGGCTGATAACATGACGGATAGCATCGCTGCCTTGTCTGCGTCGGTGTCTGCTGAATTGCCTTGCAGCTATCAATTAATGGATGAATTTGATCAACGCTGGCATCAGAATGGTTTGGTCATGGATAAATGGTTCAGGTTGCAGGCCATCAATCCCGCCTTTGATGCGCTTGATAAAGTACGTGACCTGATGAAGCATCGCTCTTTCAGCCTGAGTAATCCAAACCGGGTTTATTCGCTATTGAGAACATTCTTCACCAGTAATCCGGTGGCGTTTCATGCCGAAAATGGCAGTGGTTATCAATTCTTGGTGGAAGTGCTGACGGATCTGAACAGCCGAAATCCTCAAGTGGCTTCCAGTTTGATTAATCCATTGATTCGTCTGAAACGTTATGATGAGAAACGCCAAGCCTTGATGCGTGCGGCACTGGAACAGTTGAAAGGGTTGGAAAACTTATCTGGTGACCTATTCGAGAAAATTACCAAGGCACTCGAAAGCTGATATTAAAGAAAGCCGATATAAATAGGTCGCATCTCCTCCGGGATTCGCCGGAGGAGATCTCTTCTTTAAGATTTTCTCTCCATATCAATATCCAGATAAACGAAGTCAGAAGGTAAAGGGGGTGTATTTCGCCCATAGCGGGGCTTTTTTGTTTATTCATATAATGGTAAATTAGCGCGCTCTTCCCGTTACAACAACGCAGCAATGATATAGGTATGGGATTGTGCATGACTCAAAATGTACAACTGACAATTCTCTCGTGAAAAAATCATAAAAACAGTAGGTTAATTTAAATGTTTTATTCTCTAGTACGGAAGGCATTGTTCCAGTTTGATCCTGAACAGGCACATGAACTGACTTTCCGCCAGCTCAAACGTATCTCTGGCACGCCTTTCGAATTTCTCATCCGCCAGTCAGTTGCCACTAAACCCGTTACCTGCATGGGGTTGTCCTTCAAAAATCCACTTGGTTTAGCCGCTGGCCTTGATAAAAACGGCGATTGCATTGATGCGTTTGGTGCGATGGGATTTGGTTCGGTTGAAATTGGTACCGTGACCCCACGCCCACAAGCAGGAAATGATAAACCAAGGTTATTTCGTGTGGTTGAAGCGGAAGGGATTATCAACCGGATGGGATTTAATAACCTTGGTGTAGATAATCTGGTTGAAAATGTTAAACGGGCAAAATACGACGGAATTATCGGGATCAATATTGGTAAAAATAAAGATACCCCGGTAGAGAATGGAAAAGACGATTATTTAATTTGCATGGATAAAGTTTATCCTTATGCGGGTTATATCACGATTAATATTTCTTCCCCTAATACGCCGGGCCTGAGAACTTTACAGTATGGTGACGCGCTGGATGATCTCTTATCTGCGATAAAAAATAAACAAAGTGAACTGCAACAGAAGTTCCAAAAATATGTTCCGGTTGCTGTAAAAATTTCGCCTGATCTTTCAGAAGAAGAATTAATAAAAATTGCTGATAGTTTAATGCGCCATCATATTGATGGTGTTATCGCAACAAATACCACGCTGGATAGAAAAATTATCACAGGGTTGAATCACTGTCAGCAAGCAGGGGGGCTAAGCGGTCGCCCGGTTCAATTACCCAGTACAGAAATTATTCGACGCCTTTCTCAAGAATTAAAAGGTGAAATACCGATTATCGGAGTGGGTGGAATTGATTCACTGGTTGCTGCCAGAGAAAAAATGGAAGCGGGTGCTTCATTGATTCAAATATATTCTGGTTTTATCTATAAAGGGCCAAAACTAATCAAAGATATCGTTAATCATATCTGAATATTTGCCGCAATTTGGGGTTGGGGGTTTATTTCTGACCCCAACTCGTCTATATTTTGTCTGACAGATTAAATTTTTATCATTTCTATCGATTTTTCATTTCGATAATGGTGTTTGTTTTAACTAAAAAAGCTATTTTGAGCATATACACAATGGATTTCAAGATGCAGTGCGACGGCAAGGGAGCGACAAATTCGTCGGGAACGAATTTGCCCAGCCAAAGGCTGGCCTCCGGTGAGAGGCAGGAGCCTCTCAGTCATCCCCGGGAGCATAGATAACTCTATGTTTATAAGAACGGTGACTGGGGTGAGTGAACGCCGCCAACAAAGCTGCAACTTGAAAGACGAAGGGTATATACCCAAAATAATTCGAGTTGCATCGCGGCGGCAAGGGAGCGAATCCCCGGGAGCATAGCTAACTATGTGACCGGGGTGAGTGAGTGCAGCCAACAAAGAGGCAACTTGAAGTATGACGGGTATAAAAGGGTAATCAATGAAAATTAGACCAGATGATCAGTGGCGCTGGTATTTCGACTCTGAGCATAGTCGCGTTATGCTCGATCTCGCTAATGGCATGGTTTTTCGTTCCCGTTTCCCTGCCAAAATGTTGACCGATTATGCAATGACACTGGAAGATATATCTTTTTCTGTCGATGATGCCGCACTTTATTATGCTTTCGAAGAACATTCCCGCCACATTAATATTGCACCCGCACTCAGAGCAGAGTTAGCCCTGAATGGTGTGGTCGCGTTCCGCTTTATGAAACCACAAATGCCTAAAAGCTGGTATTTTTCCCATTTTTCTGTAGTAGAAAAACCAGAACAGGGTGAAATTGTTCAGCTTCGTTTACAGGATGGCGGGGCCGATGCCCTATTTATGGTGGCAGAAGTGGGTGACAACGCCAGCCTATGCTTATTGGCGCAACAAAAATTAGAATTGGGTGATCGTGTGATGAGTTTCTGTGACTCCATTAAGGTCATGAATGATCGCTTATTGCCTTATATTAAATCAACCCCGATGTCGGAATATGACAGGGCGATTTAATCACCTCACCAAGACGCGGCCCCCATAACTCAACTGATCATATCCTATCAGGGACATTGATAACGTTATTTACCTGAATGCTTTTTCTGGCAGAAAATTATCTCTTCTGAAATTTTAAGATAAAATTAACAAGATAAAGATAGAAAATCAGACAGATGATTTGAACCATACTGCCTGATTTAAGGACAAATATAATTTCTATATTATTAATGATTAATTTAATTCAATAACTAAATCACTTTTGGGGATACAGCTACATGCCAGAATTTTTCCGTCGCTTTTAATGGATGTCGATTTTAATGGTTGCACATCACCTTCAATCAGGGATAACTCGCAAGAACCACAAATTCCAGCACGGCATGAATAAGGCACCCGAATACCTTGATTCTCTAGCTGCTCTAGAATTATTTGTTGATTATTTCCAATAAAACACTGCCCATTGAATTCAATAGAAATAGCGTGTTCAACCACTTTCTGTATATTTAAATCATTCGCTTGTTCACCGCTGCCATATTCACGCGGTGTTTTCTTTTCCAAAATGGTGACACGATCGCCAACACGAATAATGCCACTATGCCGGGCAATGGCATTCTGTCCAAAATCAACATCATTCTTATCCTTAGCCGTTCTGAAAGATTGTAATGTTGCCAGTGGCTCGCCTTGCGGATTTTTACGACCTTTTTCCGGGCTGACGGTTGTCAGAATACACCGGCTGCAGGGTTTGGGAAGATCGAAAATAACCTCGCCGATTTGGATGATTTTCCAACGGTCTTCTTCAAAGGGCGCGGCACCTGTCACAATGATATTGGCACGAAACTGCTCTATTTTAATACTGGCAGGACAGCGTTGTTGCAAAGCATGAAAAGAGGCTTCATTGATAATTAAATAGGGATAGCCATCCGCGAATGATAAAGAAACATCGGGGAATTTTTTCACGCGTCGGGTTAATTCTTCACTGAGCCAACGAAGTTGTACGGGGGTCTCAAAAAAACCACTCAACCAAACGTTTATCGGTTCAGGGGCAACCAAGGCAGTAAAATGATTGCCCCAGACTTCGGTGGGTAAACGTGCTTCTTTAAAATCAGCATAAAGCACGGTTGCACTGTCTCCATTGGGTGCCCGTAGATATAGGCCGTTGTGGAGCATCGTTGGTGTAAATAGCAACATTTGTGGATATTGGCGGCCGGTGATAAACGTGCCGTCCGGCGTGGTGATCATGAAATTGCGATCAAATGTCAGGCCACTTTCATTGACAAGGGCATGTGAAAGTTGCAATCCACGCATAGACTTGACGGGATGGGTATAGAGTCGCGACAGGGTTATCACCGATTATCTCCAGAATATCTTTATTTTTAATTGTGTAAGCAACTTTATGACATGTCGTCGGTATTGGCTATAATGTGCCACAATTTTTTTGTAGTGAACTTATGTGGTGATTAATAAAATGAACTCTCTCTTTGCCAGCACGGCACGTGGACTGGAAGAACTGTTAAAGAACGAACTGGAAATGCTGGGAGCGCACTCCTGTAAGATTGCCCAGGGTGGGGTTCATTTTCAGGGCGATGATCGGGTGATGTATAAAAGTCTGCTGTGGAGCAGATTGGCATCCCGCATCATGAAGCCACTTAATGAGTTCAAAGTTTATAGCGATTTAGACCTGTATCTTGGTGTCCAGGCCATTGATTGGAGTGAAGTGTTTTCGGTCAATAGCACGTTTGCTGTGCATTTCAGCGGCACCAATGAAGAGATCAGAAATACACAATATGGCGCACTGAAAGTTAAAGATGCCATTGTTGACAGTTTTGTCCGTAAAATAAATCAACGCCCTGATGTGGCGAAACAACAACCCGATATCCGTGTTAATGTCTTCTTAAATAAAGAAAAAGCCACGGTTTCACTCGACTTGAGTGGCGATAGTCTGCACATCCGTGGCTACCGTGACCTGGCTGGGCAAGCCCCACTGAAAGAGAGCCTGGCGGCCGCGATTATTTTGCGTTCTGGCTGGAATGCGGGAACGCCAATGGTTGATCCCATGTGCGGTTCAGGCACATTGTTAATTGAAGCCGCTATGATGGCGACCGATTGTGCACCGGGTTTACACCGTAAATATTGGGGATTCACATCATGGTTGAAATTCGATGAAACCCTCTGGCGTGAAATGACCACTGAAGCACAGGTGCGTTTCCGTAAGGGGTTACAGGAAACCACGTCCCGTTTCTTTGGAACGGATATTGATCGTCGGGTCATGGATATGGCGCGTTCAAATGCGCGCAGGGCGGGAGTCGCCCAACTGATTCAGTTCCAGCAGGGCGATGCCAGCAAACTGGAAAACCCATTGCCAGAAGGGGTGACGGGAACGATACTCAGCAACCCGCCTTATGGCGAACGCCTTGAAAGTGAACCGGCTTTGATTGCATTGCATAGTGTCTTTGGCCGCGTGATGAAAAGCCGCTTCCCCGGCTGGCGCTTATCACTGTTCAGTGCTTCGCCAGAACTGTTGAGTTGCCTGCAATTGCGGGCAGAACGTGAGTTCAAGGCGAAAAATGGCCCGCTGGATTGTGTCCAGAAAAACTATCAGTTATCAGATAAACCTCAGTCTTTGGATCTGGGTATCGCTGAGGATTACGCAAACCGGTTACGTAAAAATGAGAAAAAGCTCAGTAAATGGGCCAAACAGCAGGGTATTGATTGCTATCGGTTATATGATGCGGATTTACCGGAATACAATGTTGCTGTTGATCGCTATGCGGATAAAGTCATTGTTCAAGAATACGCGCCACCTAAAACTGTCGATGCCAATAAAGCACGCCAACGTTTATTTGATGTCATCAGCGCAACAATGAATGTACTTGGCCTGTCCTCCAGCCAGTTGATCCTGAAAACCCGCCAACGTCAGAAAGGCAATAGCCAATATGAAAAAATGGCTGAAAAGAAAGAGTTCTTTTTGGTTAATGAATATGGGGCGAAATTTTGGGTTAACTTGACCGATTATCTGGATACGGGATTATTTCTTGATCACCGTATTGCCCGCCGGAAATTGGGTGAAATGAGCCAAGGCAAGGATTTTCTCAATTTGTTTGCCTATACCGGTTCAGCGACAGTGCATGCAGGGTTGGGCGGAGCACGTTCGACAACCACGGTAGACATGTCCCGCACTTACCTTGAATGGGCAGAAAAAAATTTACAGGCAAACGGCTTAACCGGACGTCAGCATCGTCTCATTCAGGCGGATTGTTTGGGATGGTTGGCTCAATCCCGTGAACAATTTGATGTGATCTTTATTGATCCCCCAACATTTTCCAATTCCAAACGAATGGAAGACTCTTTTGATGTTCAGCGCGACCACATTGAATTAATGAAGCAATTAAAACATCTGTTGCGTCGGGGTGGGACGTTGATGTTTTCCAATAATAAACGGGGTTTCAAAATGGATCTTGCCGAATTGGAGAAATTAGGCTTGGTTGCAGAAGAAATAACAGAAAAAACGTTATCTCAGGATTTTGCCCGTAACCGCCAGATTCATAATTGCTGGTTGCTACATCACGTTGGCGAGGAAAAATAATATTATGTCATTGATTAGCTTATCCGGTGCCTGGTTATCTTTCAGTGATGCACCGTTGTTGGATTATGCTGAACTGCATATAGAAGAAAACGAAAGAGTTTGCCTGGTCGGGCGCAATGGTGCGGGAAAATCAACGTTATTGCGCGTGCTGGCAAAAGAGCAACCCTTGGACGATGGTCAGGTCATTTATGAGCAGGATCTGATTGTTGCGCGCTTACAGCAAGATCCTCCCCGTGACGTAGAAGGTACGGTCTTTGATTTTGTTGCCGAAGGGGTAAAAGAGCAGGCTGAATACATTAAAGCGTTCCATCATGTTTCACATTTGGTGGAAACTGATCCCAGCGAAAAAAATCTCAACCATCTTGCAGAATTACAAGAAGTGTTGGATATCCAGGGCCTGTGGTCACTGGATAGCCGGATTAGTGATGTCTTGAAACAATTGTCCTTACCCGCAGAAGCAAAACTTTCTTCACTGTCCGGGGGCTGGTTGCGCAAGGCGGCTTTGGGTAGGGCACTGGTCTGTTCGCCAAGGGTGCTGTTTCTGGATGAACCGACTAACCACCTTGATATTGATACCATCGAGTGGTTGGAAAATTTCCTGAAAGATTTTAATGGGAGTCTGGTTTTTATTTCCCATGATCGGTCATTCATTCGCAATATGGCAACCCGCATCATCGATCTGGATCGTGGAAAACTGGCATCATGGCCGGGAAACTATGATAAGTATCTGGAAGGCAAAGAAGAAGCGTTGCGGGTTGAAGAGATGCAAAATGCCGAATTTGACAAAAAACTGGCGCAGGAAGAAGTGTGGATCCGTCAGGGCATTAAAGCACGACGCACCCGTAATGAAGGGCGGGTTAGGGCATTGAAAGCCCTGCGTACAGAGCGTTCTGAACGCCGCAATGTGATGGGCACGGCAAAAATGCAGGTCGAAGAAGCGACACGCTCCGGTAAGATCGTGTTTGAAATGGAAAATGTCAATTACCGGATTGGTGATAAGACATTGGTCAAAAATTTCTCGGCTCAGGTTCAGCGTGGCGACAAAATTGCGTTGGTGGGGCCAAACGGTTGTGGCAAAACCACACTATTGAAGCTGATGTTGGGAGATTTGTCGGCAGAAAGTGGGCGCATTCACTGCGGGACAAAACTTGAAGTTGCCTACTTTGATCAGCATCGTGTGGCATTGGATCCGGATCAAACGGTCATGGATAACCTTGCGGGTGGTAAACAGGAAGTGACGGTTAACGGACGCTCCCGCCATGTACTGGGTTATTTACAAGATTTTCTTTTTCATCCCAAACGGGCAATGACGCCTGTGCGAGCGCTTTCCGGTGGCGAACGCAACCGTCTGTTACTGGCACGCTTATTTCTGAAACCAAGCAACTTGCTGATTCTCGATGAACCGACCAACGATCTTGATGTTGAAACATTGGAATTACTTGAAGAACTGGTTGATAGTTATACCGGAACCGTGATTTTGGTGAGCCATGATCGTCAATTTGTTGATAACTCAGTCACCGAATGCTGGATTTTTGAAGGTAACGGTGAAATCAACAATTATGTCGGGGGTTATTACGATGCCCAGCAGCAACGATCACAAACCGTTTCACTGCGTCAGGTCTCAGAGAAGAAAGCAAATACTGAAACTAAGGCCGTAAAACCGAAAGAGACGTCTAAAAAGGCGAATAATAAGATAAGTTACCATTTACTGCGTGAGTTAGAGCAACTACCCTCATTATTGGAAAAGTTAGAAGAAGAAATAGAGAAATTGCAATCTCAGGTCAGTGACCCTGAATTCTTCAACCAATCTCACGAAATTACACAAAACATTCTGATTGAACTGGCCAATAAAGAGCAAGAATTGGAAAAAACGTTCGATCGCTGGCAGGAATTAGAAATGATGAAAAATGGATAATGGCGGCTGCATAAAATAACCTTGTAGGCTTTGCTTAAGGAGAAAAACTTTGTGTTCCAATAACCATCAGCATGACAAGCTGGTTCTTTGTCCCCAGTGTGACATGCTGGTGGCTGTGCCTGATTTGGAACAAGGGAAAAAGGCGGTTTGCCCCCGGTGTGACACGGTGCTGACAGCAAAGTGGAAAGAGCCACGCAACCAGCCAACAGGTTATGCAATAAGCGCATTAGTGATGCTCTTGCTTGCTTGCCTGTTTCCTTTTGTCAGCATGAGTGTCGCGGGGATGGTCAGTGAAATCACACTGCCCCAAATCCCCAAGGTGATGTATAGCGAAGACTACTCAAGCATGGCCGTGTTTTTCCTGATCTTTGTGCAGCTTGTCCCGACATTTTGCATGGTGGCGATTATCCTCCTGTGCCAGCACGTCAAGATGGCGCGTCGTTTGAAAATAGAACTGGCGCGCATTTTGTTCAAGATGAAAACCTGGTGCATGGCAGAAATTTTCCTCGCGGGAGTGCTGGTGAGCTTTGTGAAGCTGATGGCATATGGCGAAGTTAACATTGGCTTGAGTTTCCTGCCTTATTGTCTTTTCTGTTTATTTCAGGTCAGGGCTTTTCAATGCCTTGACCGGCACTGGTTTTGGAATGAAATAGAACCCGCGCCTAAAGTTTGCCGGCCTGTACAGGCCGGCAAACCGGGTTTGGTGCAAGGTGTCAGATTGTGTCAATGCTGTACTGCCATTTTGCCTGCCCGGCAATCCGAATGCCCTCGTTGCCACACAACGGGACATGCCCGTCGTCGCCATAGCCTTCAATGCACCATGGCGCTGCTGATGACATCAGCCATACTGTATATTCCGGCGAATGTTTTACCGATCATGGTCACACAGGCATTGGGAAACCACATTAATTCCAATATCCTGGAAGGTGTTATTTTACTTTGGAGCTCAGGCTCTTACCCTGTGGCAATGGTGATTTTTATTGCCAGCATCATGGTGCCTATACTGAAAATGCTGGCCATCAGTTGGTTGTGCTGGGATGCCAAAAGTCAACGTCACCATGATTCCGAAACGATGCATTTTATTTACGAAATGGTGGAATTTGTGGGGCGTTGGTCAATGATTGATGTGTTCGTTATTGCCGTACTCTCGGCACTGGTTCGCATGGGACAATTCATGAGTATCTATCCTGCTATCGGAGCCGTGTTGTTTGCTCTGGTGGTTATCTTGACGATGTTTGCGTCAATGACATTCGATCCGCGTTTAACTTGGGACAAAGCCAATAGTCAATTTGCGTTACATAACCATGAGGAGTCGTAAGGTGACGGATAAAGAAGAAGATCTGGCTCAGGCCAGGATCAGCAAACTCAAGAGTTGGTCACCTATATGGATAGTCCCCGTTATCACTGTGCTTATCGGGGCCTGGATACTGTTTTACCATTTTAGTCACCAAGGACCGGAAGTGATACTGTTCACATCCAACGCTGAAGGTATTGAAGCGGGAAAAACGAAAATCAAAAGCCGCAGCGTTGACATTGGCGTTGTCGAAAAAGTTTCACTAAGTGATAACTTGGGACAGGTCATTATTAAAGCTCGTCTGAATGATGGCATGGAGCGGCTTTTACATACAGACACCGCATTCTGGGTGGTCAAACCTCAGGTTGGGCGTGAGGGGGTTTCTGGCCTGAGTACATTATTGTCGGGTGTATTTATTGAATTGCAACCGGGTACACAAGGTAGTGAAGAACGGCAATTTTCATTGCTGGATTCACCACCCCTAGCTTCCCCGGATGCGAAAGGTATTCGTATTGTACTGATGAGTGAAAAAGCAGGGCAACTCTCTCCCGGCGATCCGGTGTTATTTCGCGGATATCGTGTGGGATCGGTTGAAGCCGGCACTTTTGATCCGGAATCCCGGTTGGTTCGCTACCAAATTTTCGTTAATTCACCTTACGACGGTCTACTGACAACCAACGTCAGGTTTTGGAAAGACAGTGGTATCGCTTTTGACATGTCATCACAAGGACTACGGGTTGAAGTTGCCTCATTATCAACCTTATTTGGTGGTGGTGTGAGTTTTGATGTACCGAAAGGTTGGGGATTGGGTAACCCGGTAAAAGAAAAAGAAGTTTTCAAACTTTATGATAGTGAGAAGAGTATCCAAAATTCACTTTATACCGAGTATAAAGGCTTTTTATTATTTTTCTCTGACTCAGTACGAGGTTTGCAGGTGGGGGCACCGGTCGAATTTCGTGGTATCAGGGTTGGGACAGTCGTCAACGTTCCTTTCTATTCTGAGAGCATTAAGCAACGGATTGACCGTGAATTTCGGATCCCTGTCTTGATTCATATAGAGCCTGAACGTTTCAAAAAAGAATTGGGTGATGGATTTGATACCGACAAGCAACTGAAAGAGACCATTGCACGGGGTTTAAGGGCTTCCTTGAAATCGGGGAATTTACTGACAGGGGCGCTGTTTATTGACCTGAATTTTTACCCTGATGAAAAACAATGGGAAATGCCACGTAAAATTGAAGGTTATAACGTGTTGCCTACTGTCAGTGGTGGCCTGGCGCAAATTCAACAAAAGATCATCACGACGTTGGATAAAATCAATAATATGCCGATTGAACCGGTATTTATGCAGGCAACGAAAACACTTGAAGAAAGCCGGAAAGCAATGAGAACGGCGCAAAAAACAATGGATGAGTTAAATCGGATGCTGGCGAGCAAAGAAGCCCAAGGGTTGCCTAAAGATATCCAAAATACATTACATGAGTTAAGTCGCAGTATGCAGGGCATTCAGCCCGGTTCGCCGGCTTATAACAAATTGGTTGACAATATGCAGCGGCTGGATCAGGTACTGCGTGAATTGCAGCCTGTCCTGAAGACCCTTAATAATAAGAGCAATGCGTTGGTATTTGAAGCGGAAGCGATCAAAGATCCTGAACCTAAAAAGGCGCCTGAATAATGAAAAAGTTGCTTTCAACATTGGCATTTTCTATTTCTATCAGTGTGTTTGTTGTCGGAAGTTTGTTTATTGCAGGGTGTAGTGGCAGCCAGCTACAGAAAACCTATTACCAGCTACCGGTTTTAGCTAATTTATCAGCGGAAAAGCCAGCATCTCCGGAAAATCAGGTATCGCAGGAGAATAAGCTGGGAGCTAAACATGAACGGCAACTATGGGTAAAAGAGGTTAACCTTTCTGACTACCTTACTTCGCCCGGCATTGTGTATCAAACAGGCGATGTCAGCTATGTCAATGCATCAAATCATTTGTGGGCCAGCCCATTGCAGCAACAGTTAAAGCAGATTTTGATCTCTGAACTGAGTGCGGCATTCCCGCATCGTTTGGTTTCCGGGCAGGAACTGGAAAAAGATGCTGATGCGTTGGATATCACAATAACAGCTTTTCACGGGCGATATGATGGCCGGGTATTGATTGCAGGAGACTGGATACTGTCCAATTCAGGCAATGTGATTAAAAGGCCATTCAATCTTGAGTTGAAACAGAAAAAAGAGGGTTATGCTGAATTGGTTCTTACATTAGCACAAGGTTACAACCAGTTGGCTAAATCCATTGCAAAACAGATAGCTTCCCAACGTTAACCGGGTATACACCTCCGCAATAGCGGAGGTGTTCAGTATTGGGGAAAAAGGGGCGTCACCAAAATGGGATTATCAGAAAGCACTGGTATCTTTGAACAAACCAACCTTTAAATCAGCCGCAGTATAAATTAGCTTACCGTCTACCAGAACTTCACCATCAGCCAAGCCCATAATCAGCTTTCGGTTAATGACACGCTTGAAATTAATGCGGTAAGTCACCTTTTTTGCCGTTGGTAATATCTGGCCTGTGAATTTCACTTCACCTACGCCGAGTGCCCGGCCTTTACCTTCTCCACCGATCCAGCCCAGGAAAAAGCCAACAAGCTGCCACATTGCATCAAGTCCAAGACAGCCTGGCATTACAGGGTCATTGACAAAATGGCAATCGAAAAACCACAGCTCAGGGTTGATATCGAATTCAGCTTCGACATACCCTTTATCATAGATACCGCCGGTTTCTGTCATTTTCGTGATGCGATCCATCATCAACATATTGCCAGAAGGCAGCGGTGGTCCATTTTCACCAAACAATTTACCTTGTCCAGAGGCTTGAAGTTCTTCTTTCGTGTAGGACTCTTGTTTTTTAAACATACTTTCAGATAGCCTTATGATCGTGTAGGGCTAGAGAATAGCGTACAGTTGTACGCCGAACAACTCCGATCAGATAATAGCAGAATTAACCTAACCAGCGTAAAAACCAAGGTAATTGAGGTCGCTCGTGATGATTGGCCTGTGTGATACGGGCATATATCATAGCTAACAAGTGTTCTTTTTGTTGATCATGGTAAGGAATACCGGTTAGTAGTGATGCGGCTTCAGAGACATGCTCGACAGCCCAGATATGAAATTCTCCATTTTTGACTGCGTTAACAACGTCTTGGCTTAGGCACAAATGTTGTACATTGGAAGTTGGAATAATCACCCCTTGAGAACCCGTGAGCTTACGGTAGTGACATAGGCGGAAAAAACCTTCAATTTTCTCGTTGACGCCACCAATCGGTTGCACATAACCAAATTGGTCTACCGCACCGGTAACCGCAATTTGCTGATCGATAGGCTGCTGTGATAACGCACTGATCAGGCAACATAACTCAGCCAGTGAAGCGCTGTCACCGTCCACTTCGCCATAAGATTGCTCGAACACAATGGAAGCAGAGAATGGCTGTGGCTGATCCAACTTCAATTCAGCAATTAAGTAAGCCTGCATAATCATCATGCCTTTCGCATGAATATTGCCACCTAACTCGACCTTACGTTCCACATCAATAAGCTCTCCATCCCCTAAGTGCGCAACGCAACTGATACGGGAAGGTTCTCCCATTGGCTCAGGGTGCCCGGGATATTCGAGTACTGATAACCCATTAATTTGGCCAATGACTGAACCTTGTGTACGGATCAATATTTGACCTTTCAGTATTTCGTCCATACTGCGTTCTGCTAAATAACCGTGACGCCAAGCGCGATTCTCTTCTGCCTGTTGCAGGGAGTGCTCGGTGATCTGGTTTTCCTGCTGGTAATTGGCTGCTGCTTCCAATTTTTGTTGCAACCACTGGATATCCAGAGGTAAACGGAGTTGATCTTCGGTATGGCGAATAGCCTGTTTGAGAAGTTCAGGCCAGGCATCGGTACTCAATGGGGGCAGGTTTTTTTGCTGAATGATCCCATTCACATAGCGGCACCATACTGCCAGGTCATCTTCTTCGTGGAAGAGGATATCCGGCTCAAATTCACCATACAATGCACTGTTTGCCAGTTCGGGTTCAATGGTCTGTAGTTCTTCAAGACTTAATCTATCCCCAACTAAAAGCAGACGCAGATCCAATTCCATTGAAGGCACAGGAAAGGGAAGGGGGCGATTCTCATCGTGCGACAGCCAGTCGAAACGGCGTTGGATAATCATCTGCTTGAGGCGAACCCACATTAATGGTTGAGCAAGCAGAGTTCGCAGAGGCAAAACCAAAACACCGCCATTGACTTGATGGACAAGCCCCGGTTGTAGCTGGATCACACCTTGATACGTATAAATGTTGCCAAATAATTGTTCTGGTTCAATCCATTCACGATAAGCAACTCGCTCAGTGGGCGCAAACATACCTTCCCCAGCCGAGTTCCAGGTAATGGTTTGGTGTTCTATTTGATAATAGCCCCCGATGGTTGGACGACTTTTTGGCAGTAAAGAGGAAATCGTATCAGATAAAAGAGACAGATAAACATCACTCTCTTCAGCCTTCAGCAGCATAAAAGATTGACGTAGATCGGCCTGACAAAAAAGAGATAACCCACTGTGCAGCCTGGGTTGAACCTCATCTATTGTGATGGGGGACAATTCAGTGACAGAATTGAAGAGTGCCTGATAAGGCGCATTGTTTGGCTGTAATGCCTGCCAGTCTAATTTTATATTCGTCAAAGTGGTCGCTACATATAGTGAAAAAGGAAACATTTATTATACAAGATTAGGCCATGAACCAACATGGCAGAATCTTGAAAGAAGCGACATTTGAGCTAACACGCTTAGTGCCTGTAAAATGTGCCAATATTCTGGGTTGCCATGAGCAATTCAAAGAAATAATTGCTATGCTTAATTTAAGTTACGCTGTCACTGAGAGATGAAATGAAATATCAACAATTGGAAAATCTGGAATGTGGCTGGAAATGGGCATATTTGGCAAAAAAACACCGTGAAGGTGAGCCGGTTACTAAATACATTGAAAAAAGTGCAGCGCAGAATGCAGTGAGTGAATTAATGAATCTGGAGCGCGAACCCGTCAAGGTATTGGAATGGATTTCTTTGCATATGAATCCGGATTTATCCAACCGGATGAAGCAAACAATTCGGGCACGGCGCAAACGTCATTTTAATGCTGAACACCAACACTCACGGAAAAAATCCATCGATTTGGACTTTCATGTCTGGCAGCGGCTTTCAGCTCTCTCTCAGCGTCGCGGGAATACTCTGTCAGAAACGATCATACAGTTGCTGGAAGATGCTGAATATAGAGAAAGGTATACACACCAGATGTCGAGTTTGAAGCAGGATTTAGAAGCGATATTGGGAAAATAACCTCAACTTAGACGCAAACAAAAAACCCCACTTTTGACGTGGGGTTCTATTAATAAATCCTTCAGGGCAAGATTACTGTGCTACTTTTGGCTGAGTAACCACTTCTTTAGTACCCTGAATATTGATAACTACACGGCGATCAGGTGCCAGGCAGTCGATCAGTTTAGCGCGAACTTTGATGTTGTCACAGTGAGAACCCGTGACAGGATTTTCCTTGCCACGGCCTTCTGCGTGGATGCTATTTGCTGGAATGCCTTTAGCAACCAGATAATTTACAACAGATTGAGCACGTTTTTGCGACAACGGCAGGTTGTAATTCTGGCTACCGATGCGGTCAGTATAACCAAGTACTACAACATTACCCTGATTTGGATCGATTTTAGCCAGTTGGTTGTAGAGGCTATCCAGTTCTTTCTTACCTTCTTCTTTCAGCGTTGATTTGTTGAAATTGAACAGAACGTCAGAACGCAGAGTGAAGCTCTTGTTTTCAACAACCGGAGCAGGAACGACCGGAGCGACAGGTGTAATCACTGGAGCAACTGCTTCATCTTGACCGAAACGGTAAGAAAGGCCAACGCTCAACAAGCCGTTATCTGGGCGGGCACCAACGGTAGTGGCATCACCGATGTTATTAACCCATTGGTAATCCAGGCGGGTTGCCAGATTTTTGGTCAATGCGTACTCAACACCAATCGCAGCTAAAGGAGAAAAGCCAGTGTCGTTGTTTTTCAGCCTGACTTGATCAGGAGATGCGGCATTGGCGTCATAAGTCGCAGAAGAGTCTGCACGCCATGCCATACCACCCAAACGGGTATAAACATCAAGATTATCCATCACTGGGTAGCTCAATTTAGTTGTCAATTGAACACCTTGAGCGCGGAAAGCACCGTTATTAACGCTGCCTTTATAAGCCATGCGACCCAGCCAGTCATAGCCCATTTCAAAGCCCAGATATGGGTTTGCCTGATAACCAACATAGGCACCTGCACCCAGTTGGCTTTTGTGAGTTGAGCCGTCACCAATTCGGTTATCGTAATCATTGCCGTAGAAATTCACGTCATGGTATTGAGACCAACCCAGTTTAGCGCCGGTATACCAGGTGTCATCCTTTGGAGCTGCTTGGGCAGCAGTTGCGAAAGCTGCCACTGCCACTGCTACTGCGATAGCTGTCTTTTTCATTTTACGCCTCGTTATCATCCAAATAGGCAATTGGCCTTGAAAGCCTTATTATTAGCCATTGGTTAAAATGTTTGATTAGGTGACTCCACTTTTACCAGAAGATGCTTCCTGAAATATAAGAGTGGTAAGCACAAACCTAAACTGTGTAAAGTCTACAACGAACTCAAAAAGTTACAAGTGCACTGTGATTCACGACACAAAATTTTTAATTATCATCATACAAATAAAAAATATTTTTGACGAACATTTACAATGTTGACCATATCAATACATTGATTTTCATTGTAAAGACGGGAGATTATCAATTAGTAGCTCATTTTTTATAAAAAATATTGGGATTAATCCTAATTTTGTCAATGATAGTAAATAGAGTGAATTTGTAACCTAACGGGTGGTGAATTTAATTGATGCGTTAACTTTTGTGGCCGCATAATAAAACCGAGAGCAGTGCCCCTTTGGGCAGCTAAATGTAATCTATTCACTTCATATTCAGACAATTCAGGCAACCAGCCCAATACAATACTGTAATTACCACTTGCTAAAGCCTTTTCCATAGCATTAATCGAAGCAATGGGCCGGATCTGGGTTAGTTGGACGATTTTATCTAGAGGAAGCCCTGAATTTATCAACCACTGGCGGCTCAACCTCTGATTGGGTGTCACCCAAAGTAACCATCGGTTTTCGTTTCCCGACTGACGTAATAAAGGAAGCAGAATATGATTAATGGCTGGCTGGTGTTCGTTATAAACCAGCTCACTGACCATCCCTTTTTCTGTTGGTGACGCGCATTGTGGGGGTTCCACAACAGACCGTCTTTTCACGGCCATCTCAGCCATTTTTTTGTCTGTTTTATGTTCATTCACGGTTGTGTCAACCGCCATTGTTTTATTTTCGGTGAGATAGCCCCACGATGATTGAATGCTCATAATGTTCCTCGCCATGATAAGCTGTATATTTATACAGTATAACGCTATTTGATTAAAAGCAAGTTTCTTTTTTTCAAAGCGCTTCGCAAAAATTTACAGAAATTCAGATTTTTCTGACTTAATGATTGGCAGTTGGAAATAGATTGCGTATGGTTTTAATTAATTGTTCTTGTTATCTATTTTATTAATAGCAGTCATGGTTAACCATTATGTTGGAATGTGATTCATGGAGTGATAAAAAAATGTTTTTATCCGGAGCGCGTTTTACCCAATTACAACACGGCGTATCTTCATTGGGGAAACTTAAGAAAAAATCTCAATTTGGTGGCATTGGTCTGTTAATTGATGGTGTTTTATTTGCTATCAGTTCTGAGGGGGAGCTTTATCTACGGGGAAGTAGTCACGCTGAGGTATTATTTAAAGCTAAGGGCATGGAAAACTTTATTTATTCAAAGAGAGGGATACCTGTGACTTTACGGTATTACCGCGTTAATGAATTACTCTGGCGAGATCAGAAACAGTTGTTTGAATATATGCAATTGGCCTATCAATATACCATGGAAGAAATTATTGATAGACGAAAAATGCCTCTCAGGATTAAAGACCTGCCTAATTTAGGGATCGCGTTAGAAAGACAACTATGGAAAGTGGGGATCTCTAAAGTAGAAGAGTTGAGAATGCTAGGCGCCAAAGCAACTTATCTCAAACTACAACAGCATAAGAAAAGAACAAATGTTAGCTTGTTGCTTGCGTTGGCTGGTGCAATAGAGGGCTGCCATGTCGCGGTTTTGCCGGAACAATTGCGTGACGAATTAATTAGCTGGCACAGTGAATGGATGCAGCAGGATTCGGATCATCATTCGTCATGAGTGACGTTTGATGAATAGGGGCATCGCCCCTATTTCCTGATTTCATGCGACGGCTGAAGATGTTGGGATAGTTTCTTTTTCCACTATTGAGGTGGTTTCTGTTATGGCTTGTTTTTCTGTTATGGACTGTTTTTCTGCTATCGATTGAATCGTATGGCTTAATATAGCAGGGTCATGGGTAAAATCATTCAGAGGGATATGATGAACCTGAGCAATAATTGACAGACCTTTTAGCAAATGGCTGGCTGAGTCATCAAAGGGTTTTTCGGTTACCAATATAATTGGACGCTTTAAGGCAGAGGCCCAGCCCAATTCGATATGAGTACCATCTGTTCTTATTAATTTTTTCTGTTGTGGGCAAACGGGTAAAATGGCGACAAAAATATCGCATTGTTCCATCCATTGTCGATCTCGTTGAGAAACTTCTTCAGGTGTAAATAGATGTGTTGTTTCTCCAAATTGCTCTGTACGATGGGCTGAAAAAACTTCTGCACCAAGCGATTCTAACTGATGAATGGCAGATTTGAGATGAACTTGTAAATGATTATCTAGTGCCTTGAGTTTTAGTGCGTGTTGAATCGGACCACCAATAAATACCTTAAGATCAGAAAATATTATGGACATAGGGTCGCCTCTCATAGTCATAAGATCTATACCCGTCATACTTCAAGCTGCCTCTTTGTTGGCTGCACTCACTCACCCCGGTCACATAGTTAGCTATGCTCCCGGGGATGAGCTCCCTTGCCGCCGCGATGCAACTCGAATTATTTTGGGTATATACCCGTCATATTTCAAGTTGCCTCTACGTTGGCTGCGCTTACTCACCCCGGTCAACCGTTCTTATAAACATAGCATTATCTATGTTCACGGAATGCTCACGGGGATTAATGAGCGTTTCCTGCCTCTCACCGGAGGACGGCCTTTGGCCGGGCAAATTCGTTCCCTTGCCGCTGTGATGCAACTCGAATTATTTTAGGTATAATTATTTTGGGTATAATTATATTTTTTTGTTACATTTCAATTTTTAGTTGGGAATCCTATTTTCAATATAATCAACAATAATGTCATTTGAATTGCTTTTAACAATATCATGACAAAATTTAGTGTGGTTTGTTTCTTTTGAGAGAAACTGATTGATCATATTCATGGCGCGTTTTCTTTCTATAGGATTATTGATAAATAAATCGTTACATTTTTTAATTAACGCCAAACCCTCTTTCTCTGGCAGGTAGGAGGGAATATCGGGGTAACCATATTCAGGTTGCCATAAAAAACCGTATTCGTGGGTATAATAATGTTGAAGGAAAACGTCTAGCTGTAATTGTTGACTATAATTTTGTGGCGGTAAGAAAAAAACATCTTTATTGAGCGTCATACATTCATAAAATGTTGTCAGTCCTGGGTTAGATAATACCTTACGGGCACGGTCTAATTTTTGCAGGAAATCTTGCCTTGCAAAACAGCCAATATGAATATGCGGATGCGTTTTGGCAAACCTATTTGCCAGATTGACAATGGTCTTGCCGCCGCCGGCAATAGTTATGTTGGTTTCATTTTGCAGATTGGGAATAGACAATAACTCCTGGAGGAAATGGTAGTAAAAATCTGTTGTATCGACGTAAACCGTATCAATGCCGCCAAGAGTGATCAGTACACCTTCTGGTGGAGGGGCATCTAACCTGTATTTTTGTAAAGAGTCAGGTTGTAAAGAGTCAGGAAGAATCGGAGGAATAACTTGATAATCGCCCAGTTTGTCATGGAATTTTTCAATGTTACGTTCTATTCCATGGAAATCCTGAATAAATGTTTTTTCGGTTTGGTGCAGATCGACATGGAGATTATCCCACATCCAAAATAGCGTATCGATATAGATAATCGGTGTGCCTAGCTGTGCAACAAAATTGATCGAGTTAGGGTTGGTGTTACTAATATATAAACTTGCGCCTGAAATAAGTTCAGAATAGCGGGAAAGTTCGGTAATAGAGGTGGTATCACATTCATAAATTACGTCAAATGAACTGGATTTTTGACCTAATTGGGAAGAGGTTAGTGTACCTAACAAAATAAATTGAGTGCCCGGTATTAATTTATTTCGACGCTTTAATTTATCCACCACATTTAATGTGGTGGATATGGGGCCAAAACAGAATGGATCTGCGTCAAATATAATATATGGAATATTTTTCAACATATTATTATCTCATAAAGGAATGTTTACATTTTCTATGTCAAATTGTTTAGTATAAGGACAATATACAAAAGTGCTGCCATGCAGGTTATGAAGATGTAATCGCCCGGAAAGGTTCAGATTGTTTGTCATTAAATGAGCCAAGAAAATATTGTGTAGATTTTGGTGGGAGATAATAATCCGCATAGAGGACATTGAAAGCTCATCACCAATTTGCATGGCAAAACGATGGATTCTCTCCGCCGCATCCATTACTTGCTCTGAATCTTTGAATGGTGAATCAAGAGGGGTATAAAGTAACCGATAGGCATAATCTTCACCATAACGATGCGGAATATCCGCCAGCTTCATGCCAATAAGTTCTTCTGGAAAGAATTCGCACAGCGCGTCAGTTTCTTGTATTAAGCAAGATTTAGATGCTGAACCGAATGCTTTGGCCGTTTCAAATGCACGGCGTTGAGGTGAAGTATAAATATTTTGCCACGGGCGTTTTCCCAGTATTCGTGTACCGATTTCTTCAGCCTGCTTAATTGAAGTGGCATCAAGGGCGATCAGATTATCTTCAGGACAGTAATCCAGATGATCAAGCGGAATAATTTGTCCATGCCTGACCCAAAGTATCTTCAGGGGGGGGATGGCACCATGGTAGTGAATGCGTTCATTGACTTGATAGCATGAAAGCCCATGAAATTGCCAAAAAAAGTTGGCACTTTTGCCTGCATCTGTCTTCAGGTGAACATATGTTGCCCCATGGCGACGTCCCCATTGCAGCATGGCATTCCATAATCCATAACCTAGTTTCTGGCGTTGGTATTCATCCCTGACATAAAATTCAGCAATATTCAGGGTCACTTTTTCTGCCCGCTCAAGATACACATTGGCTAACCCCGCCAATTGCCCGGTATTCAGCAACAAAAACAGCCCCCTGTCACCCTGCAAGGTGCGTTGTTCGAGGGCGGTGTGGTTCTCTTTTGCAATAGCCTCTTCTGATTGATCCCCAAAGACTTCTGGCCAATGGCGTTGAAAATACTCGCCATAAAGGTGAAGAAATGAATTCCATAAGGGAGATTGAGGGCTAACCTGTTTGAGTTCTAACATCTTACAAACTCCATTCGACTCTTGGTGAACTGAACATCAGCATAACGTTCTTACACCACTGATGATAATTTGAGCTTGGGGGCCTTTTTCCTTGTCCAGGTTCAGCGAGTAACGGCTGAACCCACCCTTGACGTTTAAGTAATGTTTGCAAGGAGGAGGAGCATTTTTCCCAATTGAGTACAGTACGGTAGGGGCTTGATTGCTGAGGAGCGTATAGCGAAGCATTGCGGATCTCCTCTTCAATGGCATGGGATTTTAGACCGTCTGTCAATGCGGAAAATGTTTCGTCCGCCGCAGTATAAAAGACAGTGAAAATATTTCTGACAGAAAGAGGGATAGGCTCCCGGTCTGTTAGGCAAAGACGTAATGCTCCACCCGTACGGATAAGTTTGTTGCCATTGAAAGAATAATAAGTGGCATGAGCATGCAGGATTTCTGGCAGGCAATTTTTCCTTCCATAACCCTGCGAAAGGTCTAGGAACACATGAATATTGCAGATCTTTTGCGTTTTTCGCAAAAATTCCATGCATCCCGGATCAATATAACCTAAAGGATGGGCGAGCAGTACGGCACAGGGTTGTGGGAGGTCGCTTAGCATTTTCATCATGACTTGAATATCGGCTTGCAAAATCATGCTGGCTTGCTCTGGTGGCAAAACAGGATAGAATAGCGGCTGCCAATTGGCTGCGTAAACGGATTCGATCATGCTGTGACATATCCATTCCGGCATCAGGCAATAGCCCTGCGGAGCCACAGCGTGTAAATCTTCACGGAAAAAGTCTCGTACTGACCCGCCATAGCTCATGATATTTTTTATCGGCATTATCTTGTTCCGATGCAATATATTTCGGTCAGATATCATGGTGTGATCCTGAGATGAAGTCGCTCAATATATTCATTGGCCAATTGGTCATAAAATTCATTTTCTCTGCCCCAGAGATCAACCAGAAGACCCGTGTAAGGGCAATAGAGCATTTCCAGGTGACTCATCAGGCAATTAATCCCCATTAACATGTCCCGGCCTTGATGGCTGCAACCCCATTTAGCGGCATACCATTGACCTGCACCGTTATTGAGCATCAATGACCAAGCACCGGGAGTCCCTTTGTCATCATAAGTGACCGCCAAATGGTATTGGTTACTTTTGGATAACAGGCCCGGAAGGTATTGGAGGTCTTCACGGTTCAGGCTCCGCATATCACTTTGCTGAGTGGTTTTCCAGCTTTGGGCATCGACATACAGGGCATCTTGCCATAGCTGCTCGATATGTCCTGCGGTGCTGTAACGTGTGACAGTATGGTAGGTACGAGCCTTCTTAAGACTGCGTTTTAATCGTGTTGCATGTTGGGTCAAAAAGTCAGTGACAGTTGTCTTAGAGGGAATATTGACAACGGGAGCCAGCCATTGACTTTCTTCATGGCACTGTAAACCCTGTTGTTGTGCTAAATTATGCAGGTAGCAATAGGCATGGGATTTAGCATTTAAATATTTAAAGAAAATAGGTTGCTGCTTTAAAAAAGACAATAGCTCTTTTTCTTCTTTAGTTGTAAAGGTGAAATCGAAGAAAGTATTGCTTTGCCACTGTTGATGGTTTTTTTGCCAAACTAGGTCAACATTCTCAAAACGCTTGAGTTCTGGGTAACGCAGCACTGTCCCCAAACGCCATAAATGAGAAGTGGTTGGATTGGCAAAAGAGTTCACGGGTGCAGATTGTTGCATAATTGCTTGGCTTATCAGTGCCACAATCCTGTCTGGTGAATATTTCGAACTATCCAGCAAACATTCATGAGGTAAAGTGTCATCCCACAAATTATCCTGAGCGACTTCCTTAATGCGAGATATAGGCAAACGATCGGCGATGGCTCGTTCCTGATTACGAATAATGAGCGTTGGTTCCCGTGCAACAAGCCGATAATGCAGAATTCGGATATCTTTTCGCGTAAACAGGGAATGGATGGCGTCAATTTCTTCAGGATAAATAAATACCCCATCCAGAATGATCAGGTCACTACCTGCATCAAGGCAATCATCAGCCACCTTTAATAGTCGCAGAGTATCTTCCATGATAATTTTTTGTGTCAGAGAGGTTCTTGGCTCGACAAAATGATGAAAGGTATCCCATGGCAGATAGGAAACAGTTAACCCCTGCGCCAGCATGGCCTCTTTCAATTGGTTGCACGTTGTGGATTTGCCACTTGCCGGTGTTCCCCTAACAACAACAATGGTCTTATGCTTCATTACCCAATACCTTTGATTGCCAGCCCTGCATAATATCTACAATAGAATGTAGATCAAAGACGGCCTGATAATAATCGTCATGACCAATTTTAGCGGCTCGGTGCATGATCTGCTTTGCCGTGTGGCGTAACTCGATTTTATGATTGCTATTGCCCAAACACATTTCCTTACCTTGTGTATTTGGGGCTGGGGCGTAAAGCACTATATTGCAATTTTGCCCAATCGCATGATAGTAAATCTGGATGGCTTTCAGCTGCGTAGTATTTTCGACAAACAGCCCGTGTTCTGGGGAAATCTCAAGTGCTGTCCTGAGAAATTCGGGCGTATAAAGAGTAATATTGCGGTAATACACATCCAATATCATCTGTTCTTCATCTGTGCCCTGCGGATAAGTGACATCCGGTTTTTTGGCATAGAGGCCATATAACTTTGATGCCGGTAAAACAGTCTTAATATGGGGAACTAACCGATCAATCTGTTGGCGAAATTTATCCTCGGATGTATCCACCCAATAAATGGGCGGTAAAGGGATATTAAGCTGTTCCAAAGTATAAATAATGCCAGCTTCCAACCATTCCCTCATGGTTTTGTGGTTGGCTTGTTGAGGATTAAAATGCAATAAATCAGCCATCATAATCGCTTCATGGGACTGAAAATAGAGATAAACGGGAGCATTGTGCTGTGACGCAACGATGGTTGGCAGCACAGAGTCGATCAAATCCTGTAGTGAAAGCCGGGCAGGAACCCCTTTTGCGTAACAGATGCAAGACCCCCCCAACACATATTGGACAGGCGGATTGTTATCGTTGAATCGGGTGAAAAAATGATTATCTAATATCATGATAGGTTTCCTTCCATAACCCACTGTAAGACATCCCCATAAATCACATTATCAATAGGCACGGGCAGGCAAATACGGTCACTCACGATGGAATGATGTTTCTCTAATACGGATACCGGGAGTGGATTTTTTTGCAGGCTCCAAGGGAAACGATCAGAGTAGGGAGAAAGCTGATTTTTTATAATCGGATGATTAGCCAAATCCCAGGCTTTCCAGTCATACAACCGTATTGAACTGACACTATCTTTGGGTAATTTACTGCGTCTTAACCAGACAGATAGCGGCATCGTACCTTCTGGACGTGGAATGACCCAATCACGGGGAAGGTGTTTCAGTATTTCTTGATAACGTTCTATTAACAGAGTGCGAAACTGTTCGATATTTTCCAACTGATCAATCAGCAATGCAGCTTGTATTTCGTTGAATTTATTGTTGTCACCAAAACCAATACTCTTGCTCCAGTCTGGATAACCCTCTGTTGTACGTTCGGCTCCGTGATCGGTCATCATGCAGGCATTCATAAACAGTGGATTATTGTTGGCGATCAACAAGCCTCCCTCACCACTGCTGATTAATTTGTTGGCTTGAAAACTGAAACAGCCATAAGCACCAAACGTACCTACAGGCTGATTTTGATATTTCACGCCCATAGCTTGCGCGCAATCTTCAATCAGGTGTACATTATTTTGTTGGCAAATTTGGGCTATTTCAGCGATGGAAGCAGGGGTCCCTTCCAAGTGAACGGTAATGACGGCTAAAGGTTTTTCATCCATCTGATTTAACGTGTTTTTTAATGCGTCTGGACACATCATGCCATTATCATCAACATCGACGAGAACAGGGATTAATCCGCAACTGAGTACGGCGTTGGCAGTCGCAATAAATGAGATAGAAGGAATAAGAACCCATTGCCCTATTTTGGGTCTGAGTCCCAGTAAAGCCGCTTTGAGCGCAACCGTACCATTTGTGAGTAAGATGGCATGTTGGGTATGCAGGATATTTTGTAACAACTTCTCTGCCTGACGGCAATATTGGTTTTCTGTGGCATATCTGAATACCGCTTTATTATTAAGGACAGTTTGCAAACGAGATAGCGCATTATCAGCAATCTTGGTGTTACCGAGATAAGGTCTAAGATATGACATATTATTATCCTAATAATGAATATTTTTATTAAAATCACTTACGCCAATGATGTATCGGAGCCGGTACTTTATTCATTTGAATGATTAAATAAACAGCGATTGCAATCAGTAAAAGTAGGGAGAAGCCAGTCACAGGTAAAAAATATTGTGTGGAATCCGGCGCAAGGGATACCATGATTGCAGCTATTGGGAATGAAAAGTTCATGGTTACCTGAAATAAAGAAAACAGACGGCCTTGTTGCATTTCCAACCCTTTTTGATAAATAATCTTGGTGATTAATACATTGAAATAAATCATTGCAATGTTATAGAGCAAGTAGAAAAAGGATTTTGCATAAAAAGGCTGTAACTGAAAAAACAAAATACCAAATAAAAACAGACCAATAAATATTGAAATAGGATAACGTTGGATACGATTATCAACGCTTGTTTTGCTGAGTAATGTGGTACAAAAAATGGGTATCAGGGCGCTGAATAAATAGAATAGGGTGACTAAGCCATAACTTTTGTCCGCTAAACTTCCCATGACAACAACGGGTAGGGCTACCATCAAAAATGCATTGGAAAAAAGAGTGAAGACGACAGTAATAGCAAATATTTTATAGTAGCTTTGTTGAAATACAGAACGTAACCCAACGGTTAACTGAGATTTTTGCTCTGCTGTGCGCTTGATCTTCATTTTTATCATAAGGTAGCAAACAGAGAAATAAGGAAGCAGGGAAAATAATTTGATAGCCACAATGGTATCGATTCCTTGCGTAATTCCCAGCAGAGCACCAAATCCAGGGCCAAGGGCTGAAATGAGTGAAGTGGCAATAACAATATAGAGTGAGACATTCAACTGTTTCCCACCTTGTTGCTCTGCCCAGTCATTGAGTTCATGCCATGCAACACGCGACCACGGAATTTCATAGGCAAAAAGAAATTCCAATAATGAAATAAACAAAAGCAGCATAATAGGAGAAAACTCGACGTTACTCAGTAATAACATTAACAATGACAAAGTGCTAAAAATTTCAATCAATAATATAACAATGCGAAATTTCCAAATGTCTGGCGAATAATCGATTTTATATCCCCATAACAAAGCACCCATGGAGGTAAAAAGGAATATAATGCCCATATTGGCATAATAGCCTGTCATGGGTGTATTCTCAGATAACAGTATATAAGGGTATCCGACCGCAAGAATACTTGAGCCAACGCCATTAATAAATAAAGAAATAAGAAACAGATATCTTGTTGTCATATTAATCGTTTTAGGGTTGTATAATGAAATTTAGTATTGTAATTATTTAGCTGTTTCAGGCATTCATGTTCATTTTTAGCAGAACAAATAATATACCCCATTTTTTCAGTGTAGTGCGTGTTGGAAAAATAACTGCCATTTTCTGCATACTGCTGCCATTCAATGACATGTTCATCAATAATTTCTTCTATGGGAGTTATAGATTCTATTTCACCAATCGGTGGGTTAAAAATGATCATGCCTATGCAATCGGGATTCGAATGTTCTGTCGAGAAAGAAGGTACTTTGCCAATATCGGATGGCGAGATCAATGCATGGATAAAGGCGTCAAAGGCATGCTTCTTATAAGCCTGTGCATGAAGGTCGAATAGCCTGAGCCCTGGCGGACGTGATGCTGTTTCGCAAAGGATAAGGTTATCGGTATTTTCTTCAATAAAAATTTCAGTATGGGTAAAACCGTATTCCAGATTGAATGCCTGCAATACTTGTCGGTTAAACTCAAATAGTCTGTAGCTATCTGGAGAGTCTGGCAGCATAGTATGCCATATAAAATGATTGGGTTCCGTTTGATCGGAAGAGAGTAATGAACAGGCATAAACGCCAATACCTTGATAGACAATTTTATGTTGGAATACCGCCGTATCAACATGCAATAACTTGCCTTGGATTTTTTCTTCAACCAGATACGCTTCGGGTGCATCAAGTTTCTGTAATGTGCAGAGTAAAGAAGTGCGATCTGCATGTTCTGTCACTCCCATGGAACCCCAAAATGAGCGCGGCTTGACAATAAAACCGACTTGATTGCCTTTGTGTCTGGCAGAACGTTCGACTGATTCGGTAAACGTCCGGAAATGATCGGGAGAGGTAAGCATTTCTGATGCCAGAGTAAATTGCGGGCAAAATAGCCCATGTTCATTGGCCACCTTCCGCATTCTCCATTTATCCCTGAATGCCTGGGCCACGTCAACGATGTGGGGATCTTGGTTAATATACCTGGCGATAGTGGCCATTAATTCAACATGAAGCTCAGAAAAAGCCATAAAATAGTTGATCTTAACTGAGCCTGTAGTACTTGCTAGTGTGTCTTTGACCTGTTTTAGTGCTGATATTATTCTTTTGCAGGCATTGTCAGCCAACGGATCATCAATGACCAAATAAGCTAATGCTAAAGAGCAATCTGTTGAATCCAACCATTTTTTCTTGATCAGCAGAATAATATTTAAATGATGTTGGTAGCATAGATGAATAAAGTGTTCACTGTCTTTGATATCCGGCATACAGAAAATCGTTGGCTTTCCATCATGAAAATTAGCCTTGTTATTGATATGTATTTCTAGAGACATAGATTTACCTTAACCTATTGGCAGGATCGCAGCCTTTAATACAATCACAGGTGATTACGGGATACATTTTTTTACGGAACAGAGAGAACTTGCCACCATGCCAAATATCGTGCAGTGAGTTCTCCAGGATATTTCCCATAATATATTGCTCTGGATTTGTTCGATACATCGTGGTGTCGCAAGGGTAGACATTGCCTGTTACAGCATCAATAAATAGGGTTGTCAATGGAATGGCACAGGCTTTTTTGCTGGAAGCATTGTAATGCCCGATTTCCGCGCGCTGATAATCTTCTTCATTACGCCCGAAAATTTCGTAATTAGCATCCATAAATAAATGACGTGAAATTTGTTTGTTTTCCAGTAGGGCATTAATTTTCTGTATAAATAATTTAATCTGAGCAATATTTAAAAATAGTAATGGATAATCTTTAATCGGGATCAGGTTAACACCATCAACATTCAGTTCAGCCATTTTAAGCAAAAACGTGTCGATGGTATCGTAATTTAATGAAGTGACAACATGATTGACGACAATCACAGAACCCGGTATTTCCTGCTTGATATAGGCCATCACATCATAAAGATTATGGGTCAACCATCGGATACCCCGTGACGCACCATTTTTCTCTGGCTCGACATGATCGATTGAAATGTAAAACTTTCTGACCAGGTGGCTCTTGTTTTGTACACGATTAAAAATCTTTTTTGATAAAGCCGTACCATTCGTTGTGATGGAAATGGGGGTGTTTTTATTATTATCTAAAATAGCCAGAAAATCTCTTGATAAAAAGGCTTCTCCCCCATGGATATTGACTTCTTGCGGTGAGAGATCTTCTAATTCTTGCCAAAGTTTAACCATATCTATTTGCTTGTGCGCGTCAACTTGATTCGTTTGCCATACATCGCAAAATTCGCAGCGTGCATTACAAATATTATTTATACGTATAAAAGCATAATTAAGTTTAGGTGTGACAAAAAGCATTTCCGGATCAAGGCCGACAGGGTACTTCGCAATGGCAATTGTCTCTTCCATATTATTTTCCATGTGTTCATAAGACTGAAAGTGATACGTCTTGCTGTTAAGACAAAATGAAATCAATTAATACGGTGGGTCTTTATTTTTATAGATTTGTGACTCTATAGAAATTTCTCATGTAATCAATATCAAAAATGAATACTTATGGTGTTAATTTTTATGAATATTACATTGCGATTGAAAATTAAGAGAATATTTATTCGTTTTATTTATTCTGTGGTGGTTTTGTAACAGTATTTATTACAGTCATTGGAGTGACTCATTTTATCATGTCATTTAGGGGCGTCATTGCCCCTATAAGCGTGTTTTTTAAAGTGGTTCTTGTTTGCTGATTTGCTTGGTTAAACTGACAATCTCCGGTAATAGTTCAATGAGCAAGCCTATTTGCTGTAACACAAGCTGGACTTTATTGTTACTTTCGGAAGGCACAAGATTAATTTTTTCCACTACATTATTTATAGCGGATTGCAATGTATCACTGTTCATCCATTCTTGTTGTAATGTGGATTCAACATAACAGATGGCATCATTCAGAATATCCAGCATTGCCGGGTCATTGAGTTTATCCCGATGGGCGCCCAATGCAGAAATATAACTCAGCATCGTATGGTTAAGGCACAACAGTCGAAAGGCGGCGTCTTGAGAAATTCGGTCGCTTTTTGGCTCCGATGCCATGTTTGAGATTACCGACGCCAATTCAGCATCACAATTATGGGCATCACGGCGAGCGATGCGGTAATTCAGGCTATTGCTCTTTCCTTGATGGTACTGTTCTAAGATAGCATTAAGGTAGTGGCAATTGACCCCTATTGTGCGGTTAATGACTTGAGGCAATTGACGGAATTTCCAGTCAGGCCAGATGAAACTGACCGCGAGTAAGGCAATGACACAACCTACCAATGTGTCGATAATTCTCGGTAACGCGACTTCAAAACCTTCACCCAATAAATTGAAACTCAGTAATACCAGAAGCGTGATGAACAGCGTTGCATGTGCATATTGAATATTACGAAAAGCGAAGAACAGCACGCCAGATATGACAATTAACACCAGTTGCCCTTCAATGGAAGGTACGAAGTAGAGAATTGGCAGGCCAATTAAAATACCCGCCAGTGTGCCAATGACACGTAGAGCCAAGCGTCGGCGAGTGGCACTATAGTTGGGTTGGCAGACAAACAGACTTGTCAGCAAAATCCAATAACCGCGTTGTAAATCAAAGAGTTGGATAATAGCATAGCCAGTACAGAGCAGGACAGACATTCGGATAGCGTGGCGAAATAGGGCAGACTTTGGGGTCAAATTACGACGGATCCTAAACCACACATCACGCCAGCCGGTTAAGGCTTCATCGGATAAGCGTGTCTCTTCTGGTTTATCATTTGGTTGTTTATCATTTGGAAAATTATTTTGGGCCAGAAGATATTGATCAGAACTTAGGCCAGCCAGTTGAGCATCAATTGCACGCAAGTTTTTCAGCAGATTATCAAATGCCATCATTTTAGCATGAGTGCCTTGCTGTGTTTTCAAACGCTCAAGGGAACTTTCAAGGTAGTTGAACGCAGGCTCAAAACGTGGATTATGTTGATATTGCTTATGTAAAATAATAGATTGCGAGATCTGCTCACATGCTCGTGCCTGCATGGAAAGTAACTTTTGAATACGAAACATAATATCGCTGTGGCGAAGAATTTCCCTCAGTTTTTGATACTGAACATGCGATGAACTGGCGCGTTCATGGATATCCTGTGCAACAAAATAATAATGCAATGTATGGCGAGTTCCTCGTTGTCCGCGATCCCCTTTCAGGCGACTCAATAAAGAAATCTTAGCTTGGTTGAGTGTTGTGACTAGCGTGCTGTTCGCCATGGCAATATCAAACACAGATTGCTTATATTCTTCGGCTTCGGCATCAGGGTCAAACAGACTTGTCTTGGCATAAAGATAGGCTGAAAGCTGTTGGTAACAACGTGCCAGATTTTCTTGCAGGGGACGAATCGGAAAGAGCAAATGGCCTGTCAATGTCAGTAAGTTATACCAGATAGCACCAATAAGCAGTAATACAGGTTGCTGATACCAAACAGGAAATATCGACGAACCCAGCATGGTATAAATCGCTATCAGCAAAGCGCCAAAAGCAATAGTGGCGTAGCGTTGGCCTAATGCCCCCAACAGGATAAAGCCACAGGTCGATACTGCCAGCCCAAACATAAAAAACCACGGATAAGGAAATAGCAGTGTAATAGACGTGGAAGCGACAAAGAAAGAGATTAACGTAATAATGAGATTACGCAGACGACCAACCAAACGATCATCCAAATCTGTTAATGCTGCTGCAACGACGCCCAACAGCAGGGGAATGGTTATTTTCGGATCTTCCCCCAATAGCCAGGGAATAAGGGTGGTTCCTGTCAGTGCAATGAATATGCGGATATAATAGAAGACGTGACTGTTATACAGAAAATGGCGGGAGCTGGATAAAACCGTTAGCACAAAATACCCCTAACAACATTTACGTGATGAAGTAGTTCAACAATTTTCAGGTACGGTGCCACGACAATGGAACTAAAATCAACGCAAATCGGCCAACGCCTCGCCCGGCATCCTTATAATCGGGTGCGCCTACTCAATGCTGGCATTGAAGTCAGCGGTGACAAGCACCAGTACCTTATTCCATTTAATCAATTAATCGGTATTCAGTGTAAGCGAGGGATTGTCTGGGGGGAACTGGAATTTGAATTGCCTGAAGGAAAAGTGGTTCGTCTGCATGGTACGGAATGGCAGCAGACACAACATTTTTACCATTACTTGTTAAAAGAATGGCAAAAATGGAGCCTTGATATGAGCGATGTCAGTGCTGATGTGTTGGCTGCTCAAGTCAATGAAATGAATAAAATCGAACAGCAGGATCGTTGGTTGAAAATCGCAGATTTAATTTCATTGCAGCAACAAATCCAAGAAACATTTCAGGCGTTACCTCTGCCATTACAACGGATCGTACAATTTGAACATTGCCGTGATGATTATCAGGTTTGTCTGAATTGGTTGCATGAGGGGGAAAAAACCGTTCAAGCCATCAACCAGCGGTGGGTGGATCGCATGTTCGCTCAACATGAAGCATTTTTCCGCACCATAGAAACGTCACCACTTAATCGTTCCCAGTGTCAGGCCGTGGTTAATGGTGAAAAAAATATTTTGGTTTTGGCTGGTGCAGGGAGCGGAAAAACCGCTGTTCTGGTGGCGCGTGCTGGTTGGTTGTTATTGCGTCAGCAGGCTCTGCCTGAACAGATCTTGCTGTTGGCTTTTGGTCGTCAGGCGGCCAATGAAATGAATGAGCGTATTCAGACACGTTTGGGCACAAAAGGGATACAAGCAAAAACATTTCATGCCCTGGCATTGCATATTATTCAGCAAGGAAGCCATCAGGAACCTAAAATTAGCGAATTGGAAACTGACGCTCAAAAACGCCGTGATTTTCTCATTCAGGAATGGCAAAAACAGTGTGGAGATAAAAAAGCACAAGCGAAAGGCTGGCGGGAGTGGTTGGATGAAGAGCTGGATTGGCAATTACCCGAAGGTGAATATTGGCACGATAAACTGTTGGCGACTCGCTTATCTGTCCGTCTGGAGCGCTGGCTGGAGTTAATGCGTATGCATGGCGGCAGTCAAAAAGAGATGATTGATCAGGCACCTGCCGCTTATGCTGATGTATTTCAGAAACGGTTACGGCTGATGGCTCCTTTGTTGAAGGCTTGGAGATCGGCCTTGAAATCGGAAGGAGCAATCGATTTTTCCGGCTTAATCCATCAGGCCGTGAATATTCTACAAAAAGGGCGATTTATCAGCCCGTGGAAACATATTCTGGTGGATGAGTTTCAGGATATCTCACCACTGAGAGCCAAATTATTGACCGCATTGAAAGTGCAGAATAAACAAAGCCACCTGTTTGCTGTGGGAGATGATTGGCAAGCCATTTATCGTTTCAGCGGGGTTGAATTAACGTTAACAACCGCATTTTCAGCTTATTTTGGTGGAGGTACAGAATGTGTGTTGGATACGACTTATCGCTTCAATGATCGTATTGGTGAGATAGCCAACCTATTTGTGCAACAAAATCCCCATCAATTGACTAAGCCACTCAATAGCCTGATAAAAGGTAATAAAAAATCGGTGGTGATTTTACCGGAAGAACAGTTGGAAGCACTGCTTAACAAAATGAGTGGTTATGTTACCCAGCAGGAAAGCATCTTATTGCTGGCACGTTATCATCATCTAAAGCCAGAGTTATTGAAAAAAGCGCCGACTCGCTGGCCAAATTTGCAGATTGAATTTATGACAATTCATGCATCGAAAGGGCAACAAGCGGAATATGTCATTATTTTGGGATTGCAGCAGGGAAAAGACGGTTTTCCAGCGCCAGCGAGGGAATCAGTGCTGGAACAGGTTTTATTGCCACCACCTGAAGATTTCCCCGATGCGGAAGAACGTCGTCTTTTATATGTTGCACTGACACGGGCAAAAAAACAGGTCTGGCTGATGCAGGCACCGAAAAATCCATCGATATTTATTCAACAATTGGCGCAATTAGGGGTGCCCATTCAGCGCAAGCCTTAAAGTCATACCCGCATCAAAAAATATCAGAGTAAAAATTGGGAGAGTTTGGCTCTCCCATTTGAAGTGATCGACAAAAATAATTGTTCGGACTACCGGAGCCTTTCATTGAGATAGCGCTGATAATCTGGCACTTCGATATCAACTTCTTCTGAAAAAAGCGCCGAGCTAATCAGAAAATCGGCAGTTGAAAGGTTGGTAGCAACGGGAATATTCCAGACCGTCGCCAAACGTAGCAGGGCTTTAACATCAGGATCGTGGGGAACCGAATTCAAGGGATCCCACAAGAAGATTAAAACATCGATTTTTCCTTCAGAAATCAGGGCACCGATTTGTTGGTCACCTCCCATTGGCCCACTCAGCATACTCGTAACAGACAACCCGGTCTTTTGCTGAATTAAATGCCCCGTCGTTCCTGTCGCATATAGCCTATGTCTGCTTAACAAAGCGTTATGCGTATTGACCCAATTCAGCAGGGAGGTTTTACAGTGGTCATGTGCGACAAGCGCGATATTTTTTGATTCTGTCAAGGTGCGAGTCGTTAATTCCATGGTGATACCTTTATATGAATAAATCATTTGCCATTCTTTAAAATGGCAAGATAATAAAAAAACAACGGTGTGGTGACCATAAACACTGTAGCAGATAAACCAAATGAAAATCGCTGTTGCAACTTGAAAAACGGGTGCAGGAGATTAAATGAACGATCAACATATAATGGCTATACTGGAAAAGGTTAAAACAATAGCGTTAGTCGGCGCGAGTGATAAGCCCGATCGCCCAAGCTATAAGGTAATGGAATACTTATTGAATCAAGGGTATAACGTTATTCCTGTCAGCCCTAAATTGGCGGGACAAATTTTATTGGGGCAGCCGGTAATAAGCCAATTAGCCGATATTGATCAAGTCGTGGATATGGTTGATGTATTTCGCAATGCGGCGATGGCCTATGGTGTTGCTGAGGAAACAATCGCTATTGGTGCAAAAGTCCTTTGGTTACAAAAAGGCGTCATCAATGAAGAAGCCAAATTACTGGCAGAGCATGAAGGATTGAAAGTTGTGATGGATCGTTGCCCTAAAATTGAAATTCCGCGTTTGGGCATGGAGAAATGAATAAGGCAGTGATCATTCACTATTCACCACCTTACCGAAATGATTTGAATAACGGTAATGATAGGGTTTAATTCCGTAGGCGTGGCGCTTGCAATTGATTGCGGATTGACTCGGCCAACTCATCCAGGGAAGGCTGTTCTGGATGATCATCTGATGTTTCATAAGTCAATTGCGCCTCTGCCAGATAAGTATGGACGGGTTGTCCATCATCATCTTCCATTACAACGTGGTACCACGGAGCTGAACGTAAGGTAGCATTAGATGCAATATCATTTTCCTGCGGCTGTTCTAAAGAATATTCAGCATCAATATCTACAACAACACCTAAGTAACCCAACAGCCTATGCCGTACCTGCTGACCAATACCGAATTTGCTGGCGATCATCATAGTCACCTCCAAAGAAACCTTGCAATGACTCTTATATAGGGACAGTAAGGTAAATTTCAAGTGCAAACCCGATAACCGGAATTTTTGCATGATTTTTGAAACTTAAGATGGCATGTGATCACCACCTCATAATTTTAGGTTAGCTGTTGCGTATATAAAATACAATACCAAAAGTAGGTTTAACATTTCAAAGTGCTTACTATCTTATCCGGGAGGAACACAACGATGGATAAATACCGTGTTATTATTTACGTTTATGGTCGGGTACAGGGAGTCGGATTTCGTTATCAAACGTATCATTGGGCAAAGAAGAATCAGTTGGTGGGATATGTTCGTAATATGAATGATGGAAGCGTCAAAATTGTTGCTTGTGGTGATGAAAAACAGCTCAAAAAGCTAACACATTGGTTGGAACAAGGAGGACCACCGGGTGCCAAAATTGATCATTTCCAGTCTCAGTTTGGTGAAATAGAGGAGATGGCTGATTTTTGCATCCGCCATTAACGACGGATGAATAGATCAAATGCACTTAACTGGTTTTGGAAGACCTGCAATTTTTGTTGCCTGTTTTGCCGGCCCCTTGGGGAACAGTCGATAGAGATAACGGCTATTCCCTTTTTCCTCACCATATTTTTGTGAGATCGCTTTGACTAGCATACGAATAGCGGGAGAAGTATTAAATTCCTCATAGAATGCCCGCACAAAACGTATAACTTCCCAATGCTGTTCAGTCAGCGTGATATCTTCCTGCTCGGCAAGCATAGGTGCCATCGCTTCTTGCCAGTCACTGCTATTTTTCAGATAACCTTGTGCATCTGTTTCGATCTCACGACCTTCAAATACCAACATAACTTTTTAACCATTCAATAATGATGGCGGCAATTTAGCAAAAATCACCACTATTCCCAAGAAAGATTGTCCAACCTGCTGAATAAATAGGCCAACAGATAGCAATATGAGTAAATTGGCGGCAGTTGAACAGATAAATACTTTACATTGGTAACTGTGATGTTTATAGTGCTCGACATCGCGGAGGGGTGGCCGAGCGGCTGAAGGCAGCGGTCTTGAAAACCGCCGATGGGAAACCATCCGAGAGTTCGAATCTCTCCTCCTCCGCCATCTACACTTCTAGCAGCATCTCTTAAAGTCTACTTTTCCTAGTAAAATCAACGAAAATCCCCAAATAATACTCTCTCGAAGTCCAGCGCAATCTTTCTAAATCTCTACAATCTGTTGTATAGTTTTTTGTATAGAATTTCCCTCTACAATTTTTCTATACAATATTGGTGATTTATGAAGCTGACAGACATGGCTATCAAACGAGCCAAACCCAAAGAAAAAACCTATACGCTGGCGGATGGTAACGGGCTATCTCTGTTAATTGATACTAATGGCTCAAAAGGTTGGCGGTATCGTTATCAGTTCGCTGGCAAAACTAAAATGATATCGTTAGGCATCTATCCTGTTATCACACTCACGGAAGCCAGAGCTAAACGTGACGAAGCCAGAAAGCTGGTTGCTAATGGAATTAACCCAAGTGAAGCCAGAAAAGCAGAGAAAACGGCAGCTATTAATCAAACAGAAAATACATTTAAGAACATTGCGCTCGAATGGTATAACGGCCGTAAGGATAGATGGTCGGTTGGCTACCGCGAAGATATGATGTCCGCATTTGAAAATGATGTATTCCCTTATATAGGTGATCGTCCAATTGCCGAAATAAAACCACTCGAATTACTGGAAGTCCTTTCTATTATGGAAAAGAGAGGAGCTACAGAAAAGTTAAAGAAAGTGCGGCAACGCTGCGGTGAAGTATGGAAATACGCAATTATTACTGGCAGGGCAGAATACAATCCCGCCCCGGATTTAGCGAGCGCCTTTGTTCCCCATAAACGTGAACATTATGCTCACCTTTCAGTAAATGAGCTGCCTGAATTTTTGCGTTCCGTTGATAAATATATGGGAAGTCAGATCGTTAGAGTGGCTTTGCGTATTCTTATATTAACGGGCGTTCGACCAGGGGAACTTCGCAAGGCTGAATGGTCAGAAATTGATTTAGATAAGGCGATTTGGGAAATTTCAGCCGAAAAAATGAAAATGCGTCGTCCCCATATCGTGCCACTGCCAGAACAAGCTATTAATTTATTGAAGCAGATTCAGCCTATCAGTGGTAGCTATCAATATGTTTTTCCAAGCCGTACAAATTATAAAAATCATCTATCTGATATGGCACTAAATACCATGATGAAGCGTATGGGGTATGGTGGTAGAGCTACAGGCCACGGATTCCGCCATACCATGAGCACCATCTTACACGAGCAAGGCTATAACACGGCTTGGATCGAAACACAGCTTGCCCATGTTGATAAGAACAGCATTCGAGGAACCTACAATCACGCCCAGTATCTGGATGGTCGCCGGGAAATGCTGCAATGGTACGCAGACTATATGGAAGTACTAGAACAAGGCGGAAATGTGGTGCATGGCAAATTTAAGAAACATGCTTAACTATATGAATAGACAGAGGTAATTTACTTTAGTAGACTATCCAAGACGTTAAAGAATAAAGCTATGCCTAGGCTGATCACCGAAACCCCGTACACCTCTACGGACTGGCATAGCTCCTACCAATAGAGGGTGTGAGGTGGCTTAATGCTGGTATTTGATGGAAAACCAATCAATTTTGTGAGTGTAAAAAGTTTTATCAAGACAGTTGAAAGAAATTTATTGGGGGCTGATATACGCGAAGCTGTTAGATGGATTAAAAAATATTTTTACCCTGATGGATATAATAGTTTTCGTACTCGGCATCGCCGTGCTCCGGTTAATCTTATAATGATAGATGAAGGCGAACGAGTTAATCTAGCTCCAGAAGGAATAACAAATCATTTATTATCAATGGCTGTTGATTATCCTATATTATTTAACGAAAGCTGTTACAACCGTTTTGGCTTTATAAAAGAAGAGTTGGATTATTTTTTTGAAAGTAGACAAATTAGTTTAGATTTTGAATCAATTAATTCATATAACGTGAAATTATGTGATAATAAAAGAGACGAACTAATCGTGGAATTAAAAAATGAGATCAATGCGATTAAAAAAAAATTCAGCAGATAATAGTTGTGACTCTATTTTATATTTAAATAAGTTCAGGGATGATGATCCTTTGGCACTCGCTATTGAAATAAGAAATAAAGAGTGGGCTGGATATGTGCACGATGATAAATCAACTAGAGGTAATCAAGAAAGTATAATATTAGAACTTACCAATAAAGGCCTCTCAAAAAAACAAGCTGAAAGCGTTGAACTAGTTGCATGCCCCATTAAAAGATAATTCCTGCCACCCTGAGGGTGATAAATACCAATTACCCTCACCCTAAGTACATTCAACTCTTACCCTAATGGCAATATACCCTGAACCCTAAAGATCTTGCTGTTAGGGTGTATTCTTATGTCAACATCGCTCTTGTAATTTGAACGTATACAGGAGTAAACAAATGGCTATTAACCTTATCCGCTTACCCGAAGTCCAGCGCAGAACTGGCTACGGAAAGGCATGGATCTACAAACTCATTGCAGACAATAAATTTCCCAAGCAAGTCAAAATCGGTACTCGTTCAGTCGCTTTTATTGAGTCAGAAATCGATGACTGGGTATCACAACGTATCACTGAGTCACGCGGTGAGGTGATGTAATGCCAAAATTCATATTACCGACCGACAAACAGCGAAAATATATTCTTTCTGCCTATGGTGAAATTGAAAGGCGAATAAGAGAACGGGAACGAAAAAAGATATCCGGTATTTCTCGCAGCCATTGCCATAAATTGGAGGGGTTAGGCTTATTTCCTCCGCGCTGTCATTTTGGGCGTAATTCCTGTGCATGGTTATTAAGTGATGTTTTATGGTGGGTACGTAATCCGCCAACAGTAGACAATGTAAATAACCCGTATAGCCGTAAACCAAATTAAGACAGGGTAAGCACATGAAAAAGAAAAATATGGCCTTAAATGGTCAGGGGCTTACCTACGCCCAAAATCAGACTAGCGGGATATTAGTTAATGGGTTGCCAATTGAATTAGTGAGTCAATGGATAGAGATATGGACTAAACAAAGTTTCGTTGTCTCAGTATCAAATGAGTTACGTCGCCAATATTACAAGAATGATGCGGAGTTTAGTTTAGCGATGCGTAAGGCTGGTTATGTGCCAGTTAGAACGAAAAAGCTCACAGGTAAAGAACAGCGATTCTGGCTCTATCGCGTGACAGGTAATGATAAGGGGTTGTCGACCAATAAATGCAATAAAATCAATAAGTTTATACCTTTTGTCCAGTATGCAAAGCGACCAATCAGAACCTTTGAACGCATTGCTGTAGATGGTCAGTGGCTCTACGTCTATGCCGATCACATTCGCTTTCTAACCAAGAAACGCCACCGTGTTGAGGGTGTTCGGGTTCAGGGTTACACAGCGAAAGGAATAGAGCTGAGAGAGGTGATGTGATGATCGTTATGTGCACAGACTCCTTGAGGCTAAGGAGTCCTATTGTCGTAGTCCTCACTTTGGCGGGTCACACATCGGCGAAATATTCCGCTGATGGGTATGCGAAAATTTTCGGACACCTACGGCAACTTATTGATTTTTCCGAGGGGGTCACTTTGACCGCCGAAAATATCGGTATGCAAATTGATGAATATTTGAACCAACGAAAATCGTCGATGCAAAATCCAATGTCCGAAAATCGGACTTTGTGCGTAACTGGTAGTTACTCACAAATGACGCTGTGCGTAAATGACATTTACTCGCAAAACTTGTGCGGCAGTCATGCTGACTCACAGAATTTGCACACCTCATTAAGAGGTGCACAAAATTTGCGACCGTCATTGAGTCAGGCGCAAAAAGAAAAGGATAGCACGGCGAATGCTACCCTTTGGGAACACGCATATTTGCGTCATGAACTAAATCAACTGGTTGGTTATTGCTCAGATGGTGACCTGGCTTTGCGCTGGCGGCGTTTGATCTCACCCTGTAATGCAGTGACGATAAATTGCGCCGTGCTTTCCCCCGGTTCCTTTAACGATTCTACGCTATCAGCTACCTCATGTGGTACTCGTGCGCTCATCTTTTGTGATTTGTTATTGACATTATCACGTGTCATTACTGGTCTCCGTATTTACTTATGGGTGCCAGTATACACAAAAATAATTCGGAAAAAAAGGTTGAAGTGGGTGCCAGTTTGTTTTTATACTGGGTGCCAGTTGGATGTTGCAGCATTCAATAAAAACAAAGCTCCGCTGGATTGCAGTCCACACGGAGCCTCTAACCAACAACCGTTAACAGGAGTAACGATTATGGCTGACACACAGCATAACCAAACTCGCCTCAAATTTACATTCCTAATTGCGTCAGGCACTCAACGGCTGGTGGATATTCACCCCGTGCGTCTTATCACTGTGTTAGCAGACAGTGAGATTGAAGCCCGTCTACTGGCAGGCATCTCTTCCCTGATATTCGTCTCTCGTCAACCGAGGGATATCGATACCCCTTTCAACCGTAGAGATATGTCTACCGTTCAGGGGGTGAATCATGCGTAACCCTGCCCCCCATGACTATTACACCCATAAGAACGGGGAGACCGTACAGGTGCTATCGATCGCCTTTAATCGCGTGACGTTTATCCGTGATGGCTACAACACCCCGTGCATCATGCCAATAAGCCGCTTCACTAAAGAATACACCTACGCAGGGAGAGCATGATTATGTCTGATATCTATAACCATCTGGTACGCAATAACTTTAGTGCTATGGACACTGAGGAACTGAAAGACTTACGCAAGCATTCCGATGGTGCGCACAGTGCAGTGATGGCGGCGATGTCTGCAATGGGGGAACTGGCTTTCTGGTCAGCCGATAATGAAAACTATGCAGATTGTCAGGCAAGGGACGATTTACGCCGTATCGGTGAAGCGCTGATGTATTTGCCACGGATCGCCGAAGCGCTGAATGACACAGCACAGCATGCGGATTTTGAAATTCACCACCGCGAGGGATTCCCCAAATGGTAAGCCATATTGATATCCGGTCAGTGAAAACAGCGGCGCAAAATCAGTGGGAAGGGTTGCTGTCTGCCTGTGGGGTGAATGTTCCGGAAAAGGGTAAGCATGGTGCTTGCCCGATATGTGGTGGAACTGACCGTTTTCACTTCATAGACGACCACGGAGACGGTAACTGGCATTGCCGCCAGTGTGATAACCCGAATCATGGCGATGGCTTTGATTTACTGGTCAGGGCGAAGGGGATCACGATTGTTGAGGCTGCAAAGGTGGTTGCTGATGCACTGGCATTACCCTTGCCAGAACCCAAGCCCGCCAAAGAAAAGCCCCAAACAGTAAAACCGATTGCAGAACGTGTCGCGGCGCTGGTTGCAACCTCTGTCACGGGTGAATCTCAATATCTGGTTAAAAAGGGGCTGCCATGCCCCAATCAGCGGTTACTGAAAGACGGTTCTTTGTTGCTGGTCACTCAGACTCTGGACGGCACAGTCACGGGCGCTCAGACCATTAAGCCGAACGGTGAAAAGCGCCTTGTCTCAGGGACGCAGAAAAAAGGCAGTTTTATCCCCTTATCGGCAATCACCGGAATACCAGACACGATCATCATTACCGAGGGGTATGCAACCGCCTTAACAGTGAGCCAGTTACATGAAGGTCGGGTACTGGCGGCGATTGATGAGGGAAATTTATCCACCGTGGCGAAACAGGTTCGGGAACGGTGGTCAGACGTGAAAATCATACTTGCGGCTGATAACGATTGGCACGAATCGGGGGAACTGGACAACAACGGCAAGCCGAAGAAGAACGTTGGCAAGATGGCGGCAGAGAAGACCGCCAAAGCGATTAACGGGTGGGTCACATTACCCCCGACAGAACACAAGGCCGATTGGGATGATTACCGTCAGCAACACGGTATCGAGGCAGCAAAGCAGGCATTTAGTGAAGGGTTGTATCAGGTGGGAGAATATATGGACAGTCATGCAAAAGAAAACCGCAGCAATAACAACGTAGAAACTATTTACCCTGCTCGTAAGACAACGCTACCCCTCTCAGTCGGTTCTGAGGGGTTTGATGCGCAGTTAGATTACGTTGTTAAAGGCGTAATTCCGGCGCAATCCCTGTGCAGTATTTACGGGGCAAGCGGGTCATATAAGAGCTTTCTGGCGGGATCATGGGGTTGTCATATTTCCACGGGTAAGGCATGGGCAGGCAAGCCCGTTGCTCAGGGTTCTGTAATGTATGTCGTGGGTGAAGGCGGGATCGGTGTGCCGAGACGTGTTAAAGCATGGGAAATCGTCAAGGGTCAGACAGTAGAGAATATGTATCTGGTGAATACGCCTGTATTTCCGGCCTCACCCGCAGAAGTCAATGAATTGGTGATTGCCACACAACAGGTCGAAGCCGAAACAGGTAAACCCGTTCGTTTGATCATTCTGGACACCTTAGCCCGTTGTTTTGGTGGCGCGGATGAGAATGATTCAAGGGATATGGGGGCATTTGTCCGGGGCTGTGACGAGCTGAAAGCCAAGACCGGGGCAAGTATTCTTGTGGTTCACCATTCCGGTAAGGACGAAAGCAAAGGCGCGAGAGGCTCAAGTGCTTTTCGTGCTGCACTGGACGTTGAATTCAAAATCAGCCGGGAGGGGAAAAAAGGCGGTGCATTAATTATCGCCTGTACCAAGATGAAAGATGCCGAAGAACCAGAAACCAAAGCCTATGATTTACGGGTTGTCGAACTCTTTACCGACAGAGACGGCGAAAACATTACGTCACTGGTTTTAATTGATAAACCCCGCGATCCGGTTGAAGAGGAAGAAATTGAATTCGTCGCCAATAAGACAGATAACCATACCGCGTTATGGCAGTGCATACGGTCACGTACTACCCTGAAAGAACCTTGTACTGTTGCCCTTATCCGTGATGATTTAAAAGCGATGGGCGTGAATGTGAAGAATTTCAGCCGCTGGTTAACCAAGTTAGAGCAGGACGGGATGATTATCCGTCACGGGCAGGAACTCACCATTGTTAACCAGAATAATGAAGATTAAAAAGTGAGGAGAAAAGTGAGGAGCGGTGAGGAGAGGGGGTTTACTGCTTACTAAATTCCTCACTTTTTTCGCATATATACAGAAAAAGTGAGGAGTACAAAAGATATTGATTTTTAAGGATAAAAAATCATGAATTCCTCACCTGTTTTCACAGTGAGGAAAACAAAAAGTGAGGAGAAAAGTGAGGAATAGGTGAGGAGGAAAAATCAGAGCAATGAGGATTAAAAGTGGGGAGAAAAATGGGGAATGGTGGGGAAGTAATAATTGGAGGTATCCAAATTCCCCACTTTTTCTGTATATATGCGGGGAAAGTGGGGAACGCTGATCGTATTGATTTTAAAGGATAAAAAAATACAAATTCCCCACCTGTTTTTGAGCCAGTGAAAATAGGTGATGGGGAAATAAATGGGTAATCGATGGGGAATGAAGTGTGTTAACAACGAATACCCATATCATATTTTCTTGAAATTGTGAGGCATAAAAATGAAGAAATCAGAAAAACAAAGGTACATTTTAAAACTCATGGTTATTGCTTTAAATGAGGCAATAAAAAAAGAACGCATAGACCTTAACGGACGATCCGAAAATAATCAGCAGGAAAAGAAGTACAGATATCAGGAACTGGTTATTGCTGGCAGGCGAACAATCATCAACTGGTTCGATGCGGGTCATGATGAATTGCGGATTAGTGTATGGTGGGACTATCAGCCTGAAATGATGCCAACGTGGAGGAAAAAATATATCCATGACTGCGAGCCAACAACAGCCACACCACAAGTAGCCAGACGATTTTTTAGGCATATACTGGGGGCATGTGGTAGCTGCTACTTTGAGAGGAAAACAGGAAAATTTATCATTGGGGGTGAGGGTGAACAATTTTTTGAAGTTTATGTCAATGAAGATTCTGTTTTTTGTCTGAACAGCATTCCAGCGGAAGAGCCGCAAGGATATAGCACTCATGGATGGATCAATGAGTAGAAAAACGGAAAAATAGAACAGGTATAAAAATGAAACGAATTCAAGAGTTAAAAGAAAAAGTCAGTGAACTGGATCGCTTATTAGATTTAGGATATCCAAGATATCGTTTTGATAAAGAAACCAGTGAAGAGATCAGCCAAAAAATTACAGTATTGAAAGATTCAGCTTCACAGCTTTCTAATCAATTAAGAAAACAGTACGCTAATGGTGAGTTATCAAAATTTGAAATGGCTTTTATTGAACCTGCCATATCAGACGCTTATATGAAAGGAATAGACAAGATACGCAGAGGCGCTAAACCTAGTCAAGTTGTTCATGGATACATAGCTGAGACGCTATCAACATTAGAGTATTGGATAGGCGTTATCGAAGAATGCCAGAGTAAAGATTTGTAAACATTCCGTCCTCATGTTTCCCCTTGTTTAGACCTCTTGTTTAGAGGTCTTTTTTATTATTTTTCATGGTGTTAAATAGTGATCGCTGAACCATGTAGGCTCATCTTGATTTCAATTGCTCTGTAGCAAGTCCTCAAAGGCGGTAGTGCTAACCCGTTACCGCTTCCTCAAACCTGCATGACAGCGAACCCTTAACCTACATGCAGAGGCACCATGAAGAAATTACTTGAATTACGCCAGCAGAAAGCAACTTTCACCGAACAAATGTGCTCGCTGCTCACCCAAGCCGAAACTGAAAAGCGCTCACTGACCGAAGATGAAGCCAAACAGTTTGACGAGCTGCGCAGCCAGTCCGACGCCCTGAATACCGAAATTGCCCGTTATGAGGCATTGTCTGATGAAGAACGCAGTCAAGCGAAGACCCAACCGACCAATGACACCCTCAGCAATGACGAACTGCGCCATTATCTTCTGACCGGAGAAACGCGCACCTTGTCCACGGGCGTCCCGTCAGACGGTGGCTATACCGTTATCCCCGAACTGAATAAGCAGATCATGCAGCAATTGGCTGATGAGTCGGTCATGCGCCGGATCTGTACCATCAAGACCACTCGCAGCAACGAGTATAAGCAACTAGTTTCGGTGGGTGGCGCAGCGGTGGCTCACGGCGAAGAAGGCAAAGCACGCGGTGAAACCACGACGCCGAAGATGGAAGAGGTCAGCATTAAGCTGTTCCCGATTTACGCTTACCCCAAAACCACCCAAGAGATTATCGACTTTAGCGATGTCGATATTTTAGGCTGGTTAACCTCAGAGATTGCAGATACGTTTGTTGATACCGAAGAAACGGATCTCGTGAGTGGTGACGGTAGCAAGAAAGCGAAAGGCTTCCTGTCTTATCCCCGAGATCTCCAAGCTGACAAGGTACGCGCTTTCGGCACGCTGCAAAAGCTGGAAGTCGCCAGCCTTGAAGCCGATAGCCTGATTGACCTGAAATTCCTGCTCAGGAACAAATACCGCAAGAACGCCGTGTGGGTGATGAACTCCACGACCGCCGCCAAAGTACAGAAGCTGAAAAACGGCAACGGGGATTATATCTGGCGCGAGCGTTTACAGGCGGGTGATCCTGACATGTTGCTGGGCTTGCCGGTTCACTATCTTGAATTTATGCCGGAAGGGGTGATCGGTCTGGGTGACTTCAAACGCGGCTACTTCATCGTTGACCATCAAACAGGCACCCGTACCCGTCCCGACAATATCACCGAGCCGGGATTTTATAAGGTTTGTACAGATAAATATCTGGGCGGCGGCTTGGTGGACTCCAATGCAATCAAGGTGCTGGAAGTGAAAGCAGCCAGCAAATAAGTGAGAGGGGCACAGCGCCCCTTTTTTGTCTTGGAGTCTCTCAAATGAATG
>NZ_MUBK01000020.1 GCF_002127545.1 Xenorhabdus beddingii
TTAAAAGCCAATGAATAATCACGCTGAGTGCGTTTACTTTCTGATTTCATAACACTCTCCTAAAGAGATGAAGGAAAGTGTCAACTTTATTTAGGACGGGACATTCGAAACAAAAAAGCACTCCCTCAAAAAGAGAAAGTGCTTCTATAACAACATGATCTAAGACTAGGATCAGTTCATGCCGTATTTTTTCAGTTTCTTACGCAGAGTACCACGGTTGATTCCCATCATCAGTGCTGCGCGGGTCTGGTTGCCACGGGTGTATTGCATCACCATGTCCAACAGTGGTTGCTCTACTTCAGCCAATACCAGCTCATACAGGTCATTAACATCTTGACCGTTCAGTTGAGCAAAATAGTTCTTCAGTGCTTGTTTAACTGAGTCACGCAGAGGTTTTTGAGTTACCTGATCTTGTGAATTTACAGTAGCAACGGTTAGTACATCAGAATTTACGCGTTGTTCGAACATAGTTCTGTCAGCTCTTTTCTTTATTTACGCAAAAATTTTCGAAGTATGCCTCCAACGCCTCCAGCTGTTCGCTGGCATCCTCAATGGCGTTGAATGTGCGCCGAAACTGGTCAGCAGGCGCATGTTCCTTGAGATACCAAGATACATGCTTACGTGCAATACGAACTCCTTTGCCTAGACCGTAAAAGTCGTGCAATTCTCGTACATGCTCGCTTATTAAATGCTGCACGTCGCCAAAGGGCATCGGTGGCAGCAATTCTCCTGTTTCCAGATAATGCTGGATTTCCCGAAAGATCCAGGGTCTTCCCTGAGCAGCACGGCCTATCATTAGGGCATCAGCCCCAGTGTATTCAAGCACTGCTCTGGCTTTTAGCGGGTCAGTGATGTCGCCATTGGCAATAATTGGAATGGCAACAGTCTGCTTAACTGTCCGTATATTGTCGTATTCCGCCTCTCCGTTAAACAGGCAGGCTCGTGTCCTGCCATGTATCGTCAGAGCCTGAATACCACAACGCTCGGCCAATTGGGCAATATCTACACAGTTACGTTCTTCCGGTGACCATCCAGTACGGATCTTCAGAGTAACAGGCACGTCAACTGCATTGACTACCGCAGAAAGGATTTTTTCAACCAATTCTGGATAACGCAGTAATGCCGAACCTGCCAGCTTCCGATTCACCTTTTTGGCCGGACACCCCATATTGATATCGATGATTTGAGCGCCATTGTCGACGTTGATTTTCGCCGCTGCCGCCATCTCATCGGGATCACTACCGGCAATTTGTACAGAACGCACTCCGGGTTCGTCGCGATGAACCATACGCAGCCGGGATTTGTCCGTCTTCCAAACCTGTGGGTTAGAAGAAAGCATTTCTGAGACTGTCATTCCTGCTCCCATATGATAGCAAAGAGATCGAAACGGACGATCTGTTATGCCTGCCATAGGAGCTGCAATAAGACAGTTTTTCAACTGGTATTGTCCGATACGCATAGGCGAAGAAAGAGTGGTCAACTGTGACTAAGGGCGCGTATATTACGCATTTTTCACAAGATATGAAAGGCCAAACTTTGAGCGAATCGATATTTATAACGGATTTTTTCCAGTTGATTTTTTAAAAATAGGGTTATTATTGTTAAATAACAATTGGTTACGTGTTATTGATGAAATTTATTATTACCTGTATTTCTAATCACAAAGAGAGCGGATTACCACCAATTGACCTCCTCGGTGATCATTTTAGTGGATAATCTCGCTTTTCAATAGACATTAAGTGATTATTTTTTAATCCCTGTGATACGGCACCACTCTTCTTGTTCCGCTATCGGATCGATAATGAATTCATCGTCATAGGCTTGAGCCACTCCTTCAGCCTGACTTGCCAGAACACCAGACAAGCCCAATAATCCACCCGATTTAGGCAGTGAACCGATGATCGGTGCCAGTTCACGCAGTGGACCTGCCAAGATATTGGCAATCACGATGTCACATTCGAGGTCGCTCGGTTGATCTTTAGACAGGTAGAGGGTCAGTTGGTCAGAGACTCCGTTGCGTTCGGCGTTATCCCGGCTGGCCTGAATTGCCTGCGGGTCGATATCAATCCCGATGGCCTGTTTCGCTCCCAGTTTCAGGGCTGCGATAGCTAAGATGCCTGAACCACACCCGAAATCGATAAGGGTTTTTCCTGCCAGATCCAAGCCATCAAGCCATTGCAGGCACAGGGAAGTGGTCGGGTGAGTCCCCGTCCCGAACGCCAGGCCAGGGTCAAGCATGACATTGACGGCATCGGGTTCCGGCACTTCGCGCCAGCTAGGGCAAATCCACAGGCGCTTGCCAAAACACATTGGGTGGAAGTTGTCCATCCACTCACGTTCCCAGTCTTTATCTTCCAACTGCTCAATTTTGTGGATGAAGTTCTGGCCCAGTTGTGGAACCTGTTCCAATTGGCTCACAACGGCCTTCATATCCATTTCAGCATCGTACAGGCCGATAACGTCGGTATCCCCCCATAAACGGGTTTCGCCCGGCAGAGGCTCAAATATTGGGGTATCGTGGCTATCCTGAAAGGTCACTGATACTGCGCCACTTTCCATTAGCTCATCGCCCAATGCTTCTGCTTGTTGTCCCGTGGTGTTTAATCTTAATTGTATCCAAGGCATAAAAATTCTCTTTTGGTGAATCACTGTATTGTGGTGATAAAACATTGTGGTGATAAAACGTGGAGATAAAATCACGCTGCGATTTTTTGTGTGTATTTATTACCCAGCATATTCCCTATTCCAAATGCCAGTAAACTCAATAACAGTGATGGCACAATGGGATGGAAACCGAGAAGCTGGATCTTGAAAGTCGCCAGCAGCGTATAGCTTGCGGCACCCATCAGCATCGAACTGACAGCTCCGTGGGCATTGGCTTTTTCCCAGTATAACCCCAGCACCAGCGGCCAAAGGAAAACGGCTTGCAGCCCACCAAATGCCAACAGGTTTAGCCAGATGATCATCTCCGGCGGACGCCATGCTGCCAGCAGCAATAATGCGCCCAAAAATAGGGTGGAGTAGCTGGAAATGCGTGAGAGTTTTTTCTCTTGTCTGATCTGGTGTGGAAACAGGTTCAAATAGAGATCTTTGACGATAGTAGCCGAAGATTGCAGCAGTTGGGCATTAATTGTCGACATAATCGCCGCCATGGGCGCAGCCAAAAAAATCCCGGCAGCGACAGGAGGCAGTACGGTAATCATCAGCGTAGGGATCACCTGATCGGGGATGGTCAGATCAGGAATGATCGCCCGTCCCAAGGCACCGGCAAGGTGCATACCGAACATCAGGATTGCCATGACGATTGTGCCAAGAATAATGCCGCGATGAACCGCCTTGCTGTCTTTGTAGGAAATGCAGCGTATGGCGGTATGTGGCAGCCCAATGACACCAAAGCAGACCAGTACCCAGAAAGACGCCATAAATGGCCCGGTGAGGATATTATCAGCCCCTTGGGGAGAAATCAGATTCGGGTCAATAGCGCGCAACGTGGTGACCGCCGCTGACAATCCTCCGGCCTTGTAGATAATGCCTGCCAGCAATAACACGGTTCCCAGCAACATCACCAGCCCTTGTAAGGCATCATTGAGAACGCTGGCCCTAAAACCGCCAAATGCGGTGTAAAGGGCAATCGAAACACCAAAAATCAGCAACCCCGTATCGTAGGGGATACCCGCAGCGGTTTCCAGCAACCGCGCCCCGCCAATGAATTGCACTGTCATGGCACCGACAAAGGCGACCAGCAGGCTTATACTGGCAAACCAGACCAGAAAACGGCTCTGATAGCGCGCATAGAGCATATCATTGAGTGTGACCGCGTTATAACGGCGGGCGAGGATGGCAAATTTTTTACCCAGTACGCTAAGGGAAAGCCATATCGCGGGCAGTTGGATCAGTGATAACAGCACCCAACCGATACCGTATTTATAAGCAGCACCGGGGCCACCAATAAATGAGCTGGCACTGATATAGGTTGCTGTAATGGTCATTGCCAGCACAAAACCGCCCATGGAGCGATTGCCGAGAAAATATTCATTCAGGAATTCGCCGGTTTGTCGGCGGCGATAAGCATAGATTGACAGTATGAAAACTAATGCCAGATATCCGACGAGAGGCAGGATCACTTCACTTTGCATCAACGTCCTCCAGCGGGATGTCCTTGAATATAAACTTCACCATCAGCCAGCAGAGGATGATAAATAAGGCTGGCAGTAGCAGGCAAGCCAGTTCAAACCAGCGGGGTAATCCAGTTAATCCAATGGAATTACTGGGTAAATAGGCACACAGTAGCCAACCCACAAGATAAGCCAGCGTCAGGAATACTGCCCAGCGTGCTTCTTTGTGGGATTGAACAAATCGTCTGTCCATCCGTTCTCCGGGTAACTTACATGAAACAATATGGGGGGAATTGTACGGTAATGCGTGGATTTATTCAGGGAAAAATGTGCCGTGGAAAATGACAATACCGCCCGTGCGGTCACTGAATTCAGGTCTAAATAAAAATCCCATCGACAAAAGATGGGATTTCATTTATTCAAACGCTGAACAAGCGTCAAAAAACCTTACTTCTCATGCAAGCCCAGTTTTTTCTCCAGATAGTGGATATTGGTTCCACCTTGCTGGAAGTGCTCGTCATTCATGATCGCCAGTTGCAGATCAATATTGGTTTTGATGCCATCAATGATCAACTCTGCCAGCGCATTCTTCATACGGGCAATCGCCACTTCACGGGTTTCTCCGTAAGTGATCAGTTTACCAATCATGGAATCATAGTAAGGCGGCACGGTGTATCCTGCATAGATATGGGATTCCCAACGCACGCCAAACCCACCCGGTGAGTGGAAATGGGTGATCTTGCCCGGACTTGGCAGGAAGGTTTTCGCATCTTCCGCATTAATGCGGCATTCGATCGCATGGCCTTTGATTTCGACATCTTCCTGCCTGATGGACAGCGGCATACCTGCGGCAATGCGTAATTGCTCTTTGATCAAGTCAACGCCGGTGATCATTTCAGTCACGGGATGTTCGACCTGAATACGGGTATTCATTTCAATGAAATAGAATTCGCCGTTTTCGTACAGGAATTCGAATGTACCTGCACCACGATAGCCGATTTCAACACACGCATTGGCACAACGTTCACCGATTTTGCGGCGCAGGTCTGTCGAAATACCCGGTGCCGGTGCTTCTTCCACCACTTTCTGGTGACGGCGCTGCATGGAGCAGTCACGTTCAGCCAGATAGAGCGCATTGCCCTGACCATCAGCCAAAACCTGAATTTCAACGTGACGTGGGTTCTCAAGGAATTTCTCCATATAGACCATGTCGTTGTTGAAAGCTGCCTTGGCTTCTGCGCGGGTCATGGCGATGGATTGTTCCAGATCTTTATCGCTGCGCACAACACGCATACCACGACCGCCGCCGCCGCCCGATGCCTTAATGATCACCGGATAGCCGATGCGGTTTGCGATCGTTTTGTTTTTCTCAGCATCATCACCCAATGGGCCATCAGAGCCGGGAACACAAGGTACACCGGCTTTTTTCATGGCACTGATGGCGGAAACTTTATCCCCCATCAAACGGATGGTATCCGCTTTCGGGCCAATGAAAATAAAGCCGGAACGCTCTACCTGTTCAGCAAAATCAGCGTTTTCAGACAGGAAGCCATAACCAGGATGGATGGCCTGTGCACAAGTGATTTCAGCCGCAGAAATAATGGCGGGAATGTTCAGGTAACTTTTTGCTGAAGCCGCCGGGCCGATGCAGACGGTTTCATCTGCCAGCAGGACGTGTTTCAGGTCACGGTCTGCCGCAGAGTGCACCGCAACAGTTTTGATCCCAAGTTCCTTGCAGGCTCTCAGGATACGCAGTGCTATTTCACCACGGTTAGCAATGACAATTTTTTCAAGCATGGGGACGCCTCGTTATTCGATGATGACCAGTGGCTCGTCGAATTCAACAGGTTGACCGTCTTGAACCAGAATCGCTTTCACGATGCCCGTTTTATCCGCTTCGATCTGGTTCATCATTTTCATGGCTTCAACGATGCACAGGCTTTCACCCTGATTGACGTGCTGGCCGATTTCAATGAAAGGTTTCGCATCTGGGCTTGGAGAGCGGTAGAACGTACCCACCATTGGGGAGCGAACAATATGGCCGCTGATTTCTGCCGGTTTTTCAGCGGCGGCTGGCGCAGCCGGAGCGGTTTGTACAGGCTGATGAACTGGCGCAGAAATATATTGCTGTGTGACTGGCATCGCGGGGGCTGCCATCGTGCGGCTGATGCGTACTGACTCTTCACCTTCAGAAATTTCCAGTTCAGAAATGCCTGATTCTTCAACCAGCTCGATCAATTTTTTTATCTTACGAATATCCATGAGTGTGATTCCGTACTCTTATATAAATTAGTTGGATGTTGACAAACGGTTGACCGCTGCCTGTAATGCGAAACTATAACCATCTGCACCTAATCCGCAGATTACGCCGACTGCAATATCGGAAAGATATGAGTGATGGCGGAATGGCTCGCGGGCATGCACATTGGAGAGGTGGATCTCAATGAATGGGATATTCACCGCCAGAAGTGCATCGCGTAGTGCTACACTGGTATGCGTGTATGCCGCAGGGTTAATCAAAATAAAATCAGTGTTGCCCCGCGCCGAATGAATTCTTTCAATCAGTTCAGATTCTGCATTGGATTGCAGATGGGATAATTCGGCTCCCGATTGGTGAGCTTCTTTTGACAGTGTGTTAACGATATCATCAAGCGTTAACTTGCCGTAGGTCTCTGGCTCTCGTGTTCCCAACAGGTTCAGGTTGGGGCCATTCAAGAGTAAAATGCGAAACTTGTCTGCCATTGTGCGGGTATCTCCGGCAATCTGTCAACAATCGACCAAGATAACTCGATGTCAACAGTTTGTCATCTCTTTCTGAACGCTAGATTTGTAAATTTGACGATAAAGCCCGACATTATAAACATATCGTGGCATTTAGCAGCTAAATACTGGTCTTATCAGCACACCTTCACCACGGTTCTGCCGGTAGACTGGTTGTTAATCAACTTATTGGCATGTGCGATCACGTGGTCTAATGCGATCTCATTGGCTGCCTGTTGATAAAAGGAATCCGGCAACAGCGTTTGCAATCGCTGCCAGATAGCAGGCCGTTTCGAAGCCGGCACGGTCACGGATTCCACGCCCTGCAAGCGAATGTTGCGCAGGATAAAAGGCATTACGGTCGTAGGCAACTGGCTGTCACCCGCCATACCACACGCGGCAACGGTGCCGTTATAGTTCACCTGAGCCAGCAAGGTCGCCAATACCGTTCCACCCACAGTATCAATGACACCTGCCCAGCGCTGTTTTTCCAATGGACGCGATGTTTGGTTAAAATGACTGACGGGCAGCACGTCTTTTGCACCCAGCGAAAGCAGGTAATCCTGATTGTCGGGTTTGCTGCTAATCGCGACGACTGAATAACCCAGTTGTGACAGCAGGGTAATCGCCGTACTGCCAACCCCGCCGCTGGCTCCTGTCACGGCGATGTCTCCGCTTTCAGGCGTTACCCCGCCTTGTTCCAGGGCCATGACGCATAACATGGCCGTAAAGCCAGCCGTACCGATGATCATGGCTTGCCGGGAGCTGAGTCCTTGCGGCAATGGCGTCAACCAATCACCAGACACTCTCGCTTGCTCTGCCAACCCGCCCCAGTGTGTTTCTCCCACTCCCCAGCCAGTCAGCAAAACATGTTGACCAATGTGAAAGCGGGGATCTTCGGAATGATGAACCACCCCGGCAAAATCAATGCCCGGCACCATGGGAAATTGGCGGATGATCTTACCCTTACCGGTAATGGCCAGGGCATCTTTGTAATTGAGGGTTGACCAATGGACATCAACAGTGACATCACCGGAGGGTAATTGGGACGCATCAATATCCTGAATGGACGCGGATAATGTGTCGTGTTGGTCAAGCAATAAGGCTTTCATGATCATTTTCCTTTGCTGGGTATCTCGTTGATACGACTCACCTGTTTGGCATCATCGCGATCTTGTTTCATCGCGATCTTGTTTTAACACGATCTTGTTTCAACAGAATATAGATAAAATCGAATAAGCTGAAACGGGTAGGCAACGATATTGTGATAGAGAGTGGAAAAACTGTGATGACTTATTTTTTATTCAGGGTGGCACGGTAAAAGATCATAATATACAGGACAACAATAAGGAGCGTGTGTTTGATAACCGGCTCAGAATAATCCTTATTTTCATCACTTGCCATTGAGGGGAATTGATATTTTTTCATATCCGACTCCTTATCTTGCCAATTATCGATTACTTTTAACTTAGAAAACGGTATATACCCAAAATAATTCGAGTTGCATCGCGGCGGCAAGGGAGCGAATCCCTGGGAGCATAGATAACTATGTGACCGGGGTGAGTGAGCGTAGCCAACAAAGAGGCAACTTGAAGTATGACGGGTATAGAAGCTAGAAAGCGGGATAGCAGCCCCACATATGCACTATAATGTTGGTTTTTTGGTGCATTAGGTGATTTGGGGATGCTGTGATGAGGTTATCGGTGAAATTAACCTATTTTTATGCAGTTTTTTTCTGCTCCGTTAGAGAAAAGTAACGTAGAATATCGTGTTTCTGATGTGAATAACGTAGCCACTTTTATTGAAGTAGTAAAAGTAGTTAATTATGCGCCTTGTCGCTGCTTCATGTGGTTGGTAGAGTAGACGGACAATCTCCGTCCCCAGCTTGCAGGATTATCCTTTCGTTATGTTAAAGAAATTTCGTGGCATGTTTTCCAACGATTTGTCCATTGACTTGGGTACTGCCAATACCCTTATTTATGTCAAAGGTCAGGGAATAGTATTGGATCAACCCTCTGTTGTGGCTATTCGTCAGGACAGAGCCGGTTCACCAAAAAGCGTTGCAGCCGTAGGGCTGGAAGCAAAACAGATGCTGGGACGAACTCCGGGTAATATCGCAGCTATCCGCCCTATGAAGGATGGGGTTATTGCTGATTTTTATGTCACGGAAAAGATGTTGCAGCATTTTATCAAGCAGGTCCACAATAACAGTTTCATGCGCCCAAGTCCGCGCGTGTTGGTTTGTGTGCCAGTTGGGGCGACTCAGGTTGAACGTCGCGCCATTCGTGAATCTGCCCAAAGTGCAGGTGCCCGTGAAGTCTTTTTGATTGAAGAGCCAATGGCGGCGGCAATCGGTGCGGGTTTGCCTGTGTCCGAAGCAACAGGCTCAATGGTCGTCGATATTGGCGGTGGAACCACTGAGGTTGCGGTTATCTCCCTGAACGGTGTTGTTTATTCCTCTTCTGTGCGCATTGGGGGTGACCGTTTTGATGAAGCCGTCATTAATTATGTTCGTCGTAACTATGGCTCCCTGATTGGGGAAGCAACGGCAGAACGTATCAAGCATGAAATTGGTTCTGCTTACCCAACGGATGAAGTCCGCGAAATTGAAGTCCGTGGCCGTAACCTTGCGGAAGGTGTACCACGCAGCTTTACCCTGAATTCCAATGAAATTCTTGAAGCCCTGCAAGAGCCGCTGACTGGCATTGTCAGTGCTGTCATGGTCGCTCTGGAGCAGTGTCCACCGGAATTGGCTTCTGATATTTCTGAGCGTGGTATGGTGCTGACGGGAGGGGGGGCGTTACTGCGCAATCTTGACCGTTTGCTGATGGAAGAAACCGGCATTCCTGTCATTGTAGCTGAAGATCCACTCACCTGTGTTGCCCGTGGCGGCGGCAAGGCGCTGGAAATGATCGACATGCATGGTGGCGATCTGTTCAGCGAAGACTGAAAGTAACTCTGCAAGCTGGGAGGCAAACCGCCTTGATTGACGCCTCCTTGCTGATGGTGCCGGAGTTTTACCATTAATGAGACAACACAACTCAAAAATGCGCAATTTATGAAGCCGATTTTCAGCAGAGGGCCTTCTCTGCAACTACGACTCTTTTTTGCTGTTATTATTGCCATTATTTTGATTGTGGTAGACAGCCGCCTTGGTGTATTCAATAAAGTCCGTAGCTATATGGATACGGCTGTGAGTCCTTTTTATTTTCTTGCCAATGGACCGCGCCAATTTTTGGACAGTATCTCGGAGTCCCTGACTAGCCGCAACCGCCTTGAACTAGAGAATCAAACCCTGCGTAATGAGTTGCGATTGCAGAGCAGTAAGTTGTTGCTGTTGGAGCAACTGAAACAGGAAAACGCCCGTTTGCGGGAATTATTGGGGTCGCCCCTGCGCCGTGATGAACACATGATGGTCTCGCAGGTGATTTCAGGAGGTATGGAGCCTTACCGTGATCAAGTTGTCATAGATAAAGGCGCTAAAGATGGGGTCTATGAAGGGCAGCCCGTGATCAGTGATCGGGGGGTTGTGGGGCAGGTGGTTTCGGTGAGTCAACTGAGCAGCCGGATATTGCTGATTTGTGATCCCACTCATGCACTGCCTGTGCAGGTATTGCGCAATGATACCCGCGTTATTGCGGGTGGCTCTGGGTGTACGGATGATCTCCAACTGGAACCTCTGCCAAGTGATACTGACATTCGCGTGGGTGATGTTTTGGTGACATCGGGTCTGGGAGGACGTTTCCCGGAAGGTTATCCTGTGGCGGTGGTCTCTTCCGTCAAAATCGACAATCGGCGGGCTCATGCCGTTATTCAGGCACGTCCCTTGGCTGAATTGCGCCGCTTGCGCTATCTGTTGTTGTTATGGGGAGCGGATAATAATCCCTCAGAGCCATTACCCCCTTCGGCAGTATACCGTGCTGCCAATGAACGGTTGAAGCATATGCTACCCCAGGTATTGCCAAATCCATCAGAGGAGAAGCCGCAATTGCTGACACCGACATCAGACGAAGCGAAAAATGAACGCCGGGCATTATCATCTGCAACGAAGCCAGCAGATAAGCCAACAGATAAGCCAGCAGAAAAATCAGCACCAAAACCCTCATCAGCCGCTATAGGAAATCGTTAATGAGTCAGTACCATAGCCGAAGAGGTTGGATTATTTGGTTATCTTTCCTGATTGCGATAGTGTTGCAAATTATGCCGTGGCCGGAGCAGTTCTTTATGTTTCGGCCCACCTTATTGATGCTGTGCTTAATTTACTGGTTACTGGCGCTTCCCCACCGTGTCAGTGTGGGGACTGGATTTGTATTGGGTGTGATTACGGATTTATTGCATGGAAGCATTCTGGGAGCTCATGCCCTGGCGTTTAGCGTCATCAGTTTTCTGGTCGCCTTCAAATTCCAGCTCATTCGCAATATGACACTCTGGCAGCAAGCCTTGGTTGTGATGGGGCTTTCAACCCTGATGAACCTCTGCGTTTTTTTAGCCCACATTTTATTGCCGAAGACGGCATTCCACCCAGACGTGTTCTGGAATGGGGTGGTCAATGGTATTCTCTGGCCCTGGCTGTTCTTATTATTGCGGAAAATCCGCCGCCAATTTTCTGTTCGTTAAAGCGGGCGAAACGATGACAAATTAAAATCGCCTGCTGAGATAGACCCTAAGGATGACTCACAATGAAAACCCTTTATTTATCTTCTGGCTCGCCAAGACGACGTGAGCTGGTGGAATTGTTAAATTTTAATTTTGAGATCCTGACCCCTCAGGTCGAAGAGAAATGGCGTGAGGGGGAGTCTCCCGGGCAATATGTCACGCGATTGGCCAGAGAAAAATCACAGGCTGGCGTCGCCATTGCCCCTCATGATTACCCCGTTCTGGGGGCAGATACCATTGTCGTATTGAATAACCGCATCTTGGAAAAACCACGTGATCAACAACACGCCGCTGAAATACTGAGCACGTTGTCAGGCCAGAGCCATCAGGTTATGACGGCTGTCGCTTTATCAAACAGTCAACATACCTTGTGTGAGAAAGTCATTACAGATGTGATATTCCGCCAGTTATCCCAACAAGAAATACAGGAATATATTGCTACTGGGGAGCCAATGGATAAAGCCGGGGCTTATGGCATTCAAGGTAAAGGCGGTTGCTTTGTTAGAAAAATTAATGGCAGTTACCATGCTGTTGTCGGCTTGCCACTGGTGGAAACGCATGAACTAATCACACGATTTTTAGCGTTAGCTGATGGGAAGGACTATTCATGACAGCAGAGTTATTAATCAATGTAACACCATCCGAAACGCGGGTTGCTTATATTGACGGCGGTATTTTGCAAGAAATCCATATTGAACGGGAAGCCAGAAGGGGCCTGGTCGGGAATATTTACAAAGGGCGTGTGAGCCGGGTGTTACCCGGTATGCAGGCGGCTTTTGTGGATATCGGTTTGGAGAAAGCCGCTTTTCTACATGCTTCGGACATCATGCCGCATACTGAGTGTATCGCAGGTGACGAGCGGAAAAATTTCCGTGTCAAGGACATCGCTGAACTGGTACACCAAGGACAGGATTTAATTGTCCAGGTGGTGAAAGATCCCTTGGGTACAAAAGGCGCCCGTTTGACAACGGATATTACGTTACCATCACGCTATCTGGTCTTTATGCCGGGGGCATCGCATGTGGGGGTTTCACAGCGGATAGCAAGCGAAGAAGAGCGTGAACGCCTGAAAAGCATTGTCATGGATTATTGTGATGAGCATGGCGGGTTTATTATCCGTACTGCCGCTGAAGGGGTGGGAACCGAAGAACTGGCACAGGATGCGGCCTTTTTGAAGCGTCTGTGGAGTAAGGTGATTGAACGTAAGAAACGCAATATCACCAAAAATAAAGTCTACGGTGAAGTGGCACTGGCTCAACGTATCTTGCGTGATTTTGTGGGAGCTTCCCTTGCTCGCATTCGGGTCGATTCCCGCCAGACATTTATGCAGTTACAGGAATTTATTGAAGAATACATTCCTGAAATGACCGCCAAACTGGAACATTATCAGGGTAATCAGCCGATATTTGATCTGTATAGCGTGGAAAATGAAATTCAGCGGGCGCTGGAACGTAAGGTGGAATTAAAGTCGGGGGGCTATCTGATTATTGATCAAACGGAAGCCATGACAACCATTGATATTAATACCGGCGCTTTTGTTGGACATCGTAATCTGGATGAGACTATCTTTAATACCAATATCGAAGCAACACAAGCGATCGCCCGGCAATTAAGATTACGTAATTTGGGTGGCATCATTATCATTGATTTCATTGATATGGCTAATGAAGAGCACCGTCGCCGCGTATTGGCTTCCCTGGAGCAGGCATTGGGTCAAGATCGTGTCAAAACCACCCTCAATGGTTTTTCCCAATTGGGTTTGGTGGAGATGACGCGCAAGCGTACACGGGAAAGCATCGAACATATTCTGTGTAATAACTGTCCAACCTGTCAGGGACGTGGCACGGTAAAATCCATTGAAACCGTGTGCTATGAAATTCTGCGTGAAATTGTGCGGGTTAACCGTGCCATTGAGGCAAATCGTTTTCTGGTTTACGCCTCTCCTGCCGTAAGTGAAGCCCTGAAAGGGGATGAGTCCCACTCATTGGCGGAAGTGGAAATTTTTGTGGGCAAACAGGTCAAAGTGCAGACAGAACAACGCTACAGTCAGGAACAATTTGACGTTGTTATGATGTAAAGCGCCCGTTTGCAAAAAGCCTGTTTGTAGAACCCGTTCCGGAACTATTTCCAGAGCTATGCTCAGAGTTCAGAACAATGTTCAAAACAATGTTCAAAACAATGTTCAAAACAATGTTCAAAACAATGTTCAGAACAATAACGCTGACAGTTGACAACCAAGGAGAAATGCGTGAGGCGACTGCCGGGGATATTATTAGCGACAGCCGCAATAGTCATTATCATGGTGGCTTTGCTTGTCAGCGGGTTACGTTTATTCCTGCCACATCTCAACGAATACCGTCAGCCATTGATAGAAAAAATGGCTGGCGTGACGAATATCCCTATCGATATTGGCTACATCACGGGTCATTGGGGATCCTTTGGCCCTAGTCTGGAAATCCGTGATATCAGTGCGAAAGCGGAGCATATCGACATTCATGCCAAAGAGATCAGGCTCTCTCTGGATGTCTGGCGTTCCCTTTTGCAGGGGCGATGGTATTTTCGGGAGTTGTCCTTTTATCAGCTTCAAATGAACTATGACCAGACTCCGTTTGGGCAGGATGGTGAAAGTGCACTATCTGAACCCAATAGCCTCTCTTCCCTGTTTCTGGAACAATTCAATCATTTTGATTTGCATGATAGCCGTTTGACTTTTCCGACGCCATCAGGTGAACAGGCTGAACTGCAATTACCACAAATGACCTGGTTGAATAACAACCATCGGCACCGGGCACAAGGCAGTGTGAATCTGTCTTCGCTTAATGGTCAGGAAGGGGTTGTACAGGTCAAACTTGACCTGAAAGATATCAATGGCGTGCTGGATAGTGGCGTCATTTACTTACAGGCCGATAATATCGATATGCGGCTGTGGTTGAGCCGTTGGTTAAAAGAGAATACCGGGCTGGAAAACGCCCGTTTCAGTTTGGCGAGTTGGATCACCTTGAAGAAAGGGCGAATTGACAGTGGGCGTCTGCAGCTTAAGCAGGGGGAGGCCCACTGGCATATCGGGAGTGAAAAACAGCAGCTTGCAGTGAGTGATTTACGCTTGCAAATGCGCCGTCAGGATGAAGGATGGCTGTTTGATGCCGCCAATCTGGCAAACCTGAAAACTAACGGTCAGCAGTGGCCCGCAGGGAATATCTCGGCCCTGTATCTTAAGGAAGCCCGGCAATATCAGGGCAAAGACCATTGGCGGGTACGGGCTGAGAATATTCAGCTTGAGCGCCTGAGTGGAATATTGCCCCTGCTCTCCTTTGTGACACCCGATATCATCAAGCATTGGCAGCACCTGCAACCGACAGGCATGCTGAATCGCTTTGCCTTCGATATCACACCCGCGCTGCCCGATGACATGGAAATTCGCATGCAATGGCAGGATGTGAGCTGGTTGCGCGGGGAAGCGCTGCCCTCTGTCAGCCATTTCAGTGGCAGATTAGACGGCAGTAAGTCGTCGGGAAATCTCACGTTTGGCCTGAAAAACAGCACCATTGACTATGGCAGCGTGTTTCAGGCTCCGTTTGATATTGCCAGCAGCGAAGGGCAAGTTGCTTGGAAACATGATCAGAATGGCATGGAAATCTGGAGCCAGGGGCTGGACTTACAAGCAAAATCGCTATGGCTGAATGGAAATTTTCATTATCTGCAACCCCACGATGCCCCGCCGGTGCTGAAAATGCTCGCCGGAATTCAGGTGAATGATATCGGTGAGGCATGGCGTTATTTCCCCCGGCCATTGATGGGAAACGCCCTGACAAACTATTTAACGGCGTCTTTGGTCAAGGGAAAAGTTGAGAATGCCACTTTGATTTTTCAGGGCAATCCGCATGACTTTCCCTTCAAACACAACAACGGCCAATTCCAAATCGCTGTTCCCCTGCGTCATGCCACTTTTCAATATCAACCCGACTGGCCGGCTCTATTCGATCTGGATATTGACCTGAATTTCCAGAATAACGGATTACAGATGCAGGCAGCGAAAGTGCGGCTTGGAAAAGTGGACGTCACCCGGGTTTCAGCCGTGATCCCCGATTATGGCAAGCAAAAACTGTTGATTGATGCCAAGTTATCCGGGGACGGGAAGAATATCCACGATTATTTTAATCACAGCCCACTGGCGGATTCAGTCGGCAGTGCACTGGATAATTTGCAACTTGATGGCAGGGTGGATGGCAAACTGCACATGGACATCCCTTTGGCAGAGGGCGAAGTGAATGTAAAGGGAGAGGTCGAGCTAAAAGATACCCAGCTCTTCATCACGCCATTGGATAGCAAAATGGAACACCTTAGCGGCAAATTTCACTTTAAAAATGGGGAACTAAAAAGTGACCGCCTATCTGCCAACTGGTTCGGCAACCCGGTGTCCCTGCGGTTTTCCACTCAGGAGTCAGCAAAACATTATCAGGTTGATGTGGACTTGGATGCACGTTGGCCGGCGAAGACATTACCGGCACTTCCGGCAGAGATCCGCCGTCAGTTGTCCGGAACGCTGAATTGGCGGAGTAACGTGAATATTGCAATACCCCCCAATGATCATTCTTCAAAGAGTGAGGTGAAATATCGTGTTGCTGTCGATGCAGATTTGTCACCTATCAACAGTACATTGCCAGTAAACAGCATATTTCCCGTATCAGACACTAAATTCCTGCAAGCATGGGATAAGATTAATATCCTGGCACAAGGCAATACAAAACAACTCCAGATAAAAGGCTCAATAGGGAAAGGATACCTGTTCAATAGCCAATGGGCGTTGGAAAAAAATCATATCCGATTGCAACGAGGTATTTTGCATCCGGATACGGATACGGATAGCGATAGTGATAGAAATAGTGATAGAAATAGCGATGGGGTTCCGGCCCTGCCGGAAAAATCGTTATTGGCATTAAAATTGCCTGCCATTGACGGTGAAAAATTATTGGCGTTGATCAAGCCCCTGAGTTGGGATTCATCGGGTGACAATAGTTTATTGTGGCCCGGCGAATTCGAGGTTTCATTGCCTTCACTGGATCTGGCCGGGCAGCGCTGGGATAAACCCACCTTCAATATTGTCCAACAGGCTGATGGCATTAAGGTCAATGTAGCGGGACAGCAGATTAATGGCAGCTTATTGATTCGAGACAATAAACAGATTCAGGCATCGATTGACTATCTTTATTACGATCCCTTGTTGACGGCGGGGTCGTCCGTTGAGGCGAAGAAGTTAACGCCGGACCCTGCTTCATCTTCCCACGATCCCTTGAGAAGTTGGTCCCTGAGACGCTGGCCGGAATTGGATATCGCGTGTGCAGAATGCTGGATTTCCGGACTGAAACTCGGCAAAGTATCGGCATCGCTCATACCGCAAGGTGACTCACTGATTCTGACTGATGGGAAAGTGGAAAATAGCGCCGGGAAACTGACCTTGTCTGGCCGTTGGCATGAAAATGGCGCACAAAATGATACCCGGATCAAAGGGCAATTATCGGGGAAAAAATTCGATGATATGGCGGCCTATCTCGGGTTTATCGTCCCGATTGTGGATGCCCCCTTCAAATTTGATTTCAATTTAAAATGGCACGATGTTCCGTGGCAACCCGACTTCAAGACACTGAATGGGACGTTGGCCGGGGACATGAAAAAAGGTGCGATTGCCAAATTGGGGGGTGGCAGAGCCGGGCAATTATTCAGGCTGATCAGTTTTGATGCTTTATTGCGTAAGTTACAATTGGATTTCAGAGACACATTCAGTGATGATTTCAGCTTCGATTCCATCCGTAGCCATGCAACGATAAAAAACGGCATCATGCATACCGATCACTTTCTGATTGATGGATTAGCTGCGGACATCCATGCCTCAGGGATAACTGACTTGGTTCATCGCCAGATCAATATGGAGCTGGTCATTACGCCGGAAATTTCAGCGACGGTAGGGGTAGCGACCGCCTTTGCGGTCAACCCTGTGGCGGGTGCTGCGGTTTTTGCGGCGACAAAAGTGCTGAGGCCGCTCTGGAGCAAAATATCGGTGATTCGTTATCGGCTAACAGGCAGCTTCGAACAACCTAAAATTGATGAAGTTTTACGTCAGCTTAAGGAGAATAAAGAGCCATGAGAAACGACAATGTAGCACTCTTACAGTTATGCAGTGGTGCAAATGTTAAACATAATTTAGCGCAAATTGAACAACAGATTAAGCCATTGTCAGACACAGTGAAACTGGTGCTGACTCCGGAAAACGCTTTATTGTTTGCAGATGTCGAGAGTTATCGTGAACATGCCGAAGTGCAGGGAACTGGCCCATTGCAGCAGGCAGTCAGTGAAATGGCACAACGTTACGGCATCTGGTTGTTGATTGGCTCCATGCCGCTGATCAGTCGGGAAGATCCTTCCCGCATCACAAATAGTAGCTTATTGTTTGATGATCAGGGCGAAATCCGTGCCCGTTACGATAAAATCCACATGTTTGATGTCGATATCAACGATGAACATGGTCCCTATAATGAATCCGCTATTTACCAGCGTGGGGAACACATTACCGTTGTCGATACCCCTGTTGGTCGTTTGGGGATGACTATCTGTTATGATCTGCGTTTTCCGGGGATATTTCAGGCATTGCGCGAACAAGGTGCAGAACTGATCTCTGTGCCGGCGGCTTTTACCCGCCTGACAGGTAAGTCACATTGGGAACCCCTGCTGAAAGCCCGTGCCATCGAGAATCAATGTATTATTTTGGCCCCTGCGCAGGTTGGCGTACATGGCACTTGCAGAACATGGGGACACACAATGGCGGTGAGTGGTTGGGGAGAAATCATCAAGAAAAACCCTCTGACTGTCAGCGCATTACCGCTTAATATCCGGCGGGATAGTTTGATTCTCATACGTGAGCAAATCAAAGTGGTGAAACACAATCGCTTCCGTCCACAACTGACTTCTTTGATAAAAAAGAATACAAATCAAGGTAAAGAGTAATTACTATGAGTTTAACTTACGTCAGTGAACACTTACTGACTGCCAATAATCTGAGTCATCAGGATTTATCTTCTGTTCTGGAGCAATTGGCGGAGCGCCGTCTGGACTATGCCGATCTCTATTTTCAATCCAGTTACCATGAAACATGGGTATTAGAAGACCGCATCATTAAAGATGGCTCCTATAATATTGATCAGGGTGTGGGCGTTCGTGCGGTGAGTGGCGAAAAAACCGGATTTGCTTACGCTGACCAAATCACATTGAATGCACTACAGCAAAGCGCTCAGGCGGCGCGCAGCATCGTTCGGGAAACGGGCAATGGCATTGCGCATACGTTAGGTGCCGTGACACATCAGGCACTTTATCCGGCGGTCGATCCTTTGCAGAGCATGAGCCGGGAAGAAAAAATTGCCTTGCTGCACCGGGTTGATCACATCGCACGGGCGGAAGATCCCCGGGTACAGGAAGTGAATGCCAGCCTGACGGGGGTTTATGAGCAAGTGTTGGTGGCGGCAACCGACGGGACATTGGCGGCAGACATCCGCCCATTGGTACGCCTGTCTGTCAGTGTGTTAGTGGAAGAAGATGGCAAGCGTGAACGTGGTGGCAGTGGTGGCGGTGCCCGTTATGGTTACGAATATTTCCTGCGCACTGAAGAGGGTCAGACGCTGGCAGAGCAATTTGCCCGTGAAGCGGTTCGCATGGCGCTGATCAACTTGTCGGCGGTTGCCGCCCCTGCGGGCACCATGCCGGTCGTATTGGGTGCTGGCTGGCCGGGCGTCCTGCTGCATGAAGCCGTGGGTCACGGTTTGGAAGGCGACTTCAATCGTCGGGGAACGTCGGTCTTCTCCGGTCAGATGGGGCAAAAAGTCGCGTCTGAATTGTGCACGGTCGTGGATGATGGCACGATTGAAGGACGTCGTGGTTCATTGGCCATTGATGATGAAGGCGTTCCGGGACAATACAACGTGCTGATTGAAAATGGCATCCTGAAAGGCTATATGCAGGATAAACTCAATGCCCGCCTGATGGGTGTGGCACCGACGGGTAATGGCCGGCGCGAATCCTATGCACATTTGCCCATGCCACGTATGACAAACACGTATATGCTGGCGGGTCACTCCACGCCAGAAGAGATTATCGCCAGCGTTGATCGCGGGCTATATGCTCCGAACTTCGGTGGTGGTCAGGTGGATATTACGTCCGGTAAATTTGTTTTCTCAACATCGGAAGCGTATTTGATTGAAAACGGCAAAATCACCAAGCCAGTAAAAGGGGCGACCTTGATTGGTTCCGGTATTGAAGCCATGCAGCAGATTTCAATGGTTGGAAATGATTTGGCGCTCGACAAAGGCGTCGGAGTCTGTGGTAAGGAAGGCCAAAGTGTCCCTGTGGGTGTTGGGCAGCCAACCTTGAAGCTGGAGAGCCTGACCGTAGGTGGAACAGCCTGATAATCTCTTAGGCAATCGCCCGCCGTCTTGGCGGGCATAATGAAGAGCTTGAGGTTATCATGAAAAAAAACATATTGGCGGCCGTATGCTTATTTTTGGCCGTTGTCTATATCTTCTTTGCCAAAGGAATTGCACCATTTGGCACGGAGACAACGGGAAAAAGCCCCCTTGTTTCAGAGAAGGTCACCCCACAACAGATTGATGTTCTGACTGAACAGCACCGGGTTGCGGACTACCTTCGTCAACATCACCAATTGCCGGATTATTACATTACGAAAAAACAAGCCCGTCGCCTTGGTTGGAATGCCCGTGAAGGTAACTTATGTCAAGTGTTGCCGGGACGGGCCATTGGCGGCGATCGGTTCTCCAACCGAGAAAAGAAATTGCCGACAGAATCGGGGCGTCACTGGTTTGAAGCGGATGTGAATTATCGGTGTGGGCACCGGGGAAGTGACCGGTTACTCTATTCGAACGATGGCCTGATTTATCTGACGGTTGATCACTACAACAGTTTTACCCGGCTGGAGTAATGACATGAAAAAAGTGGAATTCGATTTTGACCAGATCCCTGATTTAGCGACTTTCTACCGTGAATTCAAGCAGCGTTTTGATCTTGGGGATGATTTTGGCGCTAACCTGGACGCGCTGTGGGATGCCGTAACGGGGGGAATTCAGTTACCTGTTGAAATTAACTTTATCCACTTAACGTCACAGAAACGGATACGTTTTGCATCATTAGTGCTGCTGTTTGAAGAAGCGGAAGAAGAGCTGGAAGGGGAATTACGGTTTAATGTCATAGGCCAGAATTTTTCTGGCGGTTGAAATTTTTTAAGCCACCTGCCTATCAGGTGGCTTTTCAGTCATTATTGATTAATTACATGGCTTTCATCACCGGAAAAATATTTCTCAATATTGTTAAATGCACTTGCAAAATAAATGTCATAACAGCTTTTGGTGACATAGCCGATATGGGGGCTGCAAAGCACGTTATCCCGTTTTAATAAAGCGTGATGGGTATCCCAAATGGGTTCAATATCAAAAACATCCAATGCAGCGAATCCCGGAGTTCCCAAGTCGAGGGCTTTTTCCAGTGCGCCAGTTTCGATCAACCCAGAGCGAGCGGTATTCACCAATAGCGCGGTAGATTTCATGCTGGTGAGATCCGCAAATGTGATACCCCCCAGGGTTTCTGGGACTAACCGTTGATGCAAGGTGATAACATCTGAAGTCCGGAAAAACGCTTCTCTGGAGGCGGGAACGATTAACCTTTCCTGACGGGCTTGATTCTGGGCACGCGGTGATCCCCAAATCTGTACTTTCATGTCAAATGCCTGCGCGTATTTGGCAACAAGCTGGCCTATTTTTCCATAGCCGACTATGCCAAGTGTTTTACCCGCCACGGTATCGCCAAATTCAGTCTGCCAATGGCCTTGTTTCAGCCTGTTTACAGCGGGCACAAATCTGCGTATGGCGCTTTGAATCAATAGCCAGGTTAACTCGGCTGCGGCAATGGGAGAGCCTGCGCCTTCAACGACCGCAATTCCTCGTTGTTGACATAATTCCAGATCGATATTGTAAGCCACTTTACCCGTCTGGCTGATGAGTTTCAGATTGGGTGTCTTGGATAAAAACGCCTCATCAATGAGGGTTCTTTCACGGATCAGTATTAGAGCATCAGCTCTGGATAATAGCGCTTCTGCGTTAGGATCCCGGTCCAGGGCACCAAGACAAACCACTTCAAAGTCACTGTTTTGATGTAAAGCCTGAATGTGTTTTGTGGCATGTTGATAATCATCAGGAATAACAACTAACGGCATTTGCGACATCCTTTGTTCGGGTTGGGTTAACAAAGTAAGGGGGCATAATGGAAATTATTCACACTGCGCTTTCACAATTGAATAACATTAAAGTAAACTTATTAACTTAAGTCAATCTAATAGAATAGAGTGACCTCTTTTCCAATGTTATGATCATCCCTTTGCCACGTAATTATAAAAAACATCACGTACTTACAAAAAATAGAGTCATAAAAAATAGTGAGATAGGTTTATTTTATCTTTTAGGCAGCTATTCTTCTTGATTTAACCAGAAACCGGTTAATTAAAAGATAAAGTTAAATGTTTTACCTACTCTAAAAACTATTTTATATGGAGATTATAATGGCAATTACTTATATATCTAATAGTGATGCTCGATATAATACTTTGAAGAAAGGATTTAATCTTCGTTGGCCTGATAAAAATAATGATGTTTCCGGTGTTTTTATTTGTAATCATGAGCACGAGGTTATTATTGCTGCCCGAAAAGCCGCCGATGAAGGGAAAAGAATTACGGTCCGTAGTGGTGGTCATTGTTATGAAGGGTTTGTTAGCAACAATAACTTCAATAAAAATAAAACATTACAAAAAACGGTGATCATTGATGTTGGCTTGATGACGGGGATTGAATATGAAAAAGATCAAACAATCACCTCTGAGTATGACAAAGATCAAATGAAGTACCGTTTTAAGATTGCCGCAGGAAATCAAAATTGGGAAAGTTATGTGAGACTCTATAAAATATCGGGAAAAACCCTGCCCGGAGGCTCTTGCTATTCTGTGGGTTTAGGGGGGCATATCACCGGCGGAGGGTATGGGTTGCTTTCCCGGAAACAAGGCTTAACGGTTGATTGGCTTTCGGGTATTGATATCATCGTACCTGATTATAATAATTTCTTTAAAACTATCCATGTCAGTCGATATAGTCAAGACACCCATCACAGAAAGCTATTCAAGGCGTGTTGTGGCGCAGGAGGCGGTAATTTTGGCATAATCTTGAATTACTACTTTGAAGATCTGCCTGATGCGCCAAGCAGTGCGGGTTTTATAAAATTAACGTATCCGTGGGAAAATATCCCTAATCCCAGTGCGTTAAAGAAATTTTTGGATGCCTATTTTGCATGGTTTAAAGAAAACGATCAATATTGGGATGATAAAGATGAATCTAAATGCAATGGGGGATTGTTTGCATTGCTAAAAATGCATCATAAAAATAAGGGAAATATCGAGCTGACGATTCAGTATACAGGTAAAAATGGTGATTATAAAAAAGGCGTCAATGATGCACCCTTGTTAGATTTTATCAATACCATGAATCAAGCCTCAAATAATCGTATTTGTACTTATAAGTCAATGGAATTATCTTCTATACATGGCCTGTCAACGCCACAAGTGGATCGGGTTTTATTGGATGATTTTTGTGAAGCGGATAGTCAGCAAATAGATCCTCCCGTCACTACCATGGATTGGTTGCATCTGACACAAAGTATTAATGGTTCTGGTGATAATCAGTATGGGAAATATAAATCAGTTTATCAGAAGGGTGATATTTCAGATGATACTGTCTCACATATTTACCAGTGCTTAACTGAACCTCTTCATCATATCGTGTCACCCAATGCTTTAATCCAGATCAATTCTTATGGTGGCTTTATCAATCAGGCGGATAAAAATAACGAAACTTCAGTATATCAACGGGATTCTTTACTGAAATGGCAGTTCCAGATTTATTGGAAAGATCCCAAGGATGCGGATGCGTGCATTCAATGGATAAGGTTATTGTATTCAGGGTGTTTTCGTCATTATGGCAATAAACCGTATGAGGAATATAATCATATCCAGACCCCATTTCAGGGGTGTTATATCAACTACCCCGATATTGATATGAAATACACTGATGATTCACATAATACTATCGACCCCAGATGGATGGAGCTTTATTATGGGAAAGAACTCTCAAAGGAATTAATTGAGGTGAAAAAGCGATTTGACAGGAATAATATATTCCGACACGAAATGTCAATTCCCGTGGAATAACCTCATGGAATGAACCGCCCTAAAAGGGCGGTGATAAATGGACTATCATATGTGAACCGCTCCTTGGCAGTTCGTCACACTATTTCAGATAGCTCTTTCAGATATTGGAAAATCTGCCGGTAAGATTTCGGTGGTTTGTTGGCCGCCTTCTCTTTCCTGGCATTGCGAACCAGTGCACGAAGCTGCTGGCGATCGGTATGTGGATACAGCGCCACGACTTCTTCAAAGGCATCATCGCCTTCAACCAATTTGTCACGCAGCTCTTCCAGCTTATGCAGAATAACAACTTGCTGGTTGTGACGGTTTTTCAGTTTATCCAACGCCGTGGTGATCGGTTCAGGATCACGGGCACGCAGTAATTTGCCAATCAACTGTAATTGACGGCGTCGGCCTTCACGTTTGATTTTCTGTGCCAGTTCAATGGCTGCCAGTAAATCCTCATCCAGTGGGATCCGCTCCAGTTGGTTTTTGCTGAGTTCAACCAGCTCTAATCCCAACTTTTTCAGTATCTCAGCATCCCGCTTGATTTCACTTTTACTGACCCAGATTATCTCTTCGTCTTCCTCTTCAGCAGGATAATTGTCGAGCCAATCTTCAGGCTGCTTTGCCATAATCGTTTTCCTTCTAAAAAGGCCGGATAAGGTGCATTTTGGAACATGACCTAGCGTCCGGTGGGTGTTAACATCCTAATATTGTGTATTGTAACTGGGAAAATTGCCTGATTGCCACTCGACATTCATGTCATGAACCGGACGAAGGCATTTTTCCTGACTCATTCTCTTTTTAATTCATTGGATTACGGTTAATTAATGATAGTCACCAATCAACAAATCGCAGAGCAGCGTAAGCAACTGGAAAACGCGGTTGCCCATGCTCTGGAATTAGCGAAAGCCGGTTGTGATGCTGCGGAAGTCGCGGTCAATAAAACCACGGGGATTAGCGTCAGCACCCGTTTCAGTGAAGTCGAAAATGTTGAGTTTAACAGCGATGGCGCACTGGGGATCACCGTTTATCACCAACAGCGCAAAGGCAGTGCTTCTTCTACCGATCTCAGCCCAGAGGCGATTGCCCGTACTGTTCAGGCTGCAATTGATATCGCGCGTTATACGTCTCCTGATCCCTGCGCCGGCCCGGCGGATAAGGCATTGTTGGCATTTGAGGCTCCGGATCTGGATCTTTTCCATCCTGCGGATCTGGATGCAGAGACGGCCATTGAGTTAGCGGCTCGTGCCGAGCAAGCCTCATTGCAGGCAGATGGACGCATTACCAATACCGAGGGCGGTAGTTTCAACAGTCATTATGGTATTCGGGTGTTTGGTAATAGTCATGGCATGTTGCAAAGCTACTGTTCAAGCCGTCATTCTATGTCGAGCTGTGTGATTGCTGAACAAGATGGCAATATGGAACGCGATTATGCTTATACCGTGAGTCGCCATTTTGACGACCTGAAATCACCTGAGTGGGTTGGGCAGGAGTGTGCCCGCCGCACGCTTTCCCGTTTGGGCGCACGTAAACTGCCCACGATGAAAGCCCCGGTTATCTTTTCTGCGGAAGTGGCAACCGGATTATTCGGTCATTTGGTGGGCGCGATCAGCGGTAGCAGCATTTATCGTAAGTCTTCTTTCTTGCTGGATAGTCTGGGCAAACAGATTTTGCCTTCGTGGTTAACCATTGAAGAGCATCCTCACCTGCTGCGCGGGATGGCTTCAACGCCATTTGACAGTGAAGGTGTGCGTACAACGCCACGAGATATCATCAAAGAGGGGGTTTTACAGACTTGGCTGCTGACGTCCTATTCTGCCCGTAAGTTGGGGATAGTGAATACAGGCCATGCGGGTGGAATTCATAACTGGCAGATTGCGGGGCAAGGTCTGGATTTTGCGGGCTTGTTGCGTGAAATGGGAACCGGCCTGATCGTGACCGAACTGATGGGGCAAGGTGTGAGTGCCATTACCGGGGATTATTCCCGTGGGGCATCCGGTTTCTGGGTCGAAAATGGCGAAATTCAATATCCGGTCAGCGAGATCACCATCGCAGGCAATTTGAAAGATATGTGGGCGAATATGGTGACAATCGGTAATGATATCGAAACACGCAGTAATATTCAGTGTGGTTCGGTGTTGTTGCCGGAAATGAGTATCGCCGGTCAATAAGGGATACTCAATCAACAACAGCCAGTTCAGTATCACTGGGCTGGCTGTGAGTTAGCGGTGATATTCACCTGCGGCTTCGGGTTGGTAAAGTATTTCCAACACTTTTATCCGGGTTTTCTCGCCGTTAGGTAATTCCCAGGTGATTTCATCATTCACCCGCAAACCCAGAAGAGCAGCCCCCAAAGGCGCCATGACGGACAGATGCTTGGTGCTGTCTTTTAGGGAAGCAGGATAGACCAGTGTGCGAACCCGCTCTTCATTGCTGCCCAGATCAATAAAGCGAATTTCGCTGTTCATGGTGACAACATCGGCTGGGATATCCACCGGAGCCACGATGTCGGCTCTATCCAACTCTTCGTTCAAAGCATCCGCAATGCTGGTATTCGCAAATGCAGGTTGTTCCAACAAGGAATCTAAACGTTCGGCATCCAGCTCATTAATAATGATTTTAGGTTTTTTCATACCACGCTCCAAATTAGGCTCAATACAAAATAACACCCCCGCATCGCAAGGAGGGGGGTGTTATTTTCAAGGTGATTAAAATGATATTAGGCTGTTCTGCCGTGAAAATAAAGAGATCATGATCACGAACTGTTTTGCGTTGTTAATGAAGCAAGGCTTATCCACCGGGGGAAAAAGCACCGTCTGCCATTATATTGAGCCGCAAATTATGCGTCTGTGGTCACGATACGCGGGTTAGTTTCTCCCCAAATGGAAGACAGTTCAACAACATGCATTCCGCCCCATTTCTGAATATCAGACTGGGTGATTTCGTCGTGGCCTTGTTTACCGAAGATAACCACTTCATCGCCACTCTTCACTTCTGGCAGGTCGGTGACATCGACCATGACCGTGTTCATGGAAACGCTGCCGACAACAGGTGCACGGTGACCGTTGATCAGGACATAGGCTTTGTTTGACATGGCAGAGCTAAAACCATCAGAGAAACCCACTGGCAAATTAGCGAGTTTGGAATCACGTTTCAGAATGTAAGTGTTATCGTAGCCGACACCATTACCTTTCGGATAGGACTTAACAGAAGCAACGCGGGTTTTCATCTGAATCAATGGCTTGAATTCTGGGTGGCTGGTGGTCAAAATGCCGTACAGCGCACTCCCAACGCGCACCATGTCGAACTGAGCTTCAGGAACGCTGAGTGATGCAAAAGAGCTTGATGCGTGTAGTGTGATCTCATCCCTTTTCAGGTTGGCGGTTTTGATCAACCAAGAAGTTTGTTCTTTGAAGTTCTTAATGCTATCACGGATCGCATTCAAATCAGTGAATGCATGGTGGCTCATCATGCCGGCCAGTTTCAGGTTCGGTAACTGAGCGATTTTCAGGGCTTCTTGTTTGCCCTGTTCCGTTTTCATTTCCAATCCATTGCGGCTCATGAGGCCGGTGTTCAACATGAGATGGACGCGAATTTCTTTACCGTGTTTTTTAGCCAGGGCAGCAATGGTCTTAGCATGATCCAGATCGCCGATCATCTCTTCCATGTCATAGCCCAGCGTACTTTCGATTTCAGTTACATCAGCGGTACGGACACGTATCAGTTGCCCTTTAAAACCGCTTTCACGCACGATGCGAGCTTCTTCATTACTGGTAATCCCTACGCACGGCACGTTAGTTTTAATGATAGATGGCATCAACAGGTCGATACCATGACCATAGGCATCACCTTTCAGAATCGCACACATTTTAGTGCCTTGATTCAGGTTTTTTTGCACTGTGTGGATATTTTTTTCAAACGTGGTGGTATTGATTTCAACCCAAGCGTTGTTGTTAGTGGCAATACGTTCTGCCTGAGAGTTATCTAAAGAGAGCGCAGGCGCTGCGTGAGCAACACTTTGAAACAGGCTCAGTCCAAGAAGAATTGCCAGTGTAGTTTTATTAAAACGCATGAAGTTCATCTCCAAATTAGGATTTGTGCGTGCAATGCACTGTGTGTAAATGCGTTTTAATGATAAGTTTTTTCTAAATTGATTTCATTAACTCAACTTATTGAAAAGTAACATTTATTGTATATTGCATACTATTTATAAATAGTCAGAATAATTAACTTAGTTAATGATTTTATTTGATAGGTTTTGTTGTCGTTGAAGGATTTGTGTGCGGAATATATGAAGGTTTTTTTATCTTTTGGCAGTCTTAACGACTGATTTTATTTTTTACCGACGTATTTCGGTGTCAATAGGTGGTGATACGGGGAACAATAAATAGCAAGACAGACTGCTGTTTAATATTTTCTGTCTTGATTGAACTCAACATTTTATTGGGTGTCAGTTTGATAGGAAGAGGGTGGTCGATACGGGTACTGTGTGCAATGGAAGTGTATAAGAGGTTGGAACCGCTTTTATGTTTCGTCAAAGCCGGAACTAAATAGCGCAATGATGGCCGCCATGGCTTGCTGTTCATCAGGCCCTGTGGCCTCAACTTCAATATAGCTGCCTTGTTCGGAATCCAGCATCAGCATGGCAATGACGCTGTGGGCTTCGGCTTGGATATGACTGCTATTGCGCAGAATGACCTGCGATTGAAATTGCTGCACAAGATCATGCAGTTTCATCGCAGGCCGGGCATGCATTCCCAGTCGGTTTTTTATTTCGAGTTGCTGTTTGACGGTCATGCTTTTCTTTATGGGTTGATTGATCGCGTTATTTGGGTTGTTCCCTATTTGCGTTTTTCCAGTGTACGGTGGCGAGATTGCACGTTCTTGCCACGGGAACGGAAATAATCAGCCAATTGTTCAGCAACGTAAACGGAACGGTGTTTACCCCCGGTACAGCCGATGGCGACGGTCAGGTAACTGCGGTTATTGGTTTCCAGCATCGGTAGCCAGAGTTCGAGATAGCTGCGCGTTTGGTAAATGAAGTTATGCACTTCTGTATGACGATCCAAAAATGCGGCAACAGGACGATCTAATCCCGTCATTGGGCGCAGTTTAGGGTCCCAGTGGGGGTTTGGCAGGAAACGCACGTCGAAAACATAGTCTGCGTCAATCGGGATGCCATGTTTGAAGCCAAAAGATTCAAATACCATGGTCAGTTCCCGTTCCCGTTTGCCCAATAAACGTGTCCTGAGCATCTCTGCCAGTTCATGGACCGACATTTCAGAAGTATCGATGATCAAATCGGCGCGTGAACGCAGGGGTTCAAGGAGATCACTTTCCTGATCAATCGCACTTTCCAGGGACAGGTTTTTGCTTGATAGCGGGTGTAAACGGCGAGTGTCACTATAGCGACGGATCAGGGTATTACGATCCGCATCAAGAAACAGTAATTGTGGTGAAAAGCTATCCGGTAGTTGCGTCAGGGCTTGTTCGAAAACTTCCGGCGATTCCGGCATGTTTCTGACATCAATGCTAACCGCTGCCGAAATATCGCGTTCAACCAGCGTGTTTGCCAGTTCTGGCAGCAACACGACCGGTAGGTTATCCACGCAATAGAAGCCCATATCTTCCAGCGCACGCAGAGCAACGGATTTTCCAGAACCTGAACGACCACTGACTATCATCAGCACCATGAGGAGACTCCCCTAAATGTTTATAATTGTAATCGCTATTTATTCAGTAATGATATTGTATAGTTCTTCGTCACTCTGTGCGGAGCGCAGACGACGGCAGAGACTTTTATCTGCAAGGCGCTTTGCAATCAATGATAGTGAGTGTAAATGGGTTTGACACTGGTCTGATGGCACCAATAAAGCGAACAGTAAGTCAACAGGTTGATTATCTATAGCATCAAAGGTGATGGGGTGTTCCAGATGTAAAAATACGCCAACGGCATTTTTTGCACATTCTTTGTCCAATTTTCCGTGTGGGATTGCAATTCCATTGCCAATACCCGTTGTCCCCACTTTTTCGCGGGAAAGGATAGCTTCGAATACGGTGTTTTCCGGTAATCCAAGCTGTTTTGATGCCAGCTCACTGATAATCTCTAAAGCTCGCTTTTTACTCGAACAGGGAACGTTGTTACGTGTACATTCGGGTGAAAGCACTGAGCTTAGTGGTAAATCTGTTTCGTTGTTCATTTCTTTATTCACTTAGGGCCTTGTTATACCAGATGCCTGAGTGCGGCATCCGGTATTGATGCACTGTTTCTAGATAGAACAGCCGTAATTCTATAACGGCCCCGTTGCCTGAAAGCTGTTAATGTTGTTTCAATTTACTTTTGTGTTTGGTCAATTGACGTGCCAGCTTATCTGCCAGTGCATCAATTGCCGCATACATGTCTTCATGCTCTGAGGTAGCATGCAACTCACCTCCATTAATATGAACGGTGGCTTCGGCAATTTTCTGTACCTTTTCCACCCGGAGGATGACCTGAATGAGATTAATCTTATCGAAATATTGATCCAGTTTGCCGCATTTGGTGTTCACCATGTTGCGCAATGCTTCTGTGATTTCAATATTGTGGCCTGTAACGTTGAGTTGCATGGTGTTTTCCTTCTCTATGTTGTTCAAACCAGTTCTTTACGTTGGTTTGAAGGCGGGATGGATAACGACTCTCTATATTTTGCGACAGTCCGACGCGCCACCTGAATGCCCTGTTCAGCCAATATACTGGTTAATTTACTGTCACTCAGTGGCTTGGCCGGGTTTTCTGCCGCGACCAGTTTTTTCACCAGGGCACGTATTGCGGTAGAAGAAGCCTCGCCTCCGCTATCGGTATTGACGTGACTGGAGAAAAAATATTTAAGTTCAAAAATTCCTCGTGGGCTATACAGATATTTCTGTGTTGTCACACGGGAAATGGTGGATTCATGCATGTCAACCTGATAGGCGATATCAGCCAGTACCAGCGGTTTCATGTGTTCTTCACCCTGTTCAAAAAAATCTTGTTGCCGTTCGACAATGCAGCTTGCGACTTTCAATAATGTCTCATTGCGGCTTTCGAGACTTTTTATCAGCCACTTGGCCTCTTGCAAATTATTGCGAATGAACAGACTGTCGCTCTCATTATGGGCCTGCTGCCCCAAGGCCGCATAGTGCTGGTTGATGCGCAGACGGGGGATGCTATCGGTATTTAGCCTGACTTGCCAGTTTTCATTTTCTTTTTGCACCAACACATCCGGAATAACATACTCGGATTCACCGGTGTTGACGATCAGCCCGGGTTTCGGCTCCAGTGACTGAATAATATCAATGGCACCTTTTAAGCTGCTTTCTTTTAATTTGCTCCGACGCAATAAGTTACGAAAGTCCCGGTTACCCAGTAATTCAAGGTACTTGCTGACAACGAGTCTGGCGTCGTTCAGGTGGGCGGTCTCTGACGGTAGCATGGAAAGCTGGATAAGCAGGCATTCACGTAGGTCACGGGCAGCGACCCCGATGGGGTCAAAATGCTGTATGCGCTTGAGAACGGTTTCAACTTCTTCCAGAGTGAGCTGATCCTCATCCATACCTATGCTGGCAAGAATTTCTTCGGTAGAAACGGTCAGGTAACCCGTATCATCAATCGCATCAATAATTGAAGTGGCAATGGCGGAATCTGTTTCGGTAAACGGCGTTAATCCGGCCTGCCACATCAGATAATCTTGCAGTGTCTCGGTGGTTTCTCCCTGATAAACGGGAGAGTCATCAATCCCGTAGTCACCGCTGGTTCCGGAAAGTGCGCCAGCGGTGTAAATTTCATCCCAGTGAGTATCCAGAGGCAGATCTTCAGGCATGTTATTTTGTTCAAGTGCTTCACGGGTATCCATTGCTGCTGTTTCAACATCGGATGCATGAAGCTCCTGACTCTCCATTTGCTGGTGATCCATTTGCTGGCTATCCATTTCCTGAATATCCACTTCCTGATGCAGATCATCCTGTTCAAGCAGAGGGTTGGTTTCCAGCGCCTGCTGGATCTCCTGCTGAAGATCAAGCGTGGAAAGTTGCAACAAACGGATGGCTTGCTGGAGCTGGGGCGTCATCGCCAATTGCTGACTGAGCCTGAGTTGCAAACTTTGCTTCATAGCGTTACTGCTTTCTCCTTACCTGGCTTGAAGGGTTCCCTGCACGGCGTCTGGCTGACAAAAGCATGAGGATTAAAGGCGGAAACCTTCACCCAGATAGACGCGCTTGACCTGTTCGTTATTCAGGATTTCATCAGGAGTACCGTGGGCAATCAAGTGGCCTTGACTAACAATATAAGCACGCTCGCAAACATCCAATGTTTCACGGACATTGTGATCCGTGATCAGGACACCCAATCCGCAATCCCGCAGGTGTTGAATAATCTTTTTAATATCCAGTACGGAAATGGGATCAACACCTGCGAAAGGTTCGTCCAACAGGATGAATTTGGGGTCGGCTGCCAGCGCACGGGCTATTTCCACACGGCGGCGTTCACCGCCGGAGAGTGATTGCCCAAGGCTATCACGCAGGTGAGCGATATGAAATTCTTCCATCAACTCTTCTGCCCGCGCTTTGCGTTGTTCCTGATTGAGATCTTTGCGGATCTCAAGGACGGCCATCAAATTGTCCAATACACTCAGACGACGGAAAATCGAGGCTTCCTGCGGCAGGTAGCCGATCCCGCGACGGGCGCGTTCATGCAGGGGCAGCAGACTGATGTCCTCTCCATCAATGGTAATGGAACCCGCATCACGCGGAACAATGCCGACCACCATGTAGAACGTGGTGGTTTTACCTGCGCCATTGGGGCCAAGCAAGCCCACAATTTCGCCTGATTTTACTTTTAGGCTGACATCCTCAACGACCTTACGGCCCTTATAGGCTTTTGCCAGATTTTCTGCGTTCAGTATTGCCATATCTGTGTTTAGTGTAGACATCATAGTATTGCCATAAGTCGTTATTTATGCTTTTTAGGAACATCAGCGCCAGGGGCTTTTTCCTGTAGCTGGGCAGGCAACAGGACAGTGGTGACACGTTTACCTTTATCACTAAAGGCTTCCATCTGTTGTGTTGGTACCAGATAGGTGATCTTATCGCCCTTGATGTTACTGTCTAGCTGTTCAAGATAGGCGTTACCGGTCAATGTAATCAGCTCGTTATCCATCTCATAGCGCATCTTTGATGCGTGCCCTTTGATGGGCTTGCCATCATCCTGCAATTGGTAGAAAGTCGCCGGGTTACCGTAAGCCTCCATCACCGTCTTATTCGAGTCCCCGTTCGGGCGGGTGACAACGACTTTGTCAGCATGAATATCGATCGAGCCTTGTTTTACAACAACACTGTCCGTAAATGTGGCAACATTTCCCGTTAAATCCAGAGACTGTCTCGCCGAGTCGATGGTAATCGGTTTTTTCGTATCATCTTTCAAGGCCAATACCGGCAAGCTAACGGCAAAAAGTGTACTGGCAATAGCGGTATTACGGATTAGGTTGTTCATGTGGAATCTCATAGTGAGTAGTCACCTTTTCAATCAGTTCAGCAGTTTTATTTCTCAGATTGCCACGCATTTTCATGCCAACAGATTTTATCCCGACACCGGTGAGGGTGACTTGGTCATCGGATGCGACATCTTGTGTTGTGAGATTGACGGTCGCATTATCTGTTGTGATCCGTTGCAATTGTGACGCGTCGGTCAGGCTATCCACTTGGACATCCCCATACAGGTAGAGCATTTTGTCATTGGTTAGTTTGGCTTGATTGGCTCGTACTGTCCATGTGTCTACTGGGGTTCCTGGGTGGCTATTGGGATCAAATGTTGTCAATACGGGATTGGTAAACCAGGTCAGTTTCGTTGTTGCATAGTTTTTGACATCATCCGCAACCAGCTTGTAAACCAGTTTACCTTCCGGATCATAAACAAAAGTCGTGGCCTCCCGTGTTTGATAAGTGGGATAACCATCATCTACGACGGGGGATGAAGTATCATCATTGACATGCGATAAATTCCAGCCAATCAGCGCAAGCGCGATCAGTACCAGTATTGCGATCAGCCAGGATTGAATTTTGCTCATTCTTTTTTCAATTTTAATTTATATGGATAACCCTTTGGCACCTTCCAGCTTATTCTGAGCGAAGAGCACCAAATCACAAAGTTCCCTGACTGCACCACGACCACCGGCAATCCGGGTGACATAATCAGCCTTTGGCAACAGCAGTGGATGAGCATCAGCAACCGCGGCAGATAACCCAACCTGCACCATGACAGGCCAGTCAATCAGGTCATCACCTATATAGGCAACTTGATCTGGCTGTAACGCTAGTTTATCCAACAGTTCCTGATACGCCAAAATCTTATCGTTCTGGCCTTGGTAAAGATAGGTAATGCCTAATGTTTTTGCGCGATCCTCCAGCAATTTTGCTTTGCGGCCAGTAATGATGGCAACTTCAATGCCGGAAGTGATTAAACAACGAATGCCATAGCCATCACGGACATTAAAGGTTTTCAGCTCTTCCCCTTCGTTGCCCATATAAATCAGCCCATCAGACATCACGCCATCAACATCACAAATCAGAAGACGAATGTGACTGGCTTTTTCGATAATTTCTTTGCTAACCGGACCATAACAGGTGTCCAGATACTCTTTTTGACTCATTAAGGCATTCTCTTAAGGTTTTTTGCACTTAGTTTAATGGTTTTATACGACGCCGGCTTGTAAAAGGTCGTGCATATGCAATACGCCAAGCAATTTGTCTCCTTCTGTCACCAGCAGGGAAGTAATGTGGCGCGACTGCATCAAATTTAATGCGTCAACGGCCAGTGCATTGGGCTTGATTCGTATCCCCCCGGCGGTCATAACATCAGCGATTTTTGCATGGTTTAAATCGATACCCATATCGAAAACACGGCGTAAATCCCCATCGGTAAAAATCCCGTTGATCTGCATGTCATCATCGCAGATAACCGTCATACCCAGCTTCTTGCGAGTGATTTCCAACAACGCTTCACGTAACGTCGCAGTACGGGGAACCCGGGGAATATCATCACCCGTGGTCATTAAATCACTGGTCAACAACAGGAGCTTGCGTCCCAATGTGCCACCGGGATGGGAAAGCGCGAAATCCTCAGCAGTAAAACCACGGGCTTGCAACAGGGCAACGGCCAGGGCATCTCCCATCACGAGCGTTGCGGTGGTGCTGGTGGTCGGAGCCAGCCCCAATGGGCAAGCCTCTTGTGGGGTTTTAATGCACAAATGGATGTCGGCGGCTTTTCCCATACTGCTGTTATGATGATTTGTCATGCAGATCAGCGGGACTTTTTGTCGCTTGAGAACAGGAACCAACGCCAGAATTTCATTCGCTTCACCGGAGTTGGAGATAGCCAGAACGATATCTTTTGCGGTTACCATGCCGAGATCACCGTGGCTGGCCTCGCCGGGATGGACAAAGAAAGAGGGAGTGCCCGTGCTGGCAAAGGTTGCTGCGATTTTTCGCCCGATGTGGCCGGATTTACCCATTCCCATGACAATGACTTTTCCTTCACAGCCAAACATCAATTCACAGGCCCGGCTGAAATCGTCATTGATGTATTGCTCCAGACCTGCCAGCCCGTCGAGTTCGATCTGTAATACTTTTTTACCTGCTTGCTGAAAATCGATCTTAGGCATTTTTATTTCCCTCTCTTTTCCCATTCAATCGGCAATTAATGAGTACCGTAATAATTAGAAACAAAAAGTACGACAAAATAAATGATAAAACAGCTTAATAACAGGATGCCGTTTAATCGGTTCAATCGATGTTTTCTTCCCAGACAGAATACCGTGAATAATAGACTGGCTGCCATCATGACCCAAAAATCCCGGGAAAAGGCTTCCGGGGATATGACGCTGGGGGAAAGGATGGCGGGAATACCCAATACGAGGGTAATATTGAACACATTAGAGCCAATGATACTGCCTATCGCCATATCATTCTCACCTTTTATGGCTGCAGCAATGGCCGTGGCGAGTTCAGGCAAACTGGTTCCCACGGCAAGGATGGTCAGGCCGATGATCAGTTCGCTGACGCCATAAATACGGGCAATCACGGTTGCGTTGTCAATGACCATGCGGGTAGCAATGGGGAGAATAATTAAACCCAAAACCACCCAAAGCAGTGCAATCCCCTTGTTGCCTTCGACAGGCAATTCTGCATTTCGTTCCTGAGTATAACTATCACCACCATCATCCTGGGATAACGCCGTCATTTTGATCATCAGGGCGATGAAGAAGAGGGCTGAAAGCAACAGCAGGATACCATCCAGACGGCTCAGATAGTTGTTGGACAGCATATAGCCTGCAAATGCGGTGATCACTATCATCAGAGGCACTTCCCGCCGCAGGATATTGGATTTCACCGTGATTGGCCGAATGAAAGCCGCAGCGCCCGTAATCAGCAACAGGTTAGTAATATTGGAACCAATGGCATTGCCCACGGCCATGTCCGGCAGACCGTCTGAAATTGCTGTGATAGACACCATGAGTTCTGGTAGTGAGGTTCCGATACCCATAATGATCAAGCCAATAACAAATGGCGAAATTTTCAGGGCGCGGGCAAAAACCGCAGCACCATAAACCAATCTATCGGAACCATATACTAGTAAAATCAACCCGGTAATAAGCAGTAAAATAGTCAGAAACATGGGGGCGCCTTAAATAAAATTCATTTCGAGCATAATGCTAATAATGGTTGATTTCTAAACATGAAATGTTTATTCAGCTAGACTTATACATTCTGACGGTCAAGAGATAAAAAGTAAAATTTGTCGCAACTTTGCTAACGCAAATTGGGCAATTTTTTTGTAGTATGCATCATGGTGTATTTAAATACAGTAACAAAGACAGTTCTATTCAATGGTTAGGGGCTATCAATAATGAGTCAACAAACGGCAAATCTAATTGAGATCTGCGGTATGTATTTCACCCGAGGTCAACGCCCGATTTTTGCTGATATTAATCTGACCGTCCCGAAAGGAAAAGTTACCGCCATCATGGGGCCTTCCGGTATTGGAAAAACCACCTTGCTGCGTCTGATTGGCGGGCAAATTCGCCCTGAGCGCGGTGAAATCTGGTTTGATGGCGATAATATTCCCGCGTTGTCCCGTCCACGCCTTTATGCTGCCCGCAAGAAAATGAGCATGTTATTTCAGTCAGGGGCATTGTTTACTGATCTGAATGTTTTTGACAATGTGGCTTTTCCCTTGCGCGAGCATACCCAACTGCCTGAAGCGTTGATTCACACCACCGTAATGATGAAATTAGAAGCGGTGGGGCTGCGTGGGGCTGCGCACTTGATGCCATCAGAACTGTCTGGTGGCATGGCAAGGCGAGCGGCACTGGCGAGGGCAATCGCACTCGATCCTGACTTAATCATGTTTGATGAACCGTTCGTCGGTCAAGACCCGATCACGATGGGGATTTTGGTCAAGCTGATCGATGAGCTTAACCACGCGCTTGGTGTTACGTGTGTCGTGGTTTCCCACGATGTGCCTGAAGTCCTGAGTATTGCTGACTATGCTTATATTGTGGCTGAACGGCAAGTGATTGCAGAAGGGACTCCGGAACAACTGAAAACGAATCAGGATCAACGGGTACGGCAATTTCTTGATGGCATCGCTGATGGGCCTGTACCTTTCCGTTTCCCTGCCGGGGATTACAAAACTGAGTTATTAGGATAATGGAATGTTGATGTTAATACGGGCATTGGCTGCGTTGGGCCGGCGTATGATTGAGGCTACGGCTTCATTCGGTCGTGCGGGTTTCATGCTGTTCAGTGCAATTATGGGTAAGCCTGAGCCTGCCAGACAATGGGGACTATTGCGTCAGCAGCTTTATAGCGTGGGTGTGCAATCTTTGCTGATTATTGTGGTTTCAGGGTTGTTTATCGGTATGGTTCTGGCATTGCAGGGTTATCTGGTTCTGACGACATTTAGTGCTGAGGGCAGCCTCGGCATGATGGTGGCGTTATCACTGTTGCGTGAACTGGGACCTGTCGTGACTGCGCTGTTATTTGCGGGACGAGCCGGTTCAGCCCTGACCGCAGAAATTGGACTGATGAAAGCCACGGAACAGATTTCCAGCCTGGAAATGATGGCCGTTGACCCGCTGCGTCGAGTCATTGCCCCACGCTTTTGGGCGGGTTTTATCAGTATGCCTTTGCTGTCGCTGATTTTTGTTGCTGTTGGGATCATGGGCGGCGCGATAGTCGGTGTAGATTGGAAAGGCATTGATGGAGGCTTTTTCTGGTCGTCCATGCAATCAGCGGTGGAATGGCAAAAAGACTTGCTTAACTGTTTTCTCAAAAGTGTCGCTTTTGCCATCACAGTAACGTGGATTGCTCTGTTTAATGGTTATGACGCTATCCCAACATCAGAAGGGATCAGCAGGGCAACGACGCGCACCGTAGTTCATGCGTCGTTGGCGGTATTGGGTTTGGATTTTGTGCTGACGGCACTGATGTTTGGGAACTAATTTGATGCAAAACAAGAAAAATGAAATTTGGGTTGGGGCTTTTGTCTTGATTGCGCTGGCTGCAATTATTTTCTTATGTCTGAAAGTGGCGGATATCCGATCTTTCGGCAGTCAGCCAACCTATCGGGTATATGCGGCCTTTGACAATATCGGTGGCCTGAAAGTGCGTTCACCGGTGAAAATTGGTGGCGTGGTGATTGGTCGTGTGCAAAAAATCTGGCTGGATCACAAGACCTATACCCCACAAGTTGAACTGGATATTTTCACGCAATACGACAATATACCCAATACCAGCTCGCTTTCTATCCGAACCGCCGGATTGCTGGGTGAACAATATATTGCACTCAATATCGGGTTTGATGACCCTGATTTAGGCTCTGCCATCTTGCAAGACGGGGATAAGATTGAAGATACCAAGTCAGCGATAGTACTTGAAGATTTGATAGGTCAGTTCTTGTATAAGAGTGGTAGCGGAAATCAGGAACCCTCCGCTTCGACATCTGGACAAGCCCATTAACCAGTAAACCACCGTATTAGGAGAGATAACAGTTATGTTTAAGCGATTACTCATGGTTGCGCTGCTTGTGGTTGCGCCATTGGCCAGCGCTACGGATCAAACCAATCCCTATGCCCTGATGAAAGATGCGGCAGAAAAAACGTTTACCCGCTTGGCGAATGATCAGCCACAGATCCGGGCGAATCCAGACATTTTGCGTCAGATTGTGCGTCAAGAATTGTTGCCTTATGTGCAAATAAAATATGCGGGGGCACTCGTACTGGGTCCTTATTACAAACAAGCGACACCTGAGCAGCGTGACGTTTATTTTAAGGCGTTTGAGTCCTATCTGGAGCAAGCCTATGGTCAGGCTTTGGCGATGTATCATGGGCAAAATTACCAAATCGCCCCAGAGCAGCCATTGGATGACAAAAACATCGTGGCTATCCGGGTCACCATTACGGATGCTAACGGCCAGCCGCCGGTTCGTTTGGATTTCCAATGGCGCAAAAACAGTAAAACGGGTTACTGGCAGGCTTACGACATGATTGCCGAAGGCGTGAGTATGATCACAACCAAACAGAATGAGTGGGCGGATATCCTGCGCCAGAAAGGGATTGATGGACTGACTGAGCAATTGGCCATCAGCGCGAAAACCCCGATCACGTTAGAAAAGAAAAATTGATATGGAAAAAGGGACTCTTGATAGCGGCACTGTCGGCACAGAAACGGCCAATCAGGACACAGTAAGCTGGGAAAAAACGGGAAATACTCTGTTTCTGCAAGGAACATTGGATCGTGACAGCTTACTTCCTCTTTGGCAACAAAAAGACCGTGTACTGGAGGACGTCGATAATATTGATGTTTCTCAGCTTAATCATGTGGATTCCACCGGGTTGGCTCTTTTTGTGCGCCTAAAAGGAGAGTTTCAGCAAAATGGCAGAATTCTGACACTTTCAGGTGTGGGAGAACGTCTGGAAACGTTGATCACCCTGTATGGTCTGCAAAGTCTTCTGGGCAATAACCCGCCCAAAGCGTAATCTCCCTTTCGATAATCAGCGCCCTTGTAAGTGATCATCTTACAGGGGCGTTTTTCTTTGGTTTAAGAGTCGTCTGGATTCCATTAGGATAGGCATCTACTATTATTTTTTAACGACGTTCTTTTTTCAACGACGTTCTTTTTTAACGGCGAATGTGAGCAATTTATGGATACTGATGAAATTAAAAAAGTGCTGATAGAAAATTTAGCACTTGATGAAGCTATCGTTAGCGGTGATGGCAGCCATTTTCAGGTTATTGCCGTCGGGGCAATTTTTGATGGCCTGAGCCGTGTCAAACAACAGCAGACTGTTTACGCTCCTCTGATGGAATACATCGCGGATAACCGCATTCATGCGTTGTCAATCAAAGCCTATACACCTGAACAGTGGCAACGTGACCGCAAACTTCAGGGATTTTGAGGCTGTTGGCTTCGCCGCGAACAGCACAATTTGAATTAAACAAGAGGATCATGACAGATGGATAAATTTCGTGTGAAAGGGCCTACCTGCCTGTCGGGAGAGGTGACTATTTCCGGGGCAAAAAATGCCGCCTTACCAATTATGTTCGCCGCGTTGCTGGCAGAAGAACCTGTTGAATTACAGAATGTTCCTGAATTGAAAGATATTGATACCACCATCAAATTGCTTAATCGCCTGGGAACAAAAGTAGAACGCAATGGCTCCGTTTTTGTTGATGCCAGTGGGGTCAACGAATATTGTGCGCCTTATGAGCTGGTTAAGACAATGCGGGCCTCCATTTGGGCATTGGGGCCGCTGGTGGCGCGATTTGGTCAGGGACAAGTCTCTTTGCCGGGCGGCTGTGCTATTGGGGCACGCCCCGTTGATCTCCATATATCCGGGCTGGAGCAACTCGGTGCGAAAATCGTGCTGGACGAAGGTTATGTCAAAGCCTCTGTGGATGGTCGTTTGAAAGGTGCCAGCATTGTCATGGATAAAGTCAGTGTTGGGGCAACCGTGACGATTATGACGGCGGCAACTTTGGCGGAAGGCACCACGACGATTGAGAATGCAGCGCGTGAACCGGAAATTGAAGATACGGCTAATTTCCTCAATACATTGGGAGCAAAAATCAGTGGCGCAGGTACTGATCGCATTGTGATTGAAGGGGTTGAACGTTTAGGGGGTGGCGTCCATCGCGTGCTGCCTGATCGTATTGAAACAGGAACTTTCCTGGTGGCTGCCGCGATTTCCCGTGGCAAAGTGATTTGCCACCATGCCAAACCCGATACACTGGATGCCGTTTTAGCGAAATTGCGTGAAGCGGGTGCGGATATCAAAGTGGGAGAGGATTGGATTAGCCTTGATATGCACGGCCAGCGTCCTAAAGCAGTCACATTCCGCACCGCCCCGCATCCGGGCTTTCCGACAGATATGCAAGCGCAATTCAGCCTGCTGAATATGGTTGCAGAGGGGGCAGGAATGATTACTGAAACTATCTTTGAAAATCGCTTTATGCATATCCCTGAGTTAATTCGCATGGGCGCGCGGGCAGAAATCGAGAGCAATACCGTGCTGTGCCTCGGTGTTGAAACATTGTCGGGTGCTCAGGTGATGGCGACGGACTTGCGTGCCTCTGCCAGTTTAGTGCTGGCTGGTTGTATTGCAGAAGGGATCACCGTTGTCGATCGTATTTATCATATCGACCGGGGTTACGAGCACATTGAAGATAAGCTGCGTGGCCTTGGGGCGAATATTGAGCGCATTAAGTCAACGGATTAAACGGAATTAATGCCTTCCCTCGCCTCATATAGGGAGAGGTGAGGGAAGCTGAAAATATACTTTTTACTTTTCTTTCACGTACCGCTCAGGTTTTGAGTGCGTGGATTTTCAGGATACCCATTTTATTCGCCGTCAAATTCATCAATGGTGACGTTTAGCGTGAGGGTCGTTCCATTGCGCAATACGGTGACGGGGACAACGCTGCCCGGATGGATCTCTGCAACTTTATCCATCGTTTCAGTTGGTGAAATGGCCGGTTGGTGATTGACGTTGGTAATGATATCTCCCACCTTGATCCCGGCTTTTTCGGCCGGGCCACCCGGAGCAACCTGAAAAACCCGCATGCCTTGTATTTGATTGATATTGCTGCCTGATGAACGGATATAGGGCAGCTCTCTGGCCGTGATACCGATATATCCCCTAATGACCCGCCCATCACGGATCAATTTCTGCATGATGGTGGTAGCCAGTTTGGTTGGAATGGCAAACCCCAATCCTTCAGGTGTAGTACCAAACTCTGACTTATCAAATGTTAACGTATTGATGCCGACTAACTCTCCCTGCGTATTGACCAGAGCACCCCCAGAGTTGCCCTGATTAATTGAGGCATCGGTTTGCAGGAAATTTTGGCGGCGTGTTGGGCTGAGTCCAACCCGCCCGGTTGCACTAATAATGCCTTGCGTGATGGTTTGTCCTAAATTGTACGGATTGCCGATAGCCAGCACGATATCGCCTACATGAGCGACACGTTTGGGATTGATTGGGATCACAGGGAGATCTGTGGCGTTAATTTTCAGGACTGCCAAATCTGTTGGGCCATCTGAGCCGACTAACAGCGCTTCATAAAAACGCCCGTCTTGCAGGGCGACGATGATCGAACCTGCCTTATTGATGACATGCTTATTCGTCAGAATATAGCCCCGTTCGCTCATAATGACACCAGAACCTAAGGGGCGAAGTTCCCGGCTTTCATGAGATAAGCTACCCATACTGCTGCTATAGATATTGACAACCGCAGGTGCAGCGCGCCGAACGCCCTGACTAAAACTGTAAATTTCATTACTGGAGTTATCGCGCAGGAGGTTTTTCAAGCCATTGGGTTGCAGGGAAGGGATGGAGATCAGCAAAATGGCTGCAATCAATAAACCTATTAGTATAGAGCGCAATAACTTGATCAGCATGGCATTATTCAGTAATAAATGATTAAAAGAAGAATAGCATAGAAGCGGACAGACACAGTTATTATGCTGTGTCTGTCGTATACCCGCCATACTTCAAGTTGCCTCTTTGTTGGCTACGCTCACTCACCCCGGTTACCGTCTTTATAAACATAGAGTTAGCTATGCTCCCGGGGATGAGATTCTTTGCCGCCGCGATGCAACTCGAATTATTTTGGGTATAGATATTTTAGTTAATATTAAATTGATTAATTACGTAGCAATAGATAAACGTTATCGTCACCACGCAAAACGTTCAGTGCGATAACAGAAGGTTTACCCTCAGTGACTTTGCGTAATTCACTAATACTCCGCACGCGAACATTATTGGCACCAACAATTAAGTCATCTTTCTGCAAACCAGATATTGCCGCAGGCGAATTTTGGGCAATGGAGTCCACCTTGATGCCTTGAGTGCTTTTTACGGTGGCATTGCTCAGGGTTGCACCTTGCAGGGCCACACTCAGTTTTTCTGCTTTGGTTGACTGACCATCACTGTTATCCAATGTTACGCTGACTTCGAGCGGCTTTCCTTTTCGCAGCAGACCAATTTTAACGTCTTTGCCGGGAACTGTTGTACCAATCTTCGCCCGCAACTCAGCGAAACTATTGATTCTCTTGCCATCAAAGGAAACCAGAACATCACCGGGCTTGATACCTGCTTTAGCGGCTGCCGATTTAGGGATCACTTCGCTGACAAACGCTCCCTGTTGTGCATCAATGCTGAGTGCCTTAGCAATATCGGCAGTCATTTCGGTGCCTTTTATACCGAGTATGCCACGTTTGACTTCTCCATTGGCAATGAGCTGTGCCGAGAGGTTTTTGGCCATATTACTTGGGATAGCAAAACCGATACCGACGTTACCACCGCCCGGAGCGATAATGGCGGTGTTAATACCGACTAACTCCCCTTTCAGGTTAATCAGCGCCCCACCGGAGTTACCACGGTTAATTGAGGCATCGGTCTGGATAAAGTTTTCCAGACCTTCCAAATTCAGTCCACTACGGCCAAGAGCGGAAATGATCCCGGATGTCACGGTCTGCCCCAGCCCAAATGGATTGCCGATGGCAACGGCATAATCCCCGACGCGCAGTTGGTCGGAATCCGCGAATTTGATGACAGTCAGATTCTTGGCATCTTTTAGCTGTAAAAGTGCGATGTCAGTTTGTGGATCGCGCCCAACCAGTTTTGCGGAGTATTCGCGGCCATCGTTTAATTGGACACGTATTTTATCTGCATTTTCGACAACATGACTATTCGTCAGCACATAGCCTTTATCTGAATCAATGATAACGCCAGATCCTAACCCCTTGAATGGACGGCTTCGCTGTTCTTGCGGAGGAAAAGCGGGTCCAAAGAAGAATTGGAAATCTTCAGGTAATTGAAGTTGTTGGTTTTGTATTTCAGTACCCGAAACATGCACAGTGACAACAGAAGGAAGCACTTTTTCCAGCATGGGGGCGAGACTGGGTAACCCTTGGGAGGCTACGGCAGCAGGTAATGCCGCATTACTTACCACTGGAATTGAAGCTAAAGACAGTCCAATACTGATAGCGAGTGCGCTGAGCAATGTGTTTTTTCTTTTCATTGAATACGTTCTCTTAATGCTTAAGCCAGAAAAAGGGAATCGTACTTAAGAGACCTATCCTGTCGGGGCGTTTTACTGTCCCGGAAATTACGCTTATCGGGATAGGTTCCAAGCATAATGGATTCGATGCTGTTATGACTACTGATTATTCAGCAAAGTTCACTAATAATGTAGTTTCAAAGAATTTATTTACAGGTATTTACGTGAATTCACGCTTGATGAGCCGTGATATCCCATGCTACCACGGCAAAAAAATTTATTGTTTTTTATCTTGGATAGGGCGGAACAGGCCGGACGCGCCCTCAGAATAATCGCGGGGAGGCTTGTCCGATGCCACTTTATTTTTCACGGCGTCGGGTTCACTCAGGCGATAATTGAAAGGATTATCTTGTATTGGCATATCAGGCGTCAGTTCGTTGGAACTTTTAGCCATGTGTTGATATAACTGACGATAATCGCGAGCCATATTATCAAGTAACTCAGCGCTGCGGGAGAAATGGCTGACCAGCTCTTTGCGGTACTCGTCCAACTCCGCCCGGTTTTTCTCCAATTCTGCTTGTAGTTCATTTTGTTGGCGTAACTTTGAGCTGCCAAAACGGGCAGCCAGCGCGCCGACGATAAAACCAATGATTAATCCGATCAGTGCATATTCCCAAGTCATGGCAACTCCTTTAGTCACACCATTGTTCTACAATATCATTACTACCACTATAACCGTTAATTTAGTCAGAGTGGAATATTGATTATTAATTAATTTATGCATCATCTAATGTGTTAATTTCATACAGATTTGCTAGGGTATGCAGCAATTATATCCGATAGATTTCAAGTTGTGGCACCGCCAACAAGCAAAAATATGTAAAGAAACCGGGTAACGGGCCATCATCCCTGTAGTAAGTCATGGGGGGTGAGAAAACAGATAATGAACTGAAATCAGAGGAGTTTGGTGCGACTCTTATCAGTATGTGATACATGCCGGGAATAAAAAATTTTTAAGGATTATGACTTCCATGTTACCGATTACACCTTCATCTCTCTATCAATCTGCGTTGTCTGAGGGGCAGTATCAGCCTGATGATGTGCAGCGCAATACGGTTGCACGGCTGGATACGCTTCATCACGATATGATGAATGCCAGTCCGGGGCATTCTCCCCAGCCCAATGGTTTGAAAGGCATGAATAGTCTGAAAGGCCTGTTTGGCCGGTTCTTTGGCCGACAAGCCCCTGGGCCGCGTCGTCCTGTTCAGGGGCTTTATATGTGGGGAGGTGTTGGGCGTGGGAAAACATGGTTGATGGATATGTTTTTCCAGAGTTTGCCCACAGAGCGAAAACTGCGTCTCCATTTTCATCGTTTCATGCTGCGGGTACATGAAGAGTTAACTGCTCTGCAAGGGCATGAAAATCCTCTGGAAGTCGTGGCTGACGGTTTCAAGGGGCAGACGGATATACTCTGTTTCGATGAGTTTTTTGTTTCTGACATCACGGATGCCATGATCCTCGGAACTTTGCTGGAAGCCCTGTTTGCGCGGGGCATTGCATTGGTCGCCACATCCAATATTCCACCTGATGATCTGTACCGGAATGGATTGCAGCGCGCCCGGTTTTTGCCTGCCATTGAGCAAATAAAAAAATATTGCGATGTCATGAATGTCGATGCGGGCATTGATTATCGGTTGCGGACGCTCACACAAGCACACCTCTATTTGACGCCATTGTCGGAAGAAAATCGGCAGGAGATGCGCCACATGTTCCAACGTCTGGCTGGGCGAGAAGGCGAACCGAATCCGGTCCTGGAGATTAATCATCGCAGTATGCCTGCCATCAGTAGTGTGGATGGGGTATTGGCTATCCACTTTAAAACTTTGTGTGAAGATCCCCGCAGCCAGTTGGATTACATTGCATTATCGAAACTTTATCATTCTGTACTGCTGCATGACATGCCAGTCATGACTGCCTCAGATGAAAGTGCTGCACGGCGCTTCATTGCACTGGTTGATGAATTTTATGAACGGCATGTGAAGCTCATCATCAATGCAGAAGTCACAATGGAACAGATGTATCAGGGGGAATTATTGACGTTTGAGTACCGACGCTGCCGATCCCGATTACAAGAAATGCAAAGCGAGGAGTACCTGAAACTCCCCCATTTACCCTGATCTATTTATTCTTGTGGAGGAAGGCAACATCGGCCAACGGGATAATTATTGAATTTGGGGTCGATTTTTTATGATGACTTCTCTATAATCTTGCGACCCCACGTTACAGCAGAATTTTTTTTCCCAAAAAATCTGCATTAGTGCCGGCATAGGCTATTCGAAGGGGTAGGTTTGCTGGACAAGAGTCGTGTGAACCTCAAAAACAGTTTCTGAACATCGAGTGTTCACCAACGTGTAACTTATAATTGGGTAAGCTTTAATGAAAACTTTTACAGCTAAACCAGAAACCGTAAAACGCGACTGGTATGTTGTTGACGCAGATGGCAAAACATTAGGCCGTCTTGCAACTGAAATAGCTCGTCGCCTGCGCGGCAAGCACAAAGCGGAATATACTCCGCACGTTGATACTGGTGACTACATCATTATTGTTAACGCAGAAAAAGTTGCTGTAACTGGCAACAAACGTGCTGACAAAATTTATTATCACCACACTGGCCACATCGGTGGTATCAAGCAAGCGACCTTTGAAGAGATGATTGCCCGCCGTCCTGAGCGTGTCATTGAAATCGCGGTTAAAGGCATGCTGCCAAAAGGGCCACTGGGTCGTGCAATGTACCGTAAACTGAAAGTTTACGCGGGCAGCGAGCACAACCACGCGGCACAGCAACCACAAGTTCTGGACATCTAATCGGGATTATAGGCAATGGCTGAAAATCAATACTACGGCACTGGTCGCCGCAAAAGCTCTTCCGCTCGTGTCTTCATTAAGCCAGGTAGCGGTAACATCGTAATCAACCAACGCAGCCTCGAAGTTTACTTCGGTCGTGAAACTGCGCGTATGGTTGTTCGTCAACCTCTTGAGCTGGTTGAAATGCTGGGCAAACTGGATCTGTACATCACTGTTAAAGGTGGTGGTATTTCTGGTCAGGCAGGCGCAATCCGTCACGGTATCACCCGTGCACTGATGGCTTATGACGAGACTCTGCGTTCTGATCTTCGCAAAGCTGGCTTCGTTACTCGCGATGCTCGTGAAGTTGAACGTAAAAAAGTGGGTCTGCGCAAAGCACGTCGTCGTCCACAGTTCTCCAAACGTTAATTTATTGCCACCCTTGTGGCATTGGATTAAAGTTGAAAACCCGTCATTCAATGGCGGGTTTTTTTTACATCATGAGATTTTTACTCTTCGATAATGCGCTATTTTTAGGTAAAAAATAGCATATTAAAGAAACAAATCTTCAGACTCCAATATTTCATCATTAATTCTCGATGTACTTCCCCACAAAATGTGCAAAATCTGGTAAACTAGTAACAATTTTTTGCCTTATCCATGAGTTTGCCTGATTTGGCAGAGGTATACCCAAGGGATTTCAAGATGCAGCCAACACAGCGGTAACTTGAAAGATGAAGGGATAGATAACCTCGGATAATAAGTGCGAAACAGGATGAGAATATGAGCGAGAATAGCCGCTGTTCATTGAGGGGCTGTTCGTTCCTTTTTTTAGATAAACTTGGAGGTTTTCATGGCTGTCGCTGCCAACAAACGTTCGGTAATGACTCTGTTTTCCGGCCCGACCGACATTTTTAGCCATCAAGTGCGAATTGTACTGGCGGAAAAGGGGGTCAGCGTTGAGATTGAACACGTTGAAGCAGGTAACTTACCTCAGGATTTGATTGATCTCAATCCTTACCAATCGGTTCCTACCCTCGTTGATCGTGAGCTGACTCTGTATGATTCTCGCATCATTATGGAATATCTGGATGAGCGTTTCCCGCATCCACCACTCATGCCTGTGTATCCCGTCGCTCGTGGCTCCAGCCGCCTGATGATGCATAGAATTGAAAAAGATTGGTATTCCCTGATGTACAAAATTCAGGAAGGGAGTGTTCAGGAAGCTAATGCAGCACGGAAACAGCTTGCTGAAGAATTGCTGGCTATTGGGCCTATTTTCAGAGAAATGCCATTTTTCATGAGTGAAGAATTCAGCTTGGTAGACTGTTACCTGTCTCCGTTGCTGTGGCGTTTGCCTGTTTTGGGTGTTGAATTGTCAGGCCCTGGTGCAAAAGATCTTCAAGTCTATATGCAGCGCGTATTTGAGCGTGACGCTTTCTTGGCTTCATTGACGGAAGCAGAGCGTGAAATGCGTTTACAATCACGGAGTTAATTTATGGAGATGACCCAAATGTCTCCACGTCGTCCTTATCTCTTGCGAGCACATTATGAGTGGTTGTTGGATAATGAAATGACCCCGCATATTGTTGTGGATGTTAGCTTGTACGGAGTCAATGTTCCGCTGGAATATGCGCAGAACGGGCAAATCATCCTAAATATCTCGCCCAGGGCAGTTGGTAATTTGGAATTGACTAACGATGAAGTCAGATTCAATGCCCGTTTTGGTGGCGTAGCCCGTCAGGTTAATGTCCCAATGGCGGCGGTTCTTGCGGTTTATGCCCGTGAAAATGGTGCAGGCATGATGTTTGAACCCGAATTCGCCTATGAAGGGGATATCGAGTCAGAACAAACAGACTCGCCGGTAGCCGATAATCTGGTACTTCTCCACGACAATAAAATTTCTCGTGGCAATGATTCACCAGATGATGAGCCACCTCAACCGCCTCAGCCACCAAAAGGCCGCCCAACATTGCGTGTCGTAAAATAATTGCGTGTCGTAAAATAATTGCGAAGCGAACTATATACTCACTGGATTTCAAGATGCAGTCAACAAAACTGCAACTTGAAAGACGGCGAGCATATATATCAACCCAGATTTCAGCGCATAAAGCAGCAGTTTGAAGTATGAAAGGGATAGCAATAATATGAAAATAAAGGAGATCTTATTCTCCTTTATTTTTTAGAAAGTTATTTTTTAGAAATGTTTATTTGGCATTAAAAATAAGTACTGGACGATTTCTCAAGTTCCCACAAGCAATTTTCAATATTATCCCAATTTTTTCTAAGATCAGACTTTTCAACGGTTTTTAGGCTACGCAGCGCATTTTTAGCGAATGTTTGCTTTTGCGCTAATCCCGTTATCGTAGTAGGAATATGACAGATATCCATGAATGAGATCGTGCGATGCTTGCTTGTCAGCGCTAATACTTCGGTGGGATTGTTAACTAAAGCCAGTGATAGGGCATTGATGGTCTGCTTTGTGAACTCTGGATGGAGATTGGGGGATAATTTAAAGGCCACCTTTAGCCATTGGCTATCACCTGTTGATATGTTATGAATAATCCTGCTCCAATCCCGCCTTTCGCCTAATTCAGCTACAACAGAGTTCACCCCTCTTTCCTGCAACTGCTGCATAATTTCTTCGGGTGTAGATAATCCGGCAGCCGAGGGAAAACTTATCAAGGATATCAAAGATAAGAAGAGTATCTGTGTAGGTAAGCGCATATTTCTTCCTGTTATTATCATTTTAATGTCTTTTAATTCATTGCTATTTAATCAGTAACACCATGAGATTTTTTCTGCGAAAAAAATGAACCTTGTTGCTGTATTACGGTATTGCACTCTTGTTGTATTGCTGTAACGAGAGGGTGATTAAATTGGAATATTTAACTTTAGGATATAAGAATAGTCGCATAAATCCAAAAAATACAATCAACATGGTAGTAAGAAAAAAATAAAAAACAGGAATTTTTTAACTTATTGAGATTTTCTCCGGCAAAAAGCCGGAGAAGTGATTGGAAGGATGAAGGGGGAGGGATTAAATACTATTTTGCAAGGTAATCGGGTCTTCAAGGTAATCAAGAATGCCGGACGCGGCTTTTCTGCCTTCAGCGATGGCGGTGACGACTAAGTCAGAACCACGCACAGCATCTCCGCCTGCGAATATTTTGGGGTTGCTGGTCTGGAAAGGTAACTCACTGGCGTCCGGGGCGACAATGCGTCCTTTTTGATCGCGTTCGACCTGATGTTCATCCAGCCAGCTCATGGTGTGAGGTTTGAAGCCAAATGCCATAATCACAGCATCCGTTTCTATCAGGAATTCGGAACCTTGAATGATTTCGGCTTCTCGACGGCCTTTTTCATTCATGGCCCCAAGCTGGGTTTTCACAACTTTGACACCACACACTTGCCCACGACTGTTAACCTCAACGCAAATGGGCTGGAGATTGAAACGAAACTCAACACCTTCCTCTTTGGCATTTTTCACTTCCCGGCGGGAACCCGGCATGTTTTCTTCATCCCGCCGATAGGCACAGATAACACTGGCAGCCCCTTGGCGAACCGAAGTGCGGACGCAGTCCATTGCCGTATCACCCCCTCCCAGAACCAAAACACGTTTACCTTTCATATCAACATAAGGTTGTTCTGGCAGAGAGGGATAACCCATCAGTTGACGAGTATTGGCGATTAAAAAAGGCAGGGCATCATAGACCCCGTCTGCATCTTCGTTTTCCAGCCCACCGTGGATGGATTGGTAAGTGCCAACGCCGAGAAATACGGCATCAAACTCTTTTGTGAGTTCGGTCAGCGTAATGTCTTTACCTATCTCTGTATTTAAGCGGAACTCGATACCCATCTCGGAAAACATCTCACGGCGGCGGATCATCACCTCTTTTTCCAGCTTGAAAGCGGGAATGCCAAATGTGAGCAAGCCACCAATTTCAGGATGACGATCATAAACCACCGCTTGTACACCGTTACGGGTCAAAACATCTGCACAGGCCAACCCTGCCGGGCCAGCCCCAATCACCGCGACACGTTTGCCTGTCGGGGTTACCTGCGACATATCGGGTTTCCAGCCCATAGCGATAGCCGTGTCGTTAATGTAGCGTTCGATGTTACCGATGGTAACCGCCCCAAAGTCATCATTCAGCGTACAGGCCCCTTCACACAGGCGATCTTGCGGGCAAACCCGACCGCAGACTTCTGGCAGGCTGTTAGTCTGGTGTGATAATTCTGCGGCTTCAATGATGCGCCCTTCATTGGCGAGTTTCAGCCAGTTTGGAATATAGTTATGGACAGGGCATTTCCATTCACAGTACGGGTTACCACACGCAAGACAGCGGTCTGCCTGTGCTTGTGCCTGAATTCCTGAAAATGATTCATAGATTTCTACAAATTCTATTTTTCGGATTTTCAACGGTTTCTTCGGCGGATCGACACGCTGTAAGTCGATAAATTGATAAACATTCTGACTCATTATTGACTATATGAACGCATCCCGTTTGCAAGACAAAAGTGACGTTGACATCGACGGTAGGTTGCAGCTCTATATCCGGCCTTATTGCAGCCGGGGCTGCGGGCCTCGATGTAATCCGCTGACTGGCTCCTCATTCTCCTGACGAGCTTTACGCTCTGTCAATCATTCAGGTTTAGCCAGTCACGGTCTTACCTGTCTTTGTCATCATTTATTTTTGCCTCAGCACTCTTTCTGCATCCATCCTTGTGGTTAAAAAAGTTAAGGTTGGACAGCGAAACGCCTCAATAAGGCCTGACACTGACGTAATCGTTTTGGTATTCCCGCTGATGGGCTATCAGCGCCCAAACGGTACGGGCCAGCTTATTCGCCATCCCCACGATTGCCACACAGGCCGGGCGCCGTTTTCTCAGTTCTGTCACCCACGGCGACGGCGTTTTCGTGAGCAAAGTGGCGGCTCTTGCACCGTGGATAAAGAGGGTTCGCAGATAGACATCCCCGCGTTTACTGATCCCCCATAATTGGGTCCGCCCCCCCGTTCCCGTTTGTTTCGGTACTAATCCCAGATAGGCGGAAAATTCTCTGCCCGACCGGAAAGCACTGGCTTCTCCCATCGTGGCAATCAGGATGCCGACACCGGGAATTTTCATGATCCGCTGGCAATCGGCATTTTGTTTTGCCCACGCAATCAGTTGCTTTTCCACCTGTTCAATTTGTTCATCGATGTCGTTCAGACGGTGATATTGTTCTTCCAGGAGGTCAAGCAGGAACGGGGCCAGTTTTTCCCTTAACCGCTCAAGCACTTCCGGCATCGCTTTATCTAGGGAGGCTCTTCCCTTATGCAGGGTTTCACCAAATTCCAGCAGCAAACCATGTAACGCATTGATTTGCGCGGTTCTGAATTTCACTAATTGGCGGCGCATTCGGTGTAATGACAAGATAGCCTGTTGTTCTTCGTTTTTGACCGCCACCGATTTACCGGGTTGCTGAACGGCCATCCAAATGGCCCGGGCATCCATCACATCGTTTTTGTTTCCCATCCGGAATGCTTTGACAAATCGGGCCTGAAGCAAACGCACTTCATGGCCTAGCTTCCTCAGTTCCCGCGCCCAATAATGCGCACCGCCACAGGCTTCCATGCCAATCAAGCAAGGCTGTCGGTTACTGAAGAACGTTAAAAAATCACCTCGTCGCAACTGCTTATCAATGACTTCACCGGTATATTCATCAACAAAATGAATTTGCATCAAATGTTTTGCAATATCGACGCCAAAAGGAGTAAATTTCATGAGTGGATCCTCCAGTCATCAGGGAGCGACAGGCTCCCACATTTAGGCACTATAAGGCCGGAAATCTGAGAGGATCCACACCTCATCTCTCAATTCCAGCACAATGCCGATGGCTAAGTGGGTGGGATGCGTTCATTACATTCTCCTTACTGTGCCTGAACCCGCAATTCCGCTGAAGAACGGCTACGGTGTCCCAACAACGCGCTGATATCACTGGATTTAGGCTTAACCAGCGCAAACTTATTGACCCATTGTGACCAATTCTCCAACAGGCTTTCACCCTGTTGAGAACCCGTCAGACGGACATGTTCGGTGATTAATCCCCGCAGGTGCTCCTGGTGAATGGTCAGGGAGCCCATGGAGAGGACTTCCACCAGCTCAGGATTAACCCGTTTGCGGAAATCATCGGATTCATCAAGCACATAAGCGAACCCGCCAGTCATGCCAGCCCCGAAATTGACGCCGGTACTGCCAAGAACGCAGACAATACCGCCCGTCATGTATTCACAGCCGTTATCGCCGATCCCTTCAATCACCGTGAGGGCGCCGGAATTACGTACTGCGAAGCGTTCACCGGCACGTCCGGCGGCAAACAGTTTTCCACCTGTGGCACCATAAAGGCAGGTATTACCGATAATGGTGGCTTCGTGACTCTTGAATGCGGAACCAACCGGAGGCCGGATGACGATCCGTCCTCCGGCCATCCCCTTACCGACATAATCATTGGCATCGCCGGTTAAGGTCAGTTCAACCCCACTCGCATTCCAGACACCAAAACTTTGCCCTGCTGTACCGGTGAAATGCAGTTTGATCGGATCGGCCGCCAGCCCCTGATCGCCATATCGTGCCGCAATCTCACCAGAGAGCGATGCACCTACAGAGCGGTCGGTATTTTGAATGTCAAAATAGAACGTTTTACTCTGCGAATTTTTCACATAAGGCATGGCGTGAGTCACGATTGACTTATTCAACTCACCGTGATCAAAAGGCGGGTTATCTTCGGTGCAATATAAATCTTTACCTGCATGAGGCGTGGCGGTTTCCAGCAACGGCGCAAGATTGAGCTTGCTTTGCTTGGCAGAAATCCCTTCAAGGATATCCAGTAAATCGGTGCGGCCAATTAAATCAATGAGTTGTCTCACACCTAATTGTGCCATCAGCTCCCGTGTTTCCTGCGCAATAAAGCGGAAGTAATTGATGACCCTTTCCGGCAGGCCGTGATAGTGAGATTGACGCAGTTTTTCATCTTGTGTTGCTACACCTGTCGCACAGTTATTTAAGTGGCAGATACGCAAATACTTACAGCCGAGGGCCACCATTGGGCCAGTCCCAAAACCAAAACTTTCCGCCCCTAAAATAGCGGCCTTGATGATATCCAGACCGGTTTTCAACCCCCCATCAACCTGAAGGCGGATTTTATGGCGCAGCCCATTGGCAACCAGTGCCTGTTGGGTTTCCACCAGTCCCAATTCCCACGGACAGCCGGCATATTTTACCGAAGACAGGGGACTTGCCCCGGTTCCACCGTCATAACCGGCAATGGTAATCAAGTCGGCGTAGGCTTTGGCGACACCGGTGGCGATCGTTCCCACCCCCGGCTCAGAAACTAATTTGACCGAAATCAGCGCCTTCGGGTTCACTTGCTTAAGATCGAAAATCAGTTGAGCCAGATCTTCGATGGAATAAATATCATGGTGCGGTGGCGGAGAAATCAGCGTGACACCCGGTACGGAGTAGCGCAATTTAGCGATATAAGGGGTGACCTTATCCCCCGGTAACTGACCGCCTTCTCCCGGTTTTGCACCTTGTGCGACCTTTATCTGGATCACATCGGCGCTGACCAGATACGCGGGTGTCACGCCAAATCGTCCAGACGCAACCTGCTTAATGCGGGACACTTTTTTTGTGCCGTAACGAGCGGGATCTTCCCCGCCTTCGCCGGAATTGGAGAACCCCCCCAGTGCATTCATCGCTTCTGCCAGCGACTCGTGGGCTTCAGGGCTGAGTGCACCAATCGACATGGCGGCGGTATCAAAACGCTTGAACAGTGCTTCGGCGGGTTCAACATCCTCAATGGCGATGGGTTCACCCTTAGGGGCAATGGCCAGTAAATCCCGCAGCGTCGTGACAGGCCGTCCGTTCACCAGGGCTGTGTATTTTTGGTAATCGCTATACTTGCCACTGTGAACCGCAGCCTGCAATGTGTTAACGACATCGGGGTTATAAGCGTGATATTCCCCATTATGAACATATTTCAGCAGCCCTCCCTGATCGATGGGATGGCGATGTAACCACGCCCGTTTGGAAAGGTTACGCAGGTCTTGCTCAAAATCACTGAAATCCGCCCCTCCAATCCGGCTGACCACACCATTGAAACAGATATTCGTCACATCCGGGTGCAGACCGACAGCCTCGAATAATTTAGAACAGCGATAAGAGGAGATGGTAGAGATGCCCATTTTGGACATAATCTTATACAACCCTTTATTGACACCGTTGCGATAATTCAGCATAACGCGGGCATAGGGCGTATTGATTGTGCCGTCATCCACCATTTTACCCAGTGATTCATACGCCAGATAAGGGTAGACAGCGGTAGCACCAAAGCCGAGCAAGACAGCAAAATGATGCGGATCACGTGCACTGGCCGTTTCTACGATCAAATTGGCATCGCAGCGCAGGTTTTTCTCAACCAAACAGTGCTGGATGGCACCGACAGCCATCGGAGCAGGGATGGGCAGTTTCTCTGATGAGATATTGCGATCGGATAGCACCAGCAATACCGCGCCATTGCGGACGAGTTCTTCTGCCCTTTCACATAAGGTGGAAACGGCGTTCTTAAGGCTGGTTTCCTGTGGATTGAAAGTCAAATCCAGTGTATCCGCACGATAGTAGGGTTCTTGCTGTGTCGTAAGCTGCACGAAATCTGAATAAAGCAGAACGGGAGATTCAAAACTCAGCCGATGTGCCTGTCCTTCCGCTTCACAAAAGACATTCATTTCCCGCCCGATACGGGTAGCCAATGACATCACATGGGCTTCGCGCAGGGGATCGATGGGAGGGTTGGTGACTTGGGCAAATTGTTGGCGGAAATAATCGTAGATGATACGCGGGCGGCTGGAAAGGACGGCAAACGGCGTATCATCCCCCATTGAGCCTGTGGCTTCCTGGGCATTTTCGCCAAGGGTACGGATAACCTGATCCAGTTCCTCGCTGCTGTAGGCAAATTGCTTGTGATACGTTGCCAACCGCCGATCATCCAAATCCCGCTGGCCGACCTGATCTTCCGGCAACTCCTCAAAGGGCGTCAAACGCTTAACATTCTTTTCCAGCCACTCTTTATAAGGATGTCTGCCTTTCAAATCATGATCAGTTTCAGCGGAATGCAGAATGCGGCCTTCATAGGTATCTATGACCATTAACTCACCCGGCCCGACCCGGCCTTTCTCCACAACTTCATCGGGCTGGTAATCCCAAATCCCGATTTCAGAAGCACAGGTAATCAGCTTATCCGTGGTGATCACATAACGGGCAGGACGCAAGCCATTGCGATCCAGATTACAGGCCGCATAACGTCCATCAGAAATAACGATGCCGGCCGGGCCATCCCACGGCTCCATATGCATGGAATTGAAATCGAAGAATGCGCGCAGGTCGTCATCCATATCCGGGTTATTCTGCCATGCCGGTGGAACCAGTAGTCGCATGGCGCGAATTAAATCCATGCCGCCATTGAGGAACAGTTCCAGCATATTATCCAATGAACTGGAGTCTGAGCCGGTTTCATTAACAAAGGGGGCTGCGGTATGCAAATCAGGGATCAGCGGTGTACGGAACTTATAGGCTCTGGCCTTAGCCCATTCACGGTTGCCCGTAATGGTATTGATTTCCCCGTTATGGGCCAGATAACGGAAGGGTTGCGCCAGAGGCCAACGGGGAACCGTGTTAGTTGAAAAACGCTGGTGGAACAAACAGATAGAAGATTCCATCCGTAAATCAGCCAAATCCGGATAGAAACGCGGCAAATCAGCCGCCATGCACAGCCCTTTATAAATCGTGACCAGATTAGACAGGCTGCAAATATAAAAATCGTGGTCGGTGATCCGTTTTTCTATGCGGCGTCGGGCAACAAACAACCGACGTTCCAGATCTTGTGAGCGCCATCCCGCAGGGGCATTGATAAAAATTTGCTCAATGCGGGGGAGGCTTGATAGGGCAATCTCCCCCAAAACATCGCGATTGATGGGAACTTCCCGCCAACCCACAATGGATAAGGTTTCGTTTTGTAATTCTTGTTCAATAATGTCACGGCATGATTGCGCTATTTTGGCATCCTGACTCAGAAACAACATGCCGACCGCATAGTTTTTGGCCAGCCGCCATGACTGCTCGCTGGCAACCATTTGAAAAAAGCGATCGGGCTTTTGCATTAATAAGCCACAACCATCGCCGGTTTTTCCATCCGCTAAAATCGCGCCTCGGTGCTGCATCCGAGCCAAGGCATGGATGGCTGTACGCACCACTTTGTGACTGGGTTCTCCTTCAATATGTGCGATTAACCCAAAACCACAGTTATCTTTTTCCTGCAAGTTATTAGACAACATCTTATTATACAACATTGTAATGCTCCCCAAGTTCTGTCCAACTCTCACATCACTCGCGAGATGATATCGATATGTTATTTTCTACAGGCGTCTGATTTGCGCCCTCAGTCAAACGCCACTTGTTTTTATTGGCAATAACAAGTTTATTGGCAATAACAAGCGGTAAATCAAAAGGATGTTATGTCATGTTGTGTCACTGCATATATTGTGTCACTGCATATATTGTGTCACTGCATAAATATGAGTCGGGGGATTATCCGACAGGTGATTTTCAGTGAATTCCCAACTTAGCGATAAAAAGAGGGCAGGTCAAATCGTATTAAATCAGGTTTTTTGCGAGGTTAATTTAGTTATCAAATTGAATTTAATCGATAAATAATGCTGTTTTGTATTTTGTGACCAAGATCATAGGGTTGATATGATGTGAGCTATATCACTAAAATTACCACATTATCTATTTTAGATATGCTTTGAAATGTGATTTAACTGGAATTTAAATCTTGTTTTTTGAAGAATGATAGAATTATATTGTGTATTTTTGGAGTGACAAGGATAAATAATTGATTGTTTTTTGTTCCAAAAAATAAATTGAAAGTTTGAGTGAATAATTATTCTGTTTTTGTGTCTTTTTATTCCACCTGGGTATTGGGGATGATATCCCTCAACGAAGTTGGGTCTTTTTTAAGTTATGATTCAATCTGGTGACTTTGACTAGGAATGATTTTACTGGGAGCGGTTATGAAGCTAATTCGGGGGCTTGCCCAATATTATGTAGATTTGATGATGAAGTTAGGGTTGGTGCGTTTTTCGATATTACTTGCATCTGCGCTAGTTATTCTTGCGATCGTGATGCAAATGGCCGTTACCTTTGTACTGCATGGAGAAGTACAGCGCATTGACTTAATTCGCTCCGTCTTTTTTGGTTTGATGATTACCCCTTGGGCCGTTTACTTTCTTTCTATCGTCGTGGAGCAACTCGAAGAATCCCGCCAGCGTTTATCCAGTCTGGTCGCTAAACTTGAAGAGATGCGTCAGCGTGATGCGATATTGAATCTCCAACTCAAAGAAAACATTGCTCAATTGAATCAAGAAATCAGCGACAGGGAAAAAGTGGAAAAAGCCCATCTGGTATTGCTGGATAAACTTAAATTGGAAATGGAGCATCGTGAAAAAACGCAGATTGAGCTTGAACAACAGTCAGTGCTACTGCGCTCATTTCTAGACGCTTCGCCGGACTTGGTTTATTACCGTAATGAAGACAATGAATTTTCCGGCTGTAACCGAGCGATGGAACTGCTGACGGGTAAAAGCGAAAAACAGCTTATTGGCCTGACCCCGACGGAAGTTTACGATGAAGAAATTGCCAGCAAAGTGATGGAAACGGATGAAAAAGTCTTCCGCCACAATGTCTCCCTGACCTATGAACAGTGGCTGGTTTATCCCGATGGACGCAAAGCCTGTTTTGAACTCAGAAAAGTCCCGTTTTATGATCGTGTTGGAAAACGACATGGATTAATGGGATTTGGCCGCGATATAACGGAGCGTAAGCGCTATCAGGATGCTTTAGAGAATGCCAGCAGGGATAAAACCACTTTCATCTCCACGATTAGCCATGAGCTTCGTACGCCTTTAAATGGCATCGTCGGCCTGAGCCGAATTCTGATGGACACCGAGCTGACACCAGAGCAGTGTAAATATTTGGAAACCATCCATGTCAGCGCTATCACTCTGGGTAATATTTTTAACGATATCATTGAACTGGATAAGATAGAGCGGCGCAAAATCCAGCTAGATAATCAGCCGATCGATTTCACGGGCTTTATGGTGGATTTGGAGAACATTTCAGGGTTACTGGCGCAGCCCAAGGGGCTTAAATTCGTGCTTGAACCGGAACCGTCATTGCCGGTCAAGGTGTTGACTGACGGAACCCGCTTGCGACAAATCTTATGGAACTTGATTAGCAATGCGGTGAAATTTACTCCGAAAGGGGAAATCCGGGTTCATATCCGGCGTGAAGCAGGGGATCGCCTGTTATTTGAAGTGACAGATTCTGGCATCGGTATTCCCGCTGATGAGCTGGAGAAAATCTTCGCCATGTATTATCAGGTGAAAGACAGTGCCGGTGGACGCCCTGCAACCGGAACGGGAATTGGCCTGGCTGTTTCGAAGCGCCTTGCCCAAAGCATGGGAGGCGACATTGTTGTGACAAGCTCGCCGGGTAAAGGTTCTTGCTTTACTTTGTCTGTGGTGGCCCCGACCCTTGATGAACATGTTGAAGGCAAAGCCGAACCCGATACCCTGCCCCTCCCTGCACTCAACATTTTGTTGGTGGAAGATATTGAACTGAACGTTATTGTTGCCCGTTCGGTACTGGAAAAACTGGGAAATAGCGTTGATGTTGCCATGAATGGCCATGATGCACTGGCCATGTTTGATCCTGATGAATATGACTTAGTGTTATTGGATATCCAATTGCCGGATATGACAGGGCTTGATATTGCGCGTCAGTTACACCAGCGCTACTCCTCACAATCCTTACCCCCATTGATCGCCCTGACAGCCAATGTCTTAAAAGATAAAAAAGAATATCTTGAGGCGGGGATGGATGATGTCCTCAATAAGCCGCTTTCCGTCAAAGAGTTGACCGCTACGATGGAAAGATATTGGGGCAAGTCATCTGAATCTGGCCGCCAATTACAACAGACTGATATTGAGATGAAAGATGAAGCGCGGCTCGATACGGAAATGCTTAACCAATATATTGAATTGGTTGGGCCAAAAATGGTTGCTGACAACCTGACCATTTTTGAAACCATGATGCCAGGTTACCTTGCCTTGCTGGATTCAAACATGACCGCCAGAGATCAAAAAGGCATTACTGAAGAGGCACATAAGATCAAGGGAGCGGCAGGCTCTGTTGGATTGCGTCACTTGCAGCAGTTGGCCCAACAGATTCAGTCACCTGATTTACCGGCATGGTGGGATAATGTTCAGGAGTGGGTGGATGAGTTAAAGCTGGAGTGGAAGAATGATACAGAAACATTGAGAAATTGGTTGTCGGGCGCTACAAAAAAATAACTCCAACCGAAGTTGGGGTGCGCTAATACTGCGCCAACACCAGGGAAACTTATTTACCCGCTTATCTAAGATTTATTTTCAGTGCGAGTAATGAAAGAATTCTTCCATACAGAACACAGGTACCAACATAGCAAAGATAAGATTTTTTGTTACAAGATTCATTAAAATCTGTGATGAAGATTGGTGTTTAACCCTCTAAGGGGTTAAGCATTAATCTACTACAAATGGAGAGGAATATGAAATCTGTTGCCGTTATATTAAGTGGATGCGGAGTGTACGACGGAAGTGAAATCCACGAATCAGTCCTGACAATGCTCTCTTTAAGCCGTCTTGGGGCCAAAGTGTCTTTTTTTTCGCCTGATGAAGTACAACATCATGTTATTAATCACCTTAATGGTGAAGAACAGCAAGAAAGCCGCCATATTATGGAAGAATCCGCCCGTATAACACGGGGAAATATGCAGCCTTTATCTAAAGTGGATATTAATGAGCTGGATGCTTTAATTATTCCAGGAGGATTTGGCGCAGCCAAAAATTTATGTAATTTCGCATATAAAGGATCAGATTGCGAAATAAATAAAGAATTATTAACTATTGTGCAGTCAATGCATCAACAAGGCAAGCCGATGGGGTTTATATGCATTGCACCTGTTATGGTCGCTAAAATATTAGGTAAACCGATAAAAGTCACCATTGGCAATGATCCCGAAACGGCAGCTCAGATAGAGAAAATGGGCGGTATACACGTTGACTGTCCAGTTGATGATATTGTCGTTGATTTTAAAAACAAAATTGTGACAACGCCAGCCTATATGCTCGCTGAGTCTTTGTCTCAGGCAGAAAAAGGGATTGATAAATTGGTTAAGAAAATATGGGAAATGATTGAGTAATAGGATGAGAAATCCTTTTTCAATATTGTGGCGCTGGCTGAAAAGAATTGTCGCATGGATCACAGTTCTATGGATCGTTGCAGTCATCTCATTTTCATTTTTGCCGGTGCCATTTTCCATGGTGATGATGGAGCGACAAATGGGCGCCCTAATGTCAATTAATTTATCTTATGTTTCGCGCTCATCATGGGTCGATCAGAATCAAATTTCACCTTATATGACATTAGCCGTGATTGCCGCCGAAGATCAAAAATTCCCAAAACATTGGGGATTTGATTTTGACGCTATCGAAACGGCAATAGAACATAACAAAAAATATCAGACCCGAATGCGGGGTGCATCGACGATTTCCCAGCAAACCGCCAAGAATTTATTTTTGTGGGAAGGGCGTAGTTGGGTAAGAAAGGGATTAGAGGTGGGAATGACCACGGTACTGGAATTACTGTGGTCAAAGAAACGTATTTTGACGGTTTATCTCAATATTGCGGATTTCGGCAATGGCATTTTTGGTGTGGAGGAAGCGGCCCGGCATTATTTCGGTAAATCCGCCAAACAATTAACCGCGTCTGACGCCGCCTTGCTTGCGGCCGTATTGCCAAACCCCCACCGTTTTAAAGCCAATGCCCCGTCCGCTTATGTATTGAAACGCCAGCAATGGATTTTACGGCAAATGCAGTTGTTGGGAGGAAAAAATTATCTTACGCAAAATAAACTACGGTAAGGGCGGCGAAAAAAAACCGTAGAACGCAGTCTTGCCGATGCGAAATAACATCACGGGCATCGCTATGCTCATTTTCGCGGTTTGTCAGCAGTCTGTGGCGTGATATTCATATCACGCTATCACCCGCCATCTCTTCACCCGTCTATCACCATCCCGAAATATAGAAACCCCCATTTTGATTTTTCAAAACAACATGATTTGTTACTCTTTATTTAAAATATGTGTAAATAATAGTTATCAAAATGTGTCATTTTATGGTGTGTTTAGGTGGCGCAACAGGTAATGGTTTTGATTAAACACGCTTTTTTGATGAAAATCTAAAAATCAGCCCGTCTTTTTAATCTATCCCTGTTCTCAGAAAACGATCACTTTGATGGTTTCAACCCGCCTACGCAATAAAAAACATAAGGACTGGTATTTTTGCAAATCAACAATAGGTGATAACTAAGATGAAGAAGCGATATGAAATCCCTCGGAGTGCACTGACTACCGCACGTTTATCAGTTAAAACCCAGCCACGAGTACTTTATCACGCCATAGCTTGCTGTTTGGCAGCAACCAGCTTTGGCGCTTATGCGGAAAATTATGTTGAGAAAGGGCGGCTTGGCGATCCTGCCAGTTGGCATACCCCTGAGTTTGTCGCTGAATGGGGACTTGGTGCTATTCACGCTGACGCAGCCTATGCCAGAGGTTATACCGGTAAGGGGATCAAGCTGGGAATATTCGATCAGGTGGTTTATGCCAAACATCCTGAATTTGTGGGCAAAGACAAAGTCATCAACTTAGTGACTTCTGGGATACGTGAATATACTGATCCCTACATTAAGGTGAAAAAGGGTGATTCATTCAGTTATGGTGGAACACCATCCGTGAATGGGTACGGCAAGTTAGGGGCGCATGGTGTCCATGTTGCGGGGATTGCAGCGGGTAGCCGGGATGGTGGAAAAATGCATGGAGTAGCCTATAACGCCCAAATAATCGGTGCTGATAACGGCGATCCCGGCCCCGAAGATGGCATCATCTTAGGCAATGATGGTGGTGTTTACCAAGCTGGTTGGAATGCGCTGATAGAGAGTGGCGCTCGCATTATTAACAACAGTTGGGGGATTGGTATTGCTAAGGAACTTGAAAAGGGCGGAAAAGATCCTGACGCCGCTCATTTTACCTTAGCGGAGGCCCAGAAGCAGTTCGACGCAATCAAGCCAATTTTGGGTACAAAACCGGGTGGTGCATATCAGGGGGCAATTGATGCTGCACACAGCGGAATTGTAACGGTTTTTGCCGCCGGTAATAGTTATAACTACAGTAACCCAGATGCCATCGCGGGTCTGGCGTGGTTTGTGCCAGATATTGCACCAAACTGGTTAACAGTCGCCAGTTTGCAACAAGATCCAAATAGTACCAATAGTGAGCCTTATTCCATCAGCAGTTTCTCCTCCCGCTGCGGTTATACTGCCAGCTTTTGTGTTAGTGCCCCCGGTACCAAGGTATATAGCTCAATTATTAAAGGCACTGGGATGGATGATATTACTACTGATTATGATGCTTACAGCGGTACTTCAATGGCAGCACCACATGCTGCTGGTAGCATCGCGGTATTAATGGAGCGTTTCCCATATATGACTGGCGCCCAGGTAGCCTCTGTACTTCGTACTACGGCGACTGATATGGGAGAGAAAGGCATTGACGAAATTTACGGTTGGGGATTGATCAATCTCGGTAAAGCGATAAATGGCCCGGGTATGTTCTATACCGCCGAAGATATTCCTGAAAAGTTCCGCATTCCAGATCCTGATGGTGTAGCCTACGGCAATGGTCAGTTTGTTGCTGATATTCCGGGTATCGGTGCTGTACTCGATAAGGATAAACCGACTGAACGTGTCTGTAATACAGGCTTATGTGCTCAGGATCAATGGAGTAACGATATCAGTGGTCATGGCGGGCTAACTAAACAAGGCAAAGGTGAACTGATCCTCAGTGGTCAGAATACCTATTCTGGCTCGACGTTGGTTAAACAGGGATTACTGAATGTTAGCGGGAGTATTTCTTCCACCGTTTCGGTAATGGAAAGTGGTGTTCTTGGTGGAAATGGTACGGTTGGGGAGCTCAATGTACAGCATGGTGGTACTGTTGCACCGGGTAACGCCATTGGTACACTTAAAGCTACCGAAAAAATAACTTTTGAACCGGGTTCTCACTACGTTGTTGAAATCGCCGCTGATGGGCGTAGCGACAGCATTCAGGCTGAAAAAAGTGTACAGATCAATGGAGGGAAGGTTGCTGTTTCGCTTGAAAATACGGATAACTTGCTCTCCTTTAAAGAAGTGCGAAGCCTGACAGGTCAGCAATACAATATCCTTAATGCGAAACAAAATATTAACGGCCGCTTTGATAACGTCGTTCCGAATTATCTCTTCCTTGGCACTAAATTATCTTATCAGCCCAGTAAAGTGGCTCTTCATGTTGGACGTAATGATACTGCTTTTGCGGATGTGACTAAGACTCAGAATGAACATGCATTGGCAGATGCCATTGATACCCTTGGAAAGGGTAATCCAGTCTACGAAAGTATTCTGACGAGTCGTTCTGCGGAGCAGGCCCGATATGCAATTCGTCAGCTTGATGGACAGATCCATGCCGATATTGCTTCTTTGCTGGTTAACGACAGCCGTTATTTGCGCGATACCTTAAATGCTCGTTTGAATCAGACCGAAGGCCGTTCATTTTCACCTGATATTCATGGCGATGATAACGGTGCATGGGTCCGGTTGCTTGGTGCATGGAGCCACGCTTCTGGTACAGAAAATGCGAGTGGCTATCAGGCTTCCAACTATGGTGTATTCTTGGGCGCGGATACCCTTATTGATGAATATAGCCGTCTTGGTATAGCGACTGGTTACACCCGCACTTCTCTTGACGGTGGCAACAGTGCTACTGCTGACAGTAATAACTATCATCTTGCTCTTTATGGTGATCGTCAGTTTGGTGATTTTGCTTTGCGTACCAATGGCGGATTGACGTGGCATCGTATTGATACCAAACGCGCTATCAGCTACGGCAATCAGCATGACCATGAGAATGCAAAATATAGCGGGCGAACAGCACAAATATCTGCGGAACTTGCTTACCATCTGCCAGTAGGGGCTGTGGATCTGGAGCCATTTGTTAACCTGGCATATGTTAATTTCCGCAATGAGGGCATTAACGAGGATGGCGCTGCCGCAGCATTCCGTGGCAATAGCCAACATACTGATGCGACACTCTCCACATTGGGATTGCGCGCAAATCATCACTGGCAGACTTCATGGGGATCTTCAATAGCCTTAAATGGAGAATTAGGTTGGCAGCACCAGTATGGTGAGCGTGAACGAGCAACAGCTTTGTCGTTCCGTGGCAGCAACACGACGTTTTTGACCCGTAGTGCACCCGTTTCCCGTGACGGTATGGTGTTGAAAGCGAATGCGGAAATGAGCGCAAGTAACAACGTGTCATTTACTTTTGGCTATAGCGGGCTGCTGTCAAGTAGTCATCAGGATAATAGTATGAATATCGGTTTTAAATGGCAATTTTGATGATGGGCTGGGTGTAAGTATCTGATAAAACCAGATGAACTATGTGGGGTCAGCAATGCTGACTCCACAATAATTCAATGTGAATTCAGGTCACTGACCTGCTTTAAGTTTTTGGAAGTATTCTTCGTACAGGATATTGGCGTTGCCAACATCATTCTGCCACTCCCCTTTTTGGATCACCGCTTCATCGGGATACAGAGATTTATCTTCTGTCATTTCTTTCGGCAGTAATTTTTTCGCGGCCAGATTCGGGGTTGGATAACCAATTTTCTTGGCAACTTGCGCCGCAATTTCTGGACGCAACAGGAAGTTAATCAGCTTCATGGCGCCTTCAATATTCTTGGCATTGGCAGGGATTGCCAGACTGTCCATCCAGAAAATCCCGCCTTCTTTCGGCCAGATAATATCAACGGGTGTGCCAGCCTGACGAGCCACATAAGCTGAACCCGTCCACATCATACCGATATCAACCTCACCTTCCATAAATGGATTGGCTGGGTTGTCAGAGTTAAATGCCAGTACGTTTGGCACCAGTTTTCTCAGTTCCTGATAAGCCGCTTCAATCTCTTTCGGATCGGTGGTATTGCCGGAATAACCTAACTTCAACAATGCCATCTGGAAGACTTCACGGGCATCGTCAGTCAGGACTATGCTGTTTTTGTAGTCAGGTTTCCAAAAATCCGCCCAGGAGGTGAAGTTTTTGGGATCAACATTCTCGTTGTTGACGCCAATTGCCGTGGCTCCCCAAATATAAGGGATCGAATAATCGTTATTCGGGTCAAAAGATTTATGCAGCAAATTAGGATCGAGATTATGGAAGTTGCTCAGTTTGCTTGTGTCGATTTTGTGCAGCATCCCTTCTTTACTCATTTTTGAGACAAAGTAAGTGGATGGAACCACTAAATCATAAGCGCCGTCTTTATAGGTTTTCAGCTTGGTGTACATGCTCTCATTGGATTCATAGGTAGAATAAATCACCTTAATCCCTGTTTCTTTGGTGAACTGGTTGAGCAAACCAGGCGGAACGTATTCAGTCCAGTTGTAGAAATACAGCGTCTTGCCATCATTAGCGGCAACGGCATTCACCGGAACCATACTTAATGCCATCATCCCAGCGGCTAACAGATAAAACCACTTTTTCATGTTATGTTTTCCACACAGTTAGTGCGTTAGTATCGTATATAGGTTTCGCTTGAACCTACCCCCCAAAAAACGGCTATTATAGGAGCGACATTTCATGGGGTAAAGTGACTTATTTCTTGCTGAATTAACGGTTACGAAAGAAATTCTGATTGATTGGGGAAAAGGTACAACAATTGATGAGAAGCAAGCGTGGTCAACCTGCAACCACGCTTAAAAGAAGATTAAGATTTACCTGTGCGATCACGCATCACAAATTGGCTAATCAATACCAAAACCAGCGACATAAGTAACAAAATCGTTGCCAATGCGTTCACTTCCGGCGAAACCCCGACTTTTACCATCGAATAGATCTTGAGTGGCAGGATTTCATAACTTGGCCCCGTTACGAATGAGGAAACCACCACATCATCCATCGACAACGTAAAGCTCAGCAGCCAACTCGCCATGACTGCCGGCATCGCCAGCGGCAGGATGATTTTACGCAGGATGGTTAATTCCCCGGCGCCCAAATCGCGCGCCGCTTCCAGCATTTTGACGTCGAAGTCTTTCAGGCGGGAATAAACCGTGACAACCACAAACGGCAAACAGAAAGTAATATGCGAAAACAGCAGTGACCAGAACCCAAGTGAGATGCCGAGCAGCATAAACAGCACCAGTAATGAAATCGCCATGACAATATCCGGCGACATCATCACCACAAACAGCATCCCGCCAACAAATTTTTTGCCGCGGAACGAGTAACGATACAGTGCTACCGCCGTCAGGGAGCCTATCAACGTGGCAAACGTGGCGGAGGCTACTGCCATCGTCAGTGAGTGGCCTGCCGCTTGCAGCAGGCTGTCATTGGAGAACAACAGACTGTACCACTCGGTGGTAAAACCCTGCCAGCTAACGCCAAAGCGTGACTGGTTAAACGAGCTGACCAGCAGAATAATCATTGGGATATACAGATAAGCATAAACGAGGGTCATGAAACCCCCGCGCAAAAGGCGTCCGATCATTCCAGTTCTACCTTCTTGTTCAGCAGCTTAGCCGCACGATAGTAAACCAACAGCATCAGCCCCATGACCAGCGTCAAACAGATGCTGGTCGCCGCCCCAAACGGCCAGTCGCGGATATTCAGGAATTGGCTCTTAATCACGTTACCGATCAGCAGGTTCTTCGCGCCACCCATCAGGTCAGCCACGTAGAACAGCCCCATCGCGGGCAGCAATACCAGCAAACAACCGGCAATAATGCCCGGCATCGTCAGGGGGACGATAATGCGGATAAAGGTCTGCAATTTCCCGGCACCTAAATCGCGCGCCGCTTCCAGACAAGCATTATCCAGCTTCTCAATACTGGAATAGAGTGGCATCACCATAAAGGGCAGCAAGATATAAACCAGCCCCAGCACAACCGCTTCGGGGGTATACATAATGCGCAACGGTTTATCGATAATCCCGCCCCACAGCAGAAAATCATTCAAATAGCCACGGGTACTGAGGAACATCTTCAAGCCATAAATACGGATTAATGAGTTCGTCCAGAACGGTACAATCAGCAGGAACAGCATGAGCGGACGCAGTTTCTTCGGCATACGTGCCAGAAAAAAAGCGAACGGATAGCCAATCACCAGACAGCACAATGTCGCCACAATCGCCATATTCAGCGAGTGCAGCAACACTTCGGCGTACAATGGATCGAACAATCGCGTGTAGTTGTCCAGCGAAAATACCATCTGTACCAGATTGGCATCATCACGGGTCAGGAAGCTGGTTCCGATGATCATCAGGTTCGGCAGAAAGACGAACAGCATCAGCCACGACACCACGCCCGTAATAACGATATTCTGGAATAGCTTACGCGTCTTCTTCATCGATCAGCACAACCTCCCAGCTTTCTACCCAAGTGACGGCGATCTTCTGGTTTAGGGAATGGTCAACATCAGGATCATCTTCATTGAAGAATTCACTGACCATCACCATCTTGCCATTTTCCATTTCGACCACTGAATCCAGTGTCATTCCCTTGTAGTTACGTTCACGGACATAACCAATCAAACCCGAAACCTGCTCACCGTTATTGATCTCTTCCACGCGCAGGTCTTCCGGGCGCAGCAATACTTTCAGCGTTTGCCCGACGGTCACCGGCAGCGAAGTGAAAATATCACACTCGTGGCCTTCGACATTCGCGCGTATCCGCTGTTCATCAATACGATGCAACACTTCGGCATCAAAGATATTGATTTCGCCGATAAAGCGGGCAACAAACAGGTTTTTCGGCTCTTCATAAATTTCACGCGGAGAGCCATCCTGTTCGATACGTCCATCACGCATAACCACAATGCGGTCTGACATGACCAGGGCTTCTTCCTGATCATGGGTCACGAAGATAAAGGTAATGCCGAGCTTGCGCTGGAGCGCTTTCAGCTCATTTTGCATCTGCTTGCGTAACTTGTAATCGAGCGCGGACAGGGATTCATCCAGCAACAGGACTTTGGGTTTATTCACAACCGCACGGGCAATCGCCACACGCTGCTGTTGACCGCCGGAAAGCTGGGCGGGTTTGCGCTGGGCAAACGCTTCAAGCTGAACCATGCGCAATGCTTCCTCAACACGCGGAGTCATCTCTTTTTCCGGTGTTTTCTGCATTCGAAGGCCAAAAGCGACGTTTTCAAATACGGTCATGTGGGGGAATAAGGCATAACTTTGGAAGACCGTATTAACATGGCGGTGCTCGGCAGGAATATCAGTAATATCCTGTCCTTCCAGTAAAATTTTGCCGCAGCCCGCCTCTTCCAGCCCAGCAATCAGGCGGAGTACGGTGGTTTTGCCACAACCGGATGGGCCAAGAATGGTCAGGAATTCGCCATTGTTGATGGTCAGATCGAGCTGTGAAATAACTTGTTTACCGTCGAAGCCCTTACTCAAGGCTTTCAGTTCAACGAGTGGTGTCAGAGAGGTATTCTCAGTCATTTATGCTATCATCTATCCCTTGGAATAATGCAGATAGAACCGCCACGGGAAAAGACTGTGTCAGCTAGCGGGAGGCATCATTTCTCCGCTAAAGCTCAAAGCCAGTGGCGCCGGTTGAAATTACGAAGCGCGCATAATAAACGCAGTAAGCCCAAATTGAAAGCCGAAACAATGACAATATGTCATTTTTTATTATCATTTAATGAATAGAAACATGGCGTACCATTTTGAACCTTGTTTTTCGGGTTGAAAATAATTTCTTGTTGAATGTTTTTCAATCAAAAAAGGGGAGGGGGCGTTCATTGCCATGGAATAACGCTCTTGCTGCCGCGCGGCAACTCGAATTATTTTGGGTATAATTTGGGTATAAATAGACGGGTATCAACTGGGTTTATTGAGAAATCGCAGTACAACGTTCATTGTACTGCGATATTGCACTGCTATTTATAGGGTTATTAATCCGCGTGTATCGTAACCCATGTTACGGATTCAGGCGTGCTATTTCCTGCTTGTGTTTCTTTTCACTTAACATAACGAACAACAGCAGAATAACCGCCAGCGCGCTGCCGCCGATCATAATCATAAAGCCGCCATCCCAACCGAAGAAGTCAACGGTGTAACCCACGATGGCGCTGGCTGCCACAGACCCCCCCAGATAGCCAAATAAACCGGTAAAACCGGCGGCTGTTCCGGCGGCTTTTTTCGGTGCCAGTTCAAGAGCGTGCAGGCCAATCAGCATCACCGGGCCATAAATCAGGAAGCCGATAACCAACATGCAGATCATATCGACATTTGGGTTTCCTGCCGGGTTCATCCAGAATATGACTGTGGCGATAGTCACCAGTATCATAAAGAAGACACCCGTTGCACCCCGGTTGCCTTTGAACACTTTGTCAGACATCCAGCCACACAGCAGCGTACCCGGAATACCGGCATACTCATACAGGAAGTAAGCCCAGGACGATTTATCCAACGCAAAATGCTTCACTTCTCTCAAATAAGTCGGTGACCAGTCGAGGATGCCGTAACGCAACAAATAAACGAATACGTTGGCAATCGCGATCATCCACAGCAATTTATTCGGCAGAATGTACTGCATGAAAATCTCTTTTGCCGTCAGTTCGCTTTCATCTTTTTCTGTGTAATCCGGTGGATAGTCATTTTTGTACTCTTCGATTGGCGGTAAACCACAAGATTGCGGGGTGTCGCGCATCAAAGAGAAAATAATGATAGCCACGAGGATAGCCGCAAATGCCGGCATATACAGTGCGGCTTTCCAGTCATTGAACCAAGCCATCCCCAGCAGGAACAATAATGGAGGCAGACCACCGCCAACGTTATGGGCACAGTTCCAGACAGAAACAATCCCCCCACGCTCTTTCTGTGACCACCAGTGAACCATCGTGCGTCCGCAGGGAGGCCAGCCCATACCCTGGAACCAGCCGCAGAGGAACAACAGAACAAACATAATAGCAATACTGGATGTTGCCCACGGTACGAAGCCCATAAACAGCATGACCGCCGCCGCCAGTATTAGACCCGCAGGTAAGAAAACACGCGGATTCGAGCGGTCGGATACGGAACCCATGATGAATTTCGAGAATCCGTATGCAATTGAAATACCTGACAGGGCGAAACCCAGATCACCTCTGGAGAAGCCTTGTTCTATCAAATAAGGCATTGCCAAGGCAAAGTTTTTCCTGACCAGATAGTAGGCTGCATAGCCAAAAAAGATCCCCATAAAAATTTGCCAGCGCAAGCGACGATAGAGTGGATCTACTTCTTGCGCAGGCAACCGGGCTTTATGGGGAGCCGGTTTAAAAATACTTAACATGTTTGTCTCCACATGACGTTTGTATGAGCGCCTTACCACCGTTGAGCGGTGATAATATTAAACGAAAAATTTCTACTAAATATTTTCTATATCGAAGCTAATATTAGCTAAAACAACATAATATAACTGTGAGGTATCACCAACATAGAGATATAATTTCGCAAGGTGGGCGATTTTGAGTGATTTACTGGGTTTTTTAAATACAATTTATTCATATTATTGTGATGCTCGTCACAATAAAAGGCTTTGCTTGTTATTTTTGTACGTTTGAGGTTCGTTTCTGTTCTTTATCACGCAAAGGCTTATTATTTTCAGGGAAATTCTTCCGGCGCAGTAAATCATCATAAAGTCATATAAATATAACCGGCATAAATAAATACCTTTTTATAATAGTGATACATTTCAACTCTTGAAGATCCCTGATTCCCCGCACCGCAGGGAGTAAGGATGGATTCTACAATTTTGAGATGTCATTTATGATGTTGTATTAACGTAATTTAATAAAGTAGACGGTGGCATTAAATTGTCTCAATTCAAGCTGTTTTTACAGTTTCATTGATGTCATCATTTAAATGACATTTTATTTTTTGTGTGTGATTTTCTTTTTATTTACCTGTCTGGCGTTTTTTATAACAGGATTACAAATAAAGTGTTTGAAATTAAAATTCAAAAATAATAGATATTACTACAAATAGTTATTCATGCTCATGACCGTAGTTAACATGCCGTATCGGATAACTGTTTTATAAGTTAAAAGAAGTAATATCAATATGTTAGTTGGATGTGTTCAGGCTGTATAGGCGTAATACATTCTGTTCCTCCACTGAAATACTGGATTTATATAAATTGATTATTTAATTCATTTAAGATTACAAAATAATACTAATTAATATATTTGATAAATTACTGATGATTTTTTTGCAGTTTATTTTTATGATTCAGTTTATGTCTCATAAAGTATTTATAAATGCGTGATGTAGACCAAAACTGAAAAATAACGACTACCAGCATTGATGCCTCCATTCATCATAAAAAATGATGAAAAAAGGAGGCTCAGAATGAGAACATCATTATGAATACTCATACACACAAGGCAATATTACACACAGCATTTACTGGGCAAAAATCTTCTCCTGTTGGCGCGGCTGCAATAGAGAGTCATCTCAGTTGCATGACGGCCGCACTAGAACCGTGGTTTGACAATGTTCCCTCCCGGTTGGCTGAATTGGCAAAAAGTGGCAAAAGAGACCAAAAGCGGTTGGAAGACGTTGCGGAACGGTTGAATGCCAGTTATGACAAAGTACAGCCGCAAACAGAGACTGAAAAACGTGTTTATACCATCTGGTGCCACTTACTGGAGACGGACGCCTTCGGGGTGACGGATGATTTCTTCCAGATTGGCGGGAATTCTATCCTTGTCGCCCGCATGATAGAAAATATTGAAAACGCATTCTCACTGAGGATACCGATTGCCGGCATTTATGTTGAACCGACAGTGGCCAGAATTGCGGCCATTTTGGATGAAATACGGGCTGCGTATCAGGCTAACCCTGCCCAATTCGTGGGAACTTATCATAGTGAAGCGTTAATTCGTCAACATGCTGAAACGCTTGAGAATGATGTCTACCTGAAAGAAAGTGTGCGTCCTGATGGGCTGATTCATGCCAACTGGTATCAACCGGATACGATATTGCTGACAGGGGCGACCGGATATCTTGGGTTGCATTTGCTGGAGCAATTATTGAAACAGACCTCAGCCAGAGTTATCTGCCTGTGCCGTGCATCGGATAAGCAGCATGCCCGCGACAGAATCCGGGATGGCTTCAAACACTACCGGATTGATGTCGGTCATGGGCTTGAGCGTGTGGATTTTGTTATCGGTGATTTAGGGCTGCCACGTTTTGGTTTACTCCCGGAGACGTGGACTCAGCTTGCAGAAAGTGTTGATGTTATTTATCACAATGGGGCGCTGGTTAACTTCATCTATCCTTATAGTGCGCTGAAAAACATCAATGTTGATAGTACCAGAACCGCATTGGCGCTGGCCTGTACGGCACGTTTGAAACATCTCCATTATGTTTCTTCCGTGAACGCCCTGTTTGCGACCGAATCACCTCGTCCTTATCTGGAAGATGATCGTGCCATGAGCGAATCAGTGCGTGATCCTTCCGGCTATTCGGGGAGTAAGTGGGTAGCTGAGGGCATTATCAATATTGCCCGCAAACGGGGCGTGCCGGTGAGTATTTACCGTCCGGGCCTGATCCTTGGGCACACCCGCACAGGCGCGGCACAAGGCAATGATTATCTGGTTGCATCCTTGAAGGGTTATCTGACCATGGGCTTTTATCCTGATCATGCTCTGTTGCTGGATATTGTGCCGGTGGATTATGTGGCGGCATCGCTGGTGCACATCTCCGGGCAACCGGAATGCAACGGAAAATTCTTTAATTTGTTTAACCCGGAACAAATTTCTACCCGGCAATTTTTCGACTGGGTGCAGGATTTTGGCTACATTCTCAACCCGGTCCCGTTTTATGAGGGTAAAGAGCAGATCCTTACGCTGGATGATACGCACCCCTTGTATCCCTTGATCCCGCAGATCAGGGATATGACCAGCAGACCTTATCGTGCACTGGACCCTGCCTATATCGACGAAATTCACCCTGAATTGGAGTTGAGGAATACGTTGTCAGGGCTGGCTGGAAGTGACATTCGTTGCCCGACAATAACGGCTGAATATGTCCATCAGATATTGCGCTATCTGATTGGTGCCGGATTCTTACCGGCTACCTTGTCAGAACACTTCAAGAAGGAGGCTGTCGCATGAAACCGTTAGCAGGAGATGATGGCATGAATTGGAGGGGGGTCATTAATGCCAAAAAACAGTATTCGGTCTGACCGGAGCCAACAAAATAGATGACGGGCTTATTATCAATCATCATTAATCACAGTGATTAATCACTGTCATGGGCATGTTTCTACGGGATCATGCCCGTTTTTTATTCTCCTTTTTCATTTCTGTTTGCGACCTGAACGGTTCATCAAAGCGTGATATTTATCACGATATGGACTTTTTTATGTCAACTCATGCGCGTTTCTCGCTCGTTATTGTTCCTTATCAAACAAAGAACAGGGGCATTGTCTATATTTTAGCTATCCCAAATCTATCCCAACAAGACATTGACTGGCCGGATACGTGACTGGCACAGAAGTGGAAGAGGAGCATCTCCAATGAACGGCTCTCCTGTAACAGAAACCGATGTCATTATTATTGGCGGGGGCGCGACCGGTGCAGGAATTGCAAGGGATTGTGCCCGCCGTGGCTTACGCTGCATTTTATTGGAACGTCATGATATTGCCACCGGAGCGACGGGGCGTAATCATGGTTTGCTGCATAGTGGAGCGCGTTATGCAGTCACGGATAGCGAATCGGCAAAAGAGTGCATCAAAGAAAACCGAATTCTCAAGCGCATTGCCCGCCATTGCATTGAAAAAACGCAGGGTTTGTTTATTACCTTGCCGGAAGATCCTTTGGACTATCAGCAGACTTTCATCTCGGCGTGTGAGAAAGCAGGAATTGAGGCACAGGCAATGGAGCCAGAACAGGCGCTGCGTCTGGAGCCTGCGGTGAATCCTGATTTAATCGGGGCAGTGAGAGTACCCGATGGCACCGTCGATCCATTCCGGTTAACCGCTGCCAATATGCTGGATGCGAAAGAGCATGGGGCACAAGTACTGACCTATCATGACGTGATGGGATTGATCCGCCAAGGAGACAAAATTACCGGCGTTCATGTCTATGATCATCAACATACCTGTCTGTATGACATTCATGCGCCGATTGTGGTCAATGCCGGCGGCATTTGGGGACAAAAAATCGCGGAATATGCCGATTTGAAAGTGCGGATGTTCCCGGCAAAAGGAGCATTGCTGATCCTTGGGCACCGGATCAACAACATGGTGATCAACCGTTGTCGCAAACCGGCTGATGCCGATATTCTCGTCCCCGGTGACACCATTTCATTGGTGGGGACTACCTCCACGCGTGTTGAATATGATCAGATCGACAAGATGTTCGTGACACCGGAAGAGGTGGATATTTTGATCCGTGAAGGATCACGGCTGGCACCTCAACTGGCGAAAACGCGCATTTTACGTGCCTATGCGGGGGTGCGCCCTTTGGTGGCCAGTGATGATGATCCTTCTGGCCGTAGTGTCAGCCGTGGAATAGTTCTGCTCGATCATGCTCAACGTGATGGCCTGGAAGGATTCATCACCATTACCGGCGGAAAACTGATGACCTATCGATTAATGGCGGAATGGGCGACAGACAAGGTTTGCGAAAAACTGGGTGTGACCGCAAGTTGTACGACTGCGCAAGAGCCTTTGCCCGGTTCATGGGCTACCGCCGAGCAGACATTGCGCACGGCGGTGGCCTTACCGGCACCCATTCGTGGATCTGCCATATATCGTCATGGTGATCGTGTAGGCAACTTGTTGAGTACGGAACGGTTGGACAAAAGTTTGGTATGCGAATGTGAAGCGGTCACTGCGGGAGAAGTCCGTTATGCGACCGAATCCTTAACCGTCAATAACCTGTTGGATTTACGTCGCCGGACGCGGGTTGGGATGGGTACTTGTCAGGGAGAACTTTGTGCCTGCCGTGCGGCAGGGTTACTCAACCGTCTTGGTGTCACCACCGGGCAGGAATCTGAACAGCAATTGGTGCATTTTCTCAACGAGCGCTGGAAAGGCATTCGTCCAATCGCTTGGGGAGATGCATTACGGGAAAGTGAATTTACCCGTTGGATTTATCAGGGACTGTGCGGCTTGGACGAAGAAGCCATTAATAACCTGCCAACAGCGGAGGCCAACGATGAAATTTGATGTGGTGATTATTGGTAGTGGATTAGCCGGACTGGCGTGTGGCATCCGGTTGGCGGAGGCCGGGAAGTCCTGTGCGATTGTCAGTGCTGGTCAGAGTGCACTCTATTTTTCATCCGGTTCGATGGATTTTCTCTCCCATTTGCCTGATGGCCGTCAAGTCACCCATCCTTTGGCTGCCCTATCTGAACTGGCGAAGCAGGCACCGACACATCCTTATAGCCGCATTGGAGAAAAAAAGGTGGCCTCGCTCATTTATCGTGCGGAAGAGCTGCTGAGGGAAAGCGGATTAACCCTGACCGGATCGGCTTCACAGAATCACTATCGCATTACGCCGCTTGGCCGTCGGCGCATGACATGGTTAACTCCGGCACGTGTTCCCACCCTCGAATTGGAATGTCCATTTCCTTGTAAAAAACAGCCTTATAAAAAACAGCCTTGGGAAAATGTTGCCGTCATCGGTATTGAAGGATTTTTGGATTTTCAACCCAACATGGTTGCCAGTGCGTTACAAAAGCAGGGGATTAAAGCACAAGCCCAAGAAGTTCATTTAGCTATTCTGGACAGATTACGTGACAATCCGAGTGAATTCCGTGCGGTGAATATCGCCCGTCTGCTGGATTTACCGGAAAATGGGTCTTTGCTGGCAGAAGAAATTCGTCGGCTGTCGAAAGGGCATGATGCCATTATTTTACCGGCTTGTATCGGGCTGGAATCTGATCAAATCGTCGAAAACTTACAGATACAGGTAGGAAAACCCGTTTATTTGCTGCCGACATTACCCCCTTCCTTGCTGGGCATCCGTATCAATCAGGCGATGGGGGATCGATTCCATCAATTTGGCGGCATGGTCATGGTGGGGGATGCCGTGAATGGCGTAGAGATGGAGCATAACCGCATTACGGGTGTTTACACGCGAAATCATGGTGATATTCCGTTGCGGGCGTCTCATGTCGTTTTGGCGACCGGCAGCTTTTTCAATAATGGCCTGAAAACCGAATTTGATCGCGTTTATGAACCCTTGCTGGGACTGGATTTGCTGGAAAATCCTGCGCGTGGGCAATGGACGCGGCAAAACCTCTTTGCCCCCCAGCCTTACCTGAAATTTGGTGTCAACACGGATGAATATTTACGGCCATTGAAAGCGGGCAAAGCGATCGCGAACCTCTATGCAGCGGGATCGGTATTGGGAGGATATGACCCGCTGGCTGAAGGTTGTGGTGCGGGTGTTTCTTTACTGAGCGCCCTGTTTGTTGCTGAACAGATTATTTCTGAGGCCGTAACGGAACCCAAGAGCGGGAAATCGAGGCAGCCTGAGCAAATCAGCGGGGGGGAGGTGACGCAATGAGTATTTTCGACAACAGTTTTGAAAGTTGTATTAAATGTACTGTATGTACAACTTATTGCCCGGTTGCCAAAGTGAACCCGCTCTATCCGGGGCCGAAACAGGCTGGCCCTGATGGGGAGCGCCTGCGTCTCAAAGATCCGGCACTGTATGATGAAGCGCTGACATACTGCACCAATTGCAAACGTTGTGAAGTCGCCTGTCCCTCTGATGTGAAGATTGGTGACATCATCCAGCGGGCAAAAGCCAATTACCATCCACACCGCCCTAAACTGCGGGATGCCATCCTCAGTCATACGGATCTGATGGGAACGTTATCCACTCCGTTTGCGCCCGTCGTCAACGCGGTAACCAGTCTGAAACCGATGCGTCATCTGCTGGATAAAACCTTAAAAATTGACCATCGGCGCGAACTGCCAAAATATTCCTTCGGGACATTTCGCCGTTGGTATCGCAAACAAGCGGAAATTCAATCGCAATTTAAGGAGCACGTGGCCTATTTTCACGGTTGCTTCGTCAATTACAATCATCCGCAATTGGGAAAGGATTTACTGAAAGTTTTTAACGCGATAGGCATCGGCGTCCAATTGCTGACCCGGGAAAAATGCTGTGGTGTCCCCCTGATCGCCAATGGCTTTATTGAACAGGCAAAACGTCAGGCGCGTGTCAATCTGGCCTCTTTGACCGAAAGCGTCATAGAGCGTCAAATCCCGGTGGTAGCGACTTCATCCAGTTGCACCTTTACCCTGCGCGATGAATATCCACATATTTTAGAGGTAGATACCCGGCCTGTGCGCGATCACGTGGAATTGGCCACGCGCTATCTCTATCGTCTGCTGGATAAAGGACATGATTTACCCTTGAAACCTACACTGCTGAAAGTGGCTTATCACACCCCGTGCCACATGGAAAAAATGGGCTGGGCGGCCTACTCTATTGAATTGATCAAGCGCATTCCGGGCATTGAATTGATGATCCTTGATTCTCAATGTTGCGGTATTGCCGGTACTTACGGCTTTAAGGCGGAAAACTATGACGTTTCCCAAGGGATTGGCGCGAATTTATTTCGCCAGATTGAAGCAAGCGGTGTCGATTTGGTCATTACAGATTGCGAAACCTGTAAATGGCAGATAGAAATGTCCACCAGCAAAAAATGCGAACACCCGATAAGTTTGCTGGCACGGGCGGTGGATTCAGGGAGCTAGATCCCACGGGTGAGTCAATTAGGTGGGCTATTCGCCTCATTTTGTGAGGCGAATAATGGCTAAAGCTCTCTCATGTAAGAGTAGTAAAACAAATTTTGAATAAGTTATCTGTTTAATTTATTGCATTAAATGATAATTTCAGTGTTATGTATTTACATCTTCTATATTTTATATTCAAAGTCATTTTAATGATAAAAAGCTTAATTAATTCTACTGGATTGGCTATTATATATTAATTATTTAAATATTAATGGACTGCATATAATGAATGATAGAAATAAAAATGGAAATGCGACAATCTATGACTATCTTGCTGATCATCTCAATGGTAAATTGCCGATTAATCAATTAAGGCCACAACATCCTTATTTGAGTGAAACTTTAGGGCTAAAAGAAATCCTTGAAGGTAATCATGAGCATATTTTTCTTTGTTCCACACAGGATGCGTATAACATATGGGAGGATCTTTCGGGGATTATTCGCAATCATAGAAAAGAAATAGAAGGAGTTATAGATACAGCTACTACATATCTAGGTAATGCGAAAGATACCAACGCAACTATTAGGAATGTCGGTAAGCTTGCCAATGTGACAGGTTTTCGTTCAGCATTTGATGCTATCTCGAACTTGAAGTTTCTTGGAATCAAGGCCATTTCTTATAAGGACAGATTAGGAAAGGAGTATATTAAGATAACTGGTTATCCTGGGATTAGGCGTATTTTGAATGGAACTCGATATAGACCGAGTAATACAGAAGTAACACAAATTGGTATCGGTAAAATGGGAACTAATAGTAGTATCCTCCAAGGAATGAAGTTTAGTGTTTATACTTCATTGGGATATCGACCATTAGAATTTATATTTAAAGATGAAGTAGATACTGTAAGATTATTTGCAAATATCACTATGGACATGGCAAAAACCATAGTTATCGCTTCAGCCTCTAAGCTAGCTGCAGGAACATTAGTTAAAATTGCGGCAGTAAGTTTAGCCGGATCCCTTATTATAGGCGTAGCGATAGGTATTTTTTTGGTGATTGCAGTTAATGAACTAGACAAAAAATTTGATTTAACAGGTAAATTGGATAATTTTTTAAGAGATATTGCGAAAAATCATAAAAAGATATCCTCTGATTTAGGAATGCAAGGGCAATTGTTACACGTTAAGAAATGGTAGCTTTCCAATATCTAAAGAGTTATTTTAGGTTAAAATTTATTCATTTTACTTAGGGTTACTTTTTTATGGTTTAGTATCAAAAGTAAGCAGAGAATACTTTTTAGGAAAGAAATGTGTCCCAGATTAGACATTTAATAATGAGTGGAAACCTAGGTAGACATGAAAAAAATTAAGGAATATATACTTGACAATATAGGTGGGAAATTATTAATGGTGTTTCTTTTATGCTACCCATCTACTGTTTCTATAAAGAATATCCTTAGTCATTTGCAATATCCCAAGATCATTGAATATTCACCGTTGAGTGCAATTGCTGTTGCTTCTTACCCTTTGATTATCATCGCCGCAGTTTTTACATTTTTGCCATTATCCAGGCTCTCTGGCAGTAAGATTTTTAATAAAATATTCAAAGTGGTTATTGGTATCTCGCTGTTTTTTATTGCATTGGCTATTGTGTTTAATATCTACTTTACCGCTACTGTGGTGGAAAAAGGTTATACCAAATGCTCTTTTGGGAACTCTCGTTTCAATATGATGACTGTGTATGCACAAGATGCCAATGAATGCTTAAAACGCAAGCATATACAGGATATTAAGAATTAAGTTTTTCAAGATAACCATCCAGTGTATTGTTTTTACTTAAAGTGGCTTATCACAATCCGGGCCACATGGAAAAAATGGACAGGTGGGCTATTCGCCTCATTTTGTGAGGCGAATAGAGTTGTTATTTGCCTCACTCCATGAGTAGAATGGTTCAACTTTTGGCATCATAAGGTGAAATTCAATGTGGATATGGGAACAAGAAAATTGGCCAGATTTTCAATGGAATGAGCCTGTTCTGACACCTTTGTTGCGGGAGATTCATTTTAATCAGGGGTTATTGTTGGGAAGAGCTGGCGCTGAAAACATAGAGCAGGCGACATTGGATAATCTTCTTGCCAACATTCTCTATTCCTGCGAAATAGAAGGTGAAAAGCTAAATGCGGTATCCGTTCGTTCTTCATTGGCAAATCGATTAGGCATCAGTGAAGCTAAACCCTATCCAACTGACGAACAATCCGATGGTATGGCTGAAATTGTTTGTGATGTGGTGGAAAGATATGACAACCCACTGACGCTTGAACGTATTTTGAAATGGCATGAATTGATGTTTCCCGAAGGTTACACCTTGTTTAATCCCATCAGGGGAGGGCAGTTGCGGCATGGAGGAATGGAAGTCATTTCTGGCAGAATAGATAAACCTATTATTCATTTTGAAGCGCCACCCGCCGAAAAATTGCAGGGGGAAATGGCAAAATTTATCGCATGGTTCAATCAATCTCGTTGCGAGCTGAATCTTGATCCTATCTTGCGTGCAGCAATCATACACTTATGGTTTGTCACATTACATCCATTGGAGGATGGCAATGGACGTGTTACACGTTTCTTGACTGATTTAGTATTGGCGCAGGGAGAAAACCGTTCAATCCGGTTTTATGCTATGTCAGTGAGTATTTGTGAACGCCGCAAGCAATATTATGAAATACTGGAACAGACTCAGCGCAATAGCTTGGATATTACCGATTGGATGGTATGGTTTCTGCAAACATTGAATGACACCCTTATTGCTAAATTAAAGCAAATTGATGATACAGTGAAAAAGACCCGATTCTGGCGTTGTATCGATCAAAGTCAGCTTAGTGGAGAACAGGTCAAGGTTCTGAATAGAATGTTGGATGGTGATTTTCAGCAAGGTATTAACAGTAGCCAATATCAGAAAGTTGCTAAAGTCAGCCGGGCAACCGCGACCCGACATTTAAACCATCTGATAGAGCTTGGTTGTCTGGAAAAGACTGAGGCTGGTGGCCGTAGTACGCGTTATGTCATTCATCATATTTGAATCTATTTTAAGAAGCATGCTGGCTAAATGTGCCCGAAAGGCGGAATAGCTCATAATATGCATGTTCATGACCTCACAACATTGATGTACCTATCATTGTACGTGCACAATGATAGGTGCTCAAGTATTATACAGGCAACATTATTTGGCGGTTTTATTGCGGTAAAATCTCACATCCATCACTTAATACAACCAATCCTGCCCCATTCGGTCAGCGGCCAAAATTGCGGCATAAACCTGCTCTGGCGTTACGGTAAATGGCATATTGTGGATGGTTTCCCCTCCAGCGCAGCTCGCTATGGCAACCTGCATGATTTTTTGATGCAGTTTTTCATTATCACGCAAGCCCAGTTGTTCCAATGTGACTGGCAGACCCACCTGTACACAGAAATCGAGCACGGTTTCCAGCTCTTCACTTGAGCTGTTTTCCAATACCAATTGTGTCAGAGTGCCGAATGCCACTTTTTCTCCGTGATAAAGATGGTGACACTCTTCCAACACCGTAAAACCATTGTGGATGGCATGAGCCGCAGCCAGACCCGCACTTTCAAAACCGATGCCGCTGAGATAAGTGTTTGCCTCAACAATATTTTCAACCGCCGGTGTGCTGACCCCGGCTTCCACGGCAAGTTTTGCTTTGTAGCCTTCGGCCAGCAAGGTTTCATAACACAACTTGGCCAATGCCAAACTTGTGGTGGATGTTGCACCGCCAGCCATAGTGGGTTTATGGGCAGAACTACTGGCTCGCGCCTCAAAATAGGTGGCGAGCGCATCCCCCATGCCGGCCACAAACAGGCGAATCGGTGCCTTGGCAATGATATTGGTATCCATCAGCACAATATTCGGGTTTTGCGGGTAAATCAGATAACTGTCGAATTCGCCCAGTTCGGTATACAAGACGGAAAGGGCGCTGGTGGGGGCATCGGTTGAAGCCAGGGTAGGGGCAATAATCACGGGAATTTTGGATTCGTGAGCGATCGCTTTGGCGGTATCAAGGTTTTTTCCACCCCCCAGCCCAATCACAGCCTGACACTGATGACTTCCCAGAATAGCCGACAGACGCTGAATTTCACTCCGGCTGCACTCACCGTTAAAGATTTCGAAGTGGCTGGTGACTTCGTGTTCTTCCAGACTTTTGCTGACGGTATCCCCAATAAGACTCATCACGAAATTATCGGCAATCACGAAGACGTGGTCAGCAAGCATTTTGGTGTATCGACCAATGTGAGATAGCGCACCTGGCCCTTGGATATATTTGGATGGAGACTGGATCACTTTCAGCATAAGAGATATTCCTTCTTCACTGGAAACTACGCATGGGTGTCACAATACTGGCATGTGGCGGGTCACAGGCGATTTATGTGTTTGCCTGTCCATCAATACTATACGGTACTATACGACAAAATATACAGAGGAGTGATGAATAAAAGCCGGAAATGTGCGCTCCGAAACACCCCTTTTCCCGGAAGATCCCCCGATTCGGGGGAACCCTCATTAGATTTTGGCCAGCTTTTTATCTGCGGTTTGAGCGAAAAAGCATTTCAGGATTAAATTCAACAGAATGCCATACGCCGGTAGGAAGAAAAGCAGACAGATAAACAGCTTGAAAGCATAATCCACCAAGGCAATTTCTACCCAATGCGTTGCCATAAACGCATCAGTACTGCGGTAAAACGCGATAAAGAAAAAGGCCAGCGTGTCGAGCATATTACCGAAAAACATGGCGGCAGCCGGTGCTATCCACCAGCGGCTTTTTTGGCGCAGGCGATTGAAGACACCGACATCCAATATTTGACCAAGCACATAGGCCATAAAGCTGGCGCTTGCAATACGGGCGACCAACACGTTAAAGGTTCCCAATGTTTCGAGTCCTTGCCATGTTCCCTGAAAAAACAGCGCTGAAATCAGATAAGAGATCAACAAAGCGGGGAGCATGACGGAGGTAATGATCCGGCGAGCCAGAGGTGCACCATAAATGCGCACGGTCAGGTCGGTCGCCAAAAAGATAAAGGGAAAGGTAAATGCCCCCCACGTGGTATGAAAACCAAAAATAGAGATGGGTAATTGCACCAGATAGTTACTGGAAGTAATGATCAGAATGTGGAAAAGCGAAAGCCCGATCAACGCCGAGGCCCGCTGCTGCGCGGTCAATTGGAACATAGTGTACCTTTTTGGTGAATGGGGTAAGGGAACCCAAAAATAAACGTACCTGAAAAATCAGGGGACATAAATCATACGTGGGTTATACAAGAAAAGTAAAGTACGGCAGTTGGCGATGTTTTGTAATATAATCCGCTGCCATAGATTGTTTGAACCTACAGAGATTGTTATGTCCGATGTTTTTGCCAATCCTGACAAAAAACTTGATACGCTGGGATTACGTTGCCCGGAACCCGTCATGATGGTACGTAAGACCGTCCGCCATATGAATGCCGGGCAGACCTTATTGATCATCGCGGATGATCCGGCGACAACCCGCGATATTCCCGGCTTCTGTCGTTTTATGGATCATGCGTTGATCGCGCAGGAGACGGAGCAAACACCTTATCGGTATTTGCTCAGAAAAAGTGAAAGAGCTTAGAAATCGCTTAAATTGAAATATATCGCGTCATTGACTGGCAGAAACAGAGGGCTGTGCTAGGCTTTAAATATGGTGTTTAGTCACAATTATCACCTCGCTGAATACCATCTTTCTTTTTTCCTTAATAGCAATCTTGAGTAATTGTAATTTTGGAAAGGTGCGCATTCGCACCTTTTCAATTTGTTACTTTTTGCTATTTCTTATTTCTCTTAAATGATCACTTCTGGGATTTCACTCTCAGCAGCCGGATTGCGTTTGCCGTGACCAATGCCGTCGCGCCCGAATCAGCCAGAACCGCCATCCATAGCCCGGTGATGCCCAATAGACTGGTGATCAGGAATATGGCCTTTAAGCCTAACGCAATCGTGATATTTTGGCGGATGTTGTAATGGGTTGTGCGAGACAGTGCGATAATTTCAGGTAAACCGGTCAGGCGATTGTGTGTCAGCGCGGCATCCGCCGTTTCCAATGCCACATCCGTTCCGCTGCCCATGGCAACCCCGATACTGGCTGCTTTCATCGCTGGAGCATCGTTGATGCCATCACCCACCATCATGGTGTGATGTTGCTTGTTCAACTCCGTCACTGCTTTCACTTTATCTTCTGGTAATAATCCTGCCCGATAATCGATACCCAGTTGACCGGCAATCGCCGCCGCCGCACGAGGATTATCCCCGGTGAGCATAACGGCCTCGACACCTTGTTTTTTCAGGATGCGGATGGCCTCTATGGCATCCTGACGCAAGGTATCCTGCATGGCGATTAACCCCATGAACTGTTTATCCTGCATGACAGCAACCGCCGTTTTGCCCCGGTTTTCCAGTTCTGTGACTCTTTGCTTCCAATGCTCAGATAACGTATTTTCCGGTAATCGCTCTGGGGAGGAGACGAGTATTCTCTGTCCTGACAATAGCCCTTCAACGCCGATCCCGGCCAGTGCCTTACGCTGCTCCGCCTCGATAATTGTCACTCCCCTGTTTTCTGCGGCGTTAAGGATGGCTTTGGCCAATGGGTGATGGGAGCCACTTTCTACCGCCCCGGCCAGTGCCAGCAAGGTTTCCGCGCTGATGCTCTCCACGGGTTCAACCTCCGTGACCTGAGGCTTGCCTTCGGTCAGGGTTCCGGTTTTATCCAGTGCAATGGTGGTCACGGCCCCCAGTTGCTCTAAGGCCGCCCCGCCTTTGATCAGGGAACCACGGCGGGTCGCTGCGGCCAGTGCGGAAGTAATCGCGGCAGGCGTCGAAATAACCAGTGCGCAAGGACAGCCAATCAACAGTAGGGTCAGACCCCGATAGATCCACATTTCCCACGAACCGGCAAACAACAACGGCGGGGGAAGGACGACCAGTGCTGAGAACAAGATAATCAGCGGGGTATAGATGCGACTGAATCGGTCGATAAAGCGCTCAATGGGCGCACGGCGCTCTTCTGCTTCCTCAATCAATTGGAGAATGCGGTCAATGGCGTTATGCCCCGGTTCAGAAATCACTTGCATCTGTACGGCACTATCGACAGAAAGGCAACCCGCAGCCACCTTTTCTCCCTGTGACCGTTCAACAGGAACCGATTCCCCCGTCAGGGCGCTTTCATCGAAACTGGCAAATGGACTGAGCAGTTCGGCATCGGTGGGCAAACGGGCTCCTGGGGCTATCTCAATAATATCGCCAGAACGCAGTTCCGCTGCCGATACGATTTTCTTTTGTCCATTTTTAACCAATAAGGCTTGGTCAGGCACCAATGCCATCAAGGCACTGACACCCCGACGGGCACGTCCGGCGGCATAGGATTCCAGCACTTCTCCTAGCTTGAAGAGCAGAATGACCATAGCAGCTTCAGCAGTGGCATCAATGAACAGGGCGCCGATGGCAGCAACACTCATCAATGTTTCAATGGCGAAGGGAGTCCCTGAGCGAATCAATTTGATGGCTTTGGTTGCAACGGGGTATAACCCAATGAGCGTGGTAATGATGAAAGCAATTTGCCCGGCGGGAGCACTGACGCTTGAGATTCCCCAACTGATGAACATCAAGACGACGAGAATAAGGATGGGGGAAAATGTTTTCCAGTGATTGGCTGCCGGAGGCAATTTGGATACGGGATCTGCTTCCTTGATTTCAAAGCCAGCCTGCCTGACGGCCTGTTCGACGGCAGAACGAATATCGACATCAGAATCGACCACCAGTTTCTCTGTTGTAAACAGTACCTTGACCTGTTTGGCTGCCGGGAGTTTTCTGACGGCATTCTCGATTTTCCCTGCGCAGCTTGGGCAATCCATGCCATTGATGATCCAATTGAAACGCTGGTTTGCCGTTAATTCGAGGGGTGTCGTATCCTGAATGGCATGGGCATGATCGTGTGAGCAATGTGCCCCATCATGTTCATGATTATGGGAATGATCATGAGAATGGTGAGAATGACCGTGACCTGTTTCATGAAGATCGAGCTGTGATTGCTTATGTTTTTTGTCGGTGGATAACATAGGCGACCTCTCAAATAGAGTTAATTTGGATTAGTTAAGATTAACTCTACACTCTGGAGTTAACTCCAGAGTCAAATTTAATAAAATAGTCCGTGGTGGAAAGTGACTGCTCTACGGCTTTTTATTCTGCTGCTGCTTTTTCTGCCAAGCCAGTAGTTCAAAAACACCGAAAAAGAAAATCTTGGTCTGGAGGAAACCGGATAATTTTTGATCCTTAGGCTGGGAATTTGTCAGTAACAGTAATTGAAATGCGTGCATGACCACGGTGAAGACCATGGCGATATCCATAAAGTATCTTAATGGCTTCGGGAAAGGGTAAAACAAATTGAAGATCATGATCCCCCAAACGAAAATCATGATAATTCTTCCTAATTGAATAAACATCATCGACTCCAAAATCGTATTTAAGCAAGCCGGACACCCCATTACGGGTGGCGGGTATACAATCGATAGGCAACTTGACCGGCAACCTTTTCCCTATGTAATTGCCAGTTTGCAGGAACTTCTGACGCAGCAGATTCTGATTCGGCCTCAACATAAATCCAGCTTTCTGCTGCCAGCCAGCCATTGGCTTCCAGTAAATGGATGGCTTCAGTGAGCATGCCTTGACGGAATGGAGGATCGAGAAAAACCACATTAAACGGTGTTCCTTCCCCATTGAGATATTGTAGTGCATTACCTTGCACAACATTGGCATTCTCAGCGTTCAGCGAGACTAAATTCGCTGATAACTGTTTCGCCACATTGCGATCATATTCAATCAACGTTGCGTGGCTTGCATAACGTGATAGAGCCTCAAATCCGAGCGCCCCGCTACCTGAAAAACAATCCAGACAACGAGCTCCCTGAATGGTTGGCATAAGCCAGTTAAAGAGTGTCTCACGGACACGATCCGTGGTTGGACGTAGCCCGTTGCTATCAGGAACCGGCAATTTTCTGCCGCGCCATTTTCCGCCGATAATGCGAATTTGCCCTAAAGACGCGCGCTGTGGTTTTTTGGTCATAATTTACATAACTTAAGCAGTTGTCATCCGGTATCACTCAATAATACTGAGTGGAGACAAAAAGTGAGTGAAAATGAAGAAACCCATTGATTAATTTACCACGAAATCCGCGATAGATATGTGTTGTGGTGTGATGAAAATGTTAGACTGGATTTTATCACCGTTAAAACCTATCTCAGTGGGCATATTTGTTAATAACGCCATAATTAACCGCGAGGAGTGTAGTGGCCGATGGCAAAAGAGAAAAAAAAAGGTTTCCTTTCTTGGCTTGGACTTGGTCGTCAAGATAAGAACCCGCAAGAAGAACAAGCTGAACAAGAAAAACTGGCTGCCGAAGACGCCGCCCGTCGCGCAGCAGAAGAAGTAGAACAACAACGTCTGGCCGCAGAAGCCTCCCGTGCCGCAGCAGAAGAAGCAGAGCAACAACGTTTGGCCGAAGAAGCCGCCCGTCGCGCCGCAGAAGAAGCAGAACAACAACGTCTGGCCGAAGAAGCTGTCCGTCGCGCCGCAGCAGAAGCAGAGCAACAACGTCTGGCCGAAGAAGCTGTCCGTCGCGCCGCAGCAGAAGCAGAGCAACAACGTCTGGCTGAAGAAGCCGCCCGTCACGCCGCAGAAGAAGCAGAGCAACAACGTCTGGCTGAAGAAGCCGCCCGTCGCGCCGCAGCAGAGGCAGAACAACAACGTCTGGCCGAAGAAGCCGCCCGTCGCGCCGCAGCAGAAGCAGAACAACAACGTCTGGCTGAAGAAGCTGTCCGTCGCGCCGCAGCAGAAGCAGAGCAACAACGTCTGGCTGAAGAAGCCGCCCGTCGCGCCGCAGAAGAAGCAGAGCAACAACGTCTGGCTGAAGAAGCCGCCCGTCGCGCCGCAGCAGAGGCAGAACAACAACGTCTG